>JAISGH010000164.1 GCA_031263185.1 Prevotellaceae bacterium | reverse complement strand
TTCCAACTTTCAACTTCTAAGTTAAAACTTGAACATTTTACCCAACCGGTTGAAGTACCTTGCTTCCGTCCAGAGAGCTAACCGGAGTTTCATCGCCCATTCTTCGTCGCTCAACGCATCGGGGCTGATGTGGAGTTGCGCCTGAATGAGCGCATCGGCTTTGAACAGCCATCCGTCCTCGTCCTCCAACCCGCAACCGGCTATAACTTTTCCAGCTCGCCCTCCTTAATCTGCACCAGTTCGGCCAGCTTTGCCGAAATTCCCAAGAAATACCGGTCATCGGTTTTAATGTCCTCATCGCCGTAGAGCCAGCAGTTGGCCAGCAGGATTTCGTTGTATTTCAGCGGGTCGGACTTACCTATCGTAGCGGCAGCCGACAGCGTTTTGCGGCTCGGCGCGTGCAGGTAGGCTCTCTTGCCGTCATCGGTTGTATACGCAAATACCCCTGTCGGATACTTCTCCTTCCACTCGGCAATTTTAGCCTCTGTCGGGTTCCCGACTTCATCGTTTCTTTTCATTTTAATTTGGATTTAATGAATGATTAATTTTCAGTAGAGACGGGGCGCGCCCCGTCTCTACCACCCGCCGTGCGCCGTCCTTCCCGCGAAAGCAACAATTTGAAATACACACCTTTTTACCTCACGCTTTTTGAAATCCGGAATTTTTATGTAATTTTGGCGCACCAAAAATCGCAATCATAATTTCACAATATTATTTTACAGTATAATTTTACAGTATTCATTGCTTGACGGTTATTGAACCGCGCTACGTAAGGTAGCAACCGTATTTCGGGTTTAGTAGAGAAAAAAGAGTAGAAAAGATAGTAGAGAATGAAAAATATCTCAAAGTATATAGCAATCGTACTCCTGCTGACGGCGTACATGAACAGAGGTTTGTTTGTAGCTCCTGCCGAGATGGAGAGTAGCAAGCAGGCTGAAGTCAACAGCTTGTGCGAATTGCTGGTCAGGTTAATTGTTGGCAACCACAACGATGTTGACGAAGACGGCGATTTGTCCGAATCGTACAGCGCCGCCAAAATAGCTCAGCCGTTCATTTCGCAGCAATTTTCGCAGCTGCTTGAGCTCCGGAGCAAATTTTCGATTAAAATAGAAAAAATATTTCCCCCCACCAACGAAGCCATACTACAGCTATCCTGCCTTGACCAAGTTGACCATCCGCCAAAAGGATAGCGCCGCTGTTGCGGCGCCGGATGTAGCTCGGTGCTCTCACAATCCCACTACAATAGACACTTGCGCCGTCCCGTAGGGACTTGACGGAAGGGACATCCGCCTGCTGCAAACCCCGCAGGGGTGACACTTTATTAACCGTATGCTTTAGCTTACGGTTGTCGTCCCTACGGAACGGCGCAAGCGCCCATCACCGTTGCAACAAAATTATTTTTGGCGCACTACCCAACTATTGAAAATAAACTATTTTATTCACAAAAAAAATAGCTACATGAATGTCAACAGAATAGCGTATGCCTGCATTGCCATGGCGATGCTTTACGCGCGCGGCGTATCGGCGCAGGATACGGTCAGGATTAATATCCGGCAGGCCGAAAAGCAATTTTTGGAAAAAAACCTGCTGCTTCTGGCCGAAAGCTGCAATATTGACGCTGCCAAGGCCAATTTGCTACAGGCAAAGCTGTTTAGCAACCCTACTTTCTCGGCTTCGACAAACATTCACAACCTCGAAAACTACCGGTGGCTTGACGTTAGCAAGGGTACGGGGCAGTACACCTTTGCCGTAGAGCAGCTAATACGGCTTGGCGGCAAGCGGAGCAAAGAAGCTGCGCTGGCAAAGTATTCCTTGCAAATATCAGAAAATCAGCTTTATGACATACTCCGTACGCTTCGCTTTTCGCTCGGCAGCATTTTTTACGAGCTGCACTATACCTACCGGTCGCTCTCCTCGTTCAGCGCGCAAATTTCGCTGCTCGAAGATTTGCAAACAACGTACAAAGGGCTTAGGGGCAAAGGTATAGTATCGCTCGGCGAGCAGGCGCGTATTCAGGCTTTGCTCTACGGCTTGCAGTCGGACAAGCTCGATTTGCAGTCAACGTTCAACGAGCTGCAATCGCAGCTGCAGCTTCTGCTGCAGGACAACCATACGGTTTTTATTCCCGATGTGGAGGACGGCGACTTTGCTTTCCGCAACCCCAACAATTTTTCGCCTACAGAATTGGTAAGCCAAGCCGTAGAAAACCGCGTTGACCTGCAAATTGCGCAAGAAGAGCTGGCGTATCAGCAAAAAAAGGTTTCGCTGGAAAAGGCAAGCGCCATTCCCGACCTCACGCTTGGGGTAAGCTACGACAGGCGGGGCGGCTTTGTTAAGAACTTGTTTGGGCTGAACATGTCAATGCCCTTGCCGCTTTTTGACCGCAACAAAGGCAATATTCGCGCGGCAAAAGCAATGGCCGCGCAAAAGGAGCTGCTTGCCGGCAAAAAGCAGCTTGAGGTAGAAAACGAAGTGCTGAAGGCATACGCCAACGCCCTGGAAGCCGACAGGATAAGCCGCTCGATAGACACCGATTTTGAGCACAACTTGCAGCTGCTTTTGCAGAGCATTACGGATAACTTCCGAAAGAAAAATGTAAGCATGCTCGAATTTACCGATTTTTACGAATCGTATAAGGATAATACAGTCAAAATCAATCAGATAAAAAACAAGAAAGCCCAAACAATGGAGGAACTTCGATTTGCGGTGGGCAATGATTTTTAGCAGGCAGGTTTTATACTGTACGCGGCAAGGTTTTGTGCATTGCTTTCCTGCTTGCAAGTTACAGGAAGGTTACTGCAATGCGTAGAGACGGGGCGCGCCCCGTCTCTACATGGCAATACACAAAACCATCCCACGCACAGTATAGAAGACTCTCTGGGTTACGGAGTAGCCAAAAAAAATAGCATACTACGATGAAAAATACGATGAAAAATACGATGAAAAAAAGAACAGTAGCATTTGCAGCAGTGGCTGCAAGCATGGTAACGCTTGGCATTTCGTGCAAGCAAAGCAAACCCGAAAGCGCCAAACAAGAAGCGCTTAGCGGCAGCTTTTTGGCCTCGCTGCCGAGATCGGTTGCCCACTCCGAAGAAATCAGCTACGAGCTGAAGCTCAACGGGCGCATTGTGCCCGACGAAGCCCGTCAGGCAAGCGTGTACGCCCTTGTGAGCGGGCGATCGGAGCAGGTAAGCGTGGAGCTTGGCGACTATGTGCATAAAGATCAAACGCTTGCCGTGCTCAAAAGCGTAGAGGTGGCGGGCGTGAGCAACGAGCTGGCGCTGGCAAAGTCTAACCTCGACATCGCCCGCAAAAACCGCGAAACTTACAAAGAGCTGTACGAAAGCTATTTGGTGTCCGAGCGCGAGTATACTACCGCCTGCGCCGAGTACGAAAAAGCCCTGTCGGAGCTGCAAAAAGCCGAAAATGTAGCGGCAATCACCGGCGGCGAAAATTCGCTCTACGTGCTTGCTGCGCCAATCAGCGGCTACGTTTTTGCCAAGAACATCGCCAACAACTCCGAGGTACGCGCCGACATGGCCGACCCGCTTTTTTCCATTGCCGACCTGTCGGTTGTGTGGATTTTGGCGGATGTTTTTGAGGTGGATATTGCCCGCGTTCGGCTTGGGCAGGCGGTAAGCGTACACACCCTGTCGAACCCCGACAAAATTTACGAAGGTAAAATCGACAGGATTTACAACGTGCTCCACCCCGAAACGCGCACGGTGAAAGCCCGCGTGTCGCTCGCCAACAGCGGCAACAGCCTGATGCCCGGCATGTTTGTTTCCGTAAAGGTGGATATAAGGAGCGAGCAGTCGGCAGTTGCGGTGCCCTCAAAATCGCTCGTTTTCGACAGCAACAGAGTGTACGTAGTTGTCATGAATAGGGACAGCAGCCCCGAAATCCGCCCCGTGAAAGAAATCTTGCGCAACGGCGACAAATGCTACGTGGAGGGAGTTGCAGACAACGAAACAGTCATTACCGGCTCGCAAGTATTTCTGTTTGAGGCGCTAAAAGAATTGTGATTTTGTTACTCTCAAAAGAACCTCATTTCCCAACCTAATTTTACAACAAAAACCTCAGTAGCAATAGATTACAAATCTCTCTATAACCTCATTCCCTCATTTTAAGAGTTTGAAGAAGTTCTCGACAAAAAATTGGTAGAAAAATTGTAACTAAAAATAGCTCAGCAATATGGATAAGTTCATAAAGGGCATCATAGCCTTTTCGTTGAAAAATAAAATTTTTATTCTCTTGGCGACGCTTGCGCTCGTAACGTGGGGCGTTATTTCGTTCCGGAACATTCCGATAGAAGCGTTTCCCGACGTTACCAGCACGCAGATTACCATTATTACGCAGTGGCAGGGGCGCAGCGCAGAGGAGGTGGAAAAGTATGTCAGTATTCCGATAGAAATAGCGATGAATCCGGTGCAAAAGAAAACTTCGGTGCGCTCCACAACGGTTTTCGGCTTGTCGGTAGTGAAGGTTATTTTCGACGACGGCGTTGACGACGCCTTTGCCCGCCAGCAAGTCAACAACATGCTGCGCGACGTGGAGCTGCCCGAAGGCGCAGACCCCGATGTGCAGCCGCCTACGGGGCCAACCGGCGAAATTTTTCGCTACACCCTTTCGGGCAGGGGGCAAACGATAATGGACCTCAAAACCATTCAGGACTGGGTTGTAGAGCGTAACCTGCTCGGCGTGCCGGGCGTTGCCGACGTGGTCAGCTTTGGCGGCGAGGTCAAAACTTACGAAATTACGGTCAACCCCAACCTTATGGCCAGCTTTGACATTACGCCGCTCGACATTTACGGCGCCGTTGCCAAGAGCAACATCAACGTGGGCGGCGACGTGATTACAGACCACGCGCAGGCGTTTGTGGTGCGGGGTATCGGCTTGCTCAACAACGAAGAGGAAATAGGCAACATCATTATCAAAAATACCAACGGAACTCCCGTTTTGGTCAAAAATATTGCGGCAGTCAACATCATGCCCCTACCCAGCCTGGGGCACGCCGGGCGCGACAGGCAGGACGATGTCATAGAGGGTATTGTGATGATGCGCAAGGACGAAAATCCGTCCCGCGTTATTGAGGCGGTACTGGCAAAAATTGACGAGCTCAACGAAAAAATACTGCCCGAAGACGTGCATATCAACACCTTTTACAACCGTAACGATTTAATTCGCTTCGCTACCCACACCGTGATCGGCAACATGCTCGAAGGCATTTTGCTGGTTACGGTTATCGTATTTATTTTCATGGCCGACTGGCGCACTACGCTGACGGTGTCGCTGGTTGTTCCGCTTTCGCTGCTTTTTGCATTTATCTGCCTTACGCTAAAAGGAATGAGCGCAAACCTGCTGTCGATGGGCGCAATCGACTTCGGAATTATCATCGACGGCTCGGTGGTAATGGTCGAAGGGCTGTTCGTGATGCTCGACCATCGAGCGAAAGAGCTGGGAATGAACCGCTTCAACTCTCTTGCCAAAATGGGGATGATCAAGCAAAAGGGCGCGGAGCTGGGCAAGGCCATTTTCTTTTCGAAGCTGATAATTATTGTGGCGCTGCTGCCGATTTTTTCGTTCCAAAAGGTAGAGGGCAAAATGTTTTCGCCGCTGGCCTGGACGCTCGGCTTTGCCCTGCTCGGCGCGCTCATTCTCACGCTCACGCTTGTACCCGCTTTGTGCAGCATGTTGCTGAAAAAAAATGTGGCAGAAAAGAATAACCGCCTCGTTTCGCTCCTCACAGAAACCGTGATGAGCGCTTTTTCCGGAGTATTTAAGCATAAACGGGTAGCGCTGGCAGCGGCCGCCGTGGTTGTGGCGCTGGGTCTGGGAATGTTTAAGCTTCTCGGAACAGAATTTTTGCCCGTGCTGGACGAAGGCGCAATTTACATGCGCGCCACCTGCCCAATGAGCGTTTCGCTGGACGAATCGCGCGCGCTGGCAAAGAAAATGCGGACGATTTTGCTTGAATTTCCCGAAGTGAAGCAGATACTGTCGCAAACCGGCCGCCCCAACGACGGAACCGACCCGACAGGGTTTTACAACATTGAATTTCTCATTGATATTTACCCCAAAAAGGAGTGGAAAGAGAAAAAAGACAAGGAACTGCTGGTTGGCGAGATGAACGCGCGGCTGGCGGCCTATCCGGGGGTTGACCTCAACTTTTCGCAGCCCATTATGGATAACGTGGAGGAAGCCGTTTCGGGCGTAAAGGGAGCGCTTTGCGTAAAAATTTACGGCAACGACCTCAGCTACTCCGAAGCCCGCGCAAAAGAAATTTTTGACGTCATGAAGGATATTCGCGGCGTTGAGGACTTGGGTATTATCCGCAACATCGGGCAGCCCGAAATACAAATTGACCTCGACCAGAAAAAGATGGCGCTGCACGGCGTTATGACCAACGACGCCAACGCAGTTGTTGAAATGGCCATTGGCGGCAAGGCCATTTCGCACATTTACGAGGGCGAAAAGAAATTTCAGCTGCGGCTGCGCTACGACAAGGACTACCGCAGCGACGAGAGCACCATCAACAACCTGATGATTCCTACCTCGCACGGCTCGCAGGTACCGGTCAAAAACATTGCCACGCTCAAAACCACAACCGGCGCCGGCCTGATTTTCCGCGACGAAAACCGCCGCTACGCCGCCATCAAGTTCTCCGTCCGCGGGCGCGACATGGGCAGCGCCGTTGCCGAAGCGCAGCAAAAGGTAAGCCGGCAGGTAACGCTGGACAAAGGCTACGACATTGTTTGGGCCGGAGATTTTGAAAACCAGCAGCGCGCTTCCAAGCGCCTGAGCGAAGTTATCCCCATCAGCATTTGCCTGATATTCCTGATTCTGTTCATGATGTTCCGCAACGTGAAGGACGCGGGGCTGGCGCTGCTCAACGTGCCGTTTGCCATTATCGGCGGCATTGCGGCGCTGCTTGTTACGGGTACGAATTTCAGCATTTCGGCGGGCATCGGATTTATTGCGCTGTTTGGCATCTGTATCCAGAACGGCGTGATTTTGATTTCCGTTTTTAAGAAAAACATACACAGCAACAGCCGCGAGTACAGCGGCTACCGGCTGCTGGAGAAATCCATAAAAAATGGGCTGCGCACGCGCGTACGCCCTGTTGTTATGACGGCTTTGATGGCAACGCTGGGCTTGCTTCCCGCCGCGCTTTCCACCGGCATTGGCTCGGAAACGTCCAAGCCGCTTGCAATAGTGGTCATCGGCGGGCTTGTTTCGGCAACAATTTTGACGCTTTTTGTATTTCCGGTGGCGTTTTACGCAGCTTACAGAGGTAAGGAGTAGGAGGGCATAAATCAAAGCGCGCAAACGTTACTTTCGTATTTCAGCTCAGCATCACCTGCCCGCCGGTAACCGGAATGGCCTGCCCTGTTTCGCAGGTTTGCTCTACCGCGTAGAGCACGGCCTTTGCAACGTCTTCGGGGCTGGTACCTTTTTTCATGGGGACTTGCGACATGTAGAACTCGCGCACGTCCTCCACTGTTTTTGCTCCGGGCACCTTTCCTGCCTTCAGGTACTGCACAAACAGGCCGCTGGCGGGGTCGCTCCACAGAGGCCCCTCGTAAAAGTTGCCCGGGCAAATGGCGTTGACCTTGATGCGAAACGGCGCCAGCTCCAGCGCGAACGACTGCGTAAGCCCCACGCCGCCAAACTTGCCGCCGGCGTAGGCAAAGTTGGCCTTGCTGCCGCGCAGGCCCGACTTGGAGTTGATTTGGATAATATCGCCGTAGCTCGCCTCGCTGTACCTGTTTTGCAGCTTCATTACGCGCGAGGCGGCGCGGGTGCAGTAAAAGTAGGCGCTGTAGTTTATTTTCGTAACCAGCTCAAAGCTTTCGGGCGTCATATCCTCCAAGCCTCCGGCGCGCAGAATACCGGCGTTGCTGATGAAAATGTCCAACCCGCCAAAATTTTTGACGGTAGCGGTAATGAGGCTGTCAACGCTGTCCACATCGGCCACGTTGGCTTTGACAAAGACGGCGCGGTTACTTTTTGCCAGCGCGTTGAGCTGCTGCACGGCCTGCGCTCCGGCGGCTTCGTTGAGGTCGGCAACCACAACGTTGGCGCCCTCCTTGACGAGGCAGCGCGCAATGCCCTCGCCAAAGCCCTGCGCCGCGCCGGTAACAACGATGATTTTGTTCTCCGCGCGTCCGGCGTTAGCGCCGGCGCTGATTTTCCGCCGGTAGCTTTCCACCTCCCAGGCGTCAATAAAGTCAACCTGCTCCTGCGTCATGGGGTGCCCGCCGCCGAAGGATTGCGCGAGGAAAGCTATTTTCATCATATCCTGAAAAACGTCGAGGATAACGTCGCATCCGGCGGCGGTATCGCCCACCGCTACCAAGCCTGCTCCCTTGATGAGAATTACCTTTGGCGTGTATCCGTACCGTTTTTCGTAGTCTCCGATTTTCTTCTCTGCGGCGCACAGGATTTCCTCCTCGCTGCCGCCGCTGATGTAGATGTAGCTCGACTTGCAGTAAACAATAATGTCCGGCGAAAAAGGGCGCGACGCCTTCTCAAAATTTTCTTCGGAGCTGCAAAAGTAGCTTACGAGGGCGTTGCTTGCCACCTTCAGCGTTTTCAGACCCTGCCGGCTCAGCATCATGCGGATGGCGGGAACTACCCTCTGCACGCTTACGCCGGACGAGCAGGCGCTGTGGCTTTCTTCCGACTCCTTCTCTTTCTTTTCCTCCGTCGGCAGCGGCGTTACGATGGCCGCCTCAATTTTTCCCAGCGCCTCATCGTACACGCTTTTCACCTTTTTGACAGAATCTGCGCCCACAAAAATGCCGTGGTTTTGCAGCAGAATAACCTCCGGCTCAACGCCATGCTCTGCCCTGTAGCGTTTGATGCGGGTTTCGACTTCCTTGAAGAGCACGTACCCCGGGTCAATGTAGGGAATGTAGAGCGCTTGGCTGCCGAATATTTTCGCTGCTGACTTTTCGGCGTTTTGCGAGCACATCAGCGCGTTCACCGCCGTGGGGTGAAGGTGCACCACGTAGCTTGCGCTGATGGCGTTGTGCATTGATGTTTCCACGCTTGGGCGGCGGTTTTTGGTGATACAGGCAGCAGCCAGGTCGTTTTTTACCTCCTCCTCGCGCAGGGCGGCATCCGCAGGGTACGTCTTTTCCGAAATCACGCTCAGCTTGCGGCGGTCGAGCACGGCAAAGCCCTCCTCCGTAATGGCGGCAAGGCTGTAGCCGCTAGCTTTCACCCACAGCTTCTCGCTGTTTTTGTACGAAGTGTTGCCGCCGCCGGCAATCACGTAGCGGCTGTCCTTGCCGTAAAATTGGGAAATTTGGATGAGGTCGTTTAAAGGTTCCATGATTTAAAAATTTGTTTCATTAAGTAATATTTGTATTGAAATAAAAAATGCCCGAATGGGCATTTTTTATTTTCTTCTGTCACCGCCAAGTAACAATCCGCCAACAAGTCCGAGAATAGCAACCATTATAAGTCCGGCTATTCCAAAGTATAAACCAAGCATAATTTATTTTCTCCCTATTTTGTGAAAAATTAAGTATAATACTACAGATATAAAGAGTACCGCAAGGCTGACAATATACACCATCAGTAAGTTACCTTTGAATTCGCCAATAAATACAGATAAAATAGTACCTGTTAACACGTACTTCGCAACATCTAAGAAGACCTTAGAAAAATCCGTATATATGCTCCTATCAAAATTTTTCATAGCAACAAAGGTAAGTATATTTTTCTTTTTGCAAGCGTTTTTTTTCGATATTTTCAGCGTTTTTTCTTTCTGTTTCTAATCCTACGCCATTCTACTATTTTTTTTGGAATCCGGACGCTTTACTCATTGCGTTATGTTCACCTTTTGGAGTAAACCGCAGCTTTGATAATCCTGTCCCCGTCTTTGATGTACTCGTCGCGGCGGGCAACGTCGGCTTTGCCGTTGGCGTCGAGGTATCCCTGCTTTCTGTTCAGCACGGCCTGCTGGTGCGACGCCACTACGCAAGCTCCGGCGTACCCAATCTCCACCAGCTTTTGCGAAAGCGGTTGGCCGCCGCGCACCGAAAGCTTTACAGGCTCCATGGCCGGCGTGTTGTGCTCGCTGCCAAACGTTACCACAAAGCCCTGCTCGTGCAGGCAGGTAGCGTACTGCTCCAGCGCCTCCATTGAGTTGCGCGTGGTGATAAACTCTACCGAGTAGATGCTGCGCTGCTTCAGCGCATCAGCTGCTTTTTGCAAATCTTTTTCAAAATCGGTAAAGCAGCCCTTCGCGTCGTCTGCAAGGAAAGGATACGTGGGGATGCCGCCTGCCGCCAGAATAATTTTGCAAACGCTGTCCGGCGACAAAAACGCCTTTGGGTTTTCCGGAACGAAAGCCGCGCCGCCCGCTTTCAGAAGGGTTCCGCGTATTTCGTTTTCTACGGCGGCAAAATTGTCAACGTCGGCTTGCAGCTTTTTTCCGCCAAACACAGCCTCAAGAAGCTTGGTTGCCTCCTCCCTGCAACCTTTACTCTGCCTGTGCACCTCCATGCGCAAGGCTTTTGCAAGGTGCCGCTCGCGTACGCAGCCCTTGGTAAGCTCCTTTTTTATGAGGTCAAAGCTGAGCGAAAACCCCACGCCGACCTTTGCGAGCAGCTCGTTCAGCTTGCCGCACATTTTTTCTACGTGGGCGTTAGACTCCTCGCGCACCGCCGCCAGCTCTCCCGCAAACGGCTCCGGCAGGATTACGGGGTACGCCATACCTTTTCCGCTGAGGTAGGTACGCCCAGGGTTGTTGGGGTCGTTCACGCGAATGTCAGCCGCCATATCCTCCTTTTGCAGCGAAATAAATTCGATGTTAAACAGCGGATAGAGCTTGCGCAAGTAGCACTCCAGATTCCACTCCTGATAGCCATTCATTGAGTAGAAATCGTTGATGCCAACCACCGACACGCCCTCCTTTTTTGCCATATCCAGCGGTTCCGTCAGCTTGTCGAATGCGCTGAACGAGTAGGGCGTGTGCAGATGCGCGTTGACGTGCAGCGGATTTATAAAATTCAAATATCCCATAATTTAAAAATTCAAAGATTTCCCCACTCCCCGTCATCCCTCGCTACTCTCAGAATGACGGAAAAGAGGTCAACTCATAACTCTTAGGTCTTAATTCTTAATTGTTAATTGTTAATTGTTAATTGTTTCTACACTCCCTCCTTTGCCCTGCGCACCTGCTCGGCGTTGGAAAAGTTGCACGTGGGGATGTGGCCTTTGAGCGGGACAATCTTTTCGTGGATGGCGTCAATAAACCACTCGGGCTGGGGGAAGAAAGCGCTCTCGAGCTCGTAGCACGGCGTAATCCAGTTGCGCGACCCCAGCACCACCGGCGGCGCGTCGAGGTAGTCGAAGGCCAGCTCGGTAACGTTGCGGGCAAGGTCGTTGAGGAAAGAGCCGCGGCTCGAGGCGTCGCCGGAGATGATGATGCGCCCGGTTTTTTTGACCGAAGCCAGCACCTTGTCGTAGCTGAACGGCGCCAGCGAGCGGGCGTCAATAACTTCGGCGCTCATGCCGTACTTCTCCTCCAGCATTTTGGCGGCGTCGAGCGCCCTGTAGAGCGTTGCGCCGATGGTGAGGATGGTAACGTCCCTGCCCTCGCGCTTCACGTCAGGCTCGCCAAGGGGTATTTCGTAGTAGCCCTCGGGAACGCCTCCCTGGTGAAACTGCTCGCCCACGTCGTAAATGCGCTGGCTTTCGAAGAAGATAACGGGGTCGGTGCCCTGCAGCGCGGCGTTCATCAGGCCTTTGGCATCGTAGGGCGTGGCGGGAAATACCACCTTTAGCCCCGGGATGTGCGCCGCCAGCGAAGTCCAGTCCTGCGAGTGCTGCGCCCCGTACTTTGACCCGACCGACACGCGCACCACCACCGGCATCTTGAGCACGTTGCCGCTCATGGCCTGCCACTTGGGCAGCTGGTTGAATACCTCGTCGCCGCAGCGCCCAAGGAAATCGCAGTACATTATTTCGGGTATCGCGCGCCCGCCGCACATGGCGTAGCCAATGGCCGCGCCAACGATGGAGGCCTCCGAAATGGGCGCGTTGAAAAAGCGGTGGTACGGCAGCGCCTCGGTGAGGCCGCGGTACACGGCAAACGCGCCGCCCCAGTCGCGGTTGTCTTCACCGTAGGCAATCAGCGAGGCATCCTTGTAGAAGCGGTCGATAACGGCTTCAAAAATGCCGTCGCGCAGCTGGTACTGCTTCATCTTGGAGACGGGCTTGCCGTTTTTGTCAACCACAAAACGCTCTTTCTTGGCAATCTGCTGTACGCGAGGGTTTTCGCTCAGCGGGTGGTTTACCTCGGGCTTTGCGCCGGACAGAGAGTCAACGGACTGGTTAGAAAAGGTCATCTCTCCCAGCAGCTCCGGATTTTTCGACAAATCCATTCGCGGCGACAGCGTATCGTCGATGGAGAGCTTGAAAACGTCGAGCATTAGCGCCTTCACCTCCTTCCACGTGGCGTCCAAATCGGCTTGGGTGGCAACGCCCGCCTCCAGCAGCTGCCTGCCAAACGCCGCAATGCAGTCCTCGGCAGCCCACGCGTCTATCTCCTCCTTGGTGCGGTACGACGACGAGTCGGAGGGCGAATGTCCCGATATGCGGTAGGTAACCACGTCGAGCAACACCGGCCCGTTTTTTCCCTCCAGAATTTTCCGCTTGCGCCGGTAGGCTTCAATAACGGCCAGCGGGTTGTAGCCGTCCACGCGCTCGCTGTGCATTTGCTCGGGGTTGACCCCTGCGCCGATGCGGGCGGCAAAGTCGTAGCCCATTGTTTCGCCGCGCGTTTGTCCGCCCATGCCGTAGTCGTTGTTCATGATGTTGACGATGAGGGGCAGCCCGCCTTTCATATCGCCCTCCCAAAGCTGCCTGTACTGGTCCATGGTGGCGAATACAAGCCCTTCCCACACAGGGCCGCACGCCATAGAGGCATCGCCAATGTTGGCCACCACAATGCCCTGCCTGCGGTTTACCTTTTTGTAGAGCGCGGCGCCAACGGCAATATCGCCGCTACCGCCCACAATGGCGTTGTTGGGGTAGATGCCAAACGGGGTGAAGAAGGTGTGCATGCTGCCGCCCAAGCCTTTGTTGAAGCCCGTTACGCGGGCAAATATCTCCGCCATGGCGCCGTAGAGCAGGAAGCGCCGTCCCAGCTGCTTGGTTGTCCCCGCAAATCCTTTTTTTGCCACGGCCACCGTTGCGCCGCCCCAAAACTCGTCCATGATTTTCTTGAGCTCGTCGTCGCTCAGCAGCTCAATAGCCCGCAGGCCCTTGGCAAGAATTTCGCCATGGCTGCGGTGCGAGCCGAAAATAAAATCGTTGGCATCCAGCGTGTAGGCCATACCTACGGCGGCAGCCTCCTGACCCGCCGAGAGGTGGGCAGGCCCCGGATTGTTGTAGGGCACACCCTCGTAAGCACCGGTAGTCTTTACCAGATTCAGCATGGTTTCAAACTCGCGAATTACCACCATATCGTGGTAAATGCGCCGGAGGTCGTCCTTGGTAAAGTTTTTGCTTTGCAGCTCCTCCGCAACCGTCTTGCTGTAACGGTTTACGGGAATTGGAGCAAACGTTATTTCCCCCGCCCGGCGGAGAAATTTCGGATCTACAAGTTGAGATTTTGGCATAATATTTTTTGATTTTTAATTGATTTAGAATTATCTATTTTTCATCCCCCCCAATCGCTTCGCTTCATTGGGGGTTAATCACATTCAACCCTGCGGGTTGAGCCTGAAAACATAAATCCTCATAAAAAACATTTTCGTCGGTTCTTGTTTTTGATATTATTTTGCCTATAGCGCCATATGGAGTAGTATGTGCAAAATTTGCACATACCACATTTTCCTGCAATTCGCCTTCTGCAAAAATATTGCGTATGTGTTTACTGATAACCGTTTTTGAATTTTAAATTTTACATATCAGCCAACGATAACCCCTGATATGCAACGCTGTAATCTTTCAAGCTACCCGTTTTTGCGAGCATGTTCTCGGCTTTTTCTTTCAGCGCATTGTAGCGAATATGCTGCTCGTTGCGCTTGATTTCGGCAATAATTGCCGTTTTACTTAATTCATTTACAGCAACCAAGTCGATTTCGTTTTGTCCGGTTCTGTCCCAATAGCTGCCAATTCTCGTAAAATTGCCCGTTTCGAGCAGCTTTTCGCGAAAATATCGCTCCAAAATCTTCCCCGAAAACGTCGCATAATCGCGCTCTATAATTTGTTTAAGTGCGCCGAACTGCGCAATTTCAATGACATGGCTGTATTTGTAAATAAAACGAAACCAGAAGGTTAAGTAATTATCTTCAATCGTATAGCGTACGTTCTTTGTTTCCGATTTTGCAAAAATGGGTATTTGCTTTGTAATCAGCCCATAATCGTGCTCCATTCGCGCAAGGTAGCCGCCCACCTCGCTGCCAACCGTGTTTTCGATTTGCCCGCGCGTATTTTCACCCCGCGAAATCGCCGAAAGAATGGTAAAGTAGATGGTATAGTCCTTGCCAAACTCCTCAACCAGCATGTTTTTACCGTCAGTAATAAACGGCGAGTCCTCGCGCACAGCGTAATTTAGCATTTTGTTTTTGGTAAATGCTTTACTATCAACCAATAGCTGCACGTACTTTACCACGCCGCCTGTAAAAGCGTAGAGCGCAAGCAAATCGTCGGACGAAAAATCGGGGGCATTTTCTACCAAAATTTCCTTCAAAACCGCAACCTTGAACGGTTTTACGTGCAGAAACTGCGTGGCGCGCCCGAAAAGCGGCGCTTTGTAATCCTCAAAAATTTTGTGCATCAGCGAATAAACCGACCCGCAAACCAAAAGGTTGATTTTACTTTTGTCCTTGTAGATGTCCCAAAAATGCTGCATATCGCTGAAAACAGCAGGGTTAATGCGCAAAAACTCCTGAAATTCGTCAATGAGCAGCGTAAAGTGCTGCTTGGCAGAAATTTGCATCAGGAATTGGAAGATTTTTGAAAATTCGCGAATTTCGCCAAGCATCGGTACGCCGAGCTTGTCGGAAATTTCCTGCTGAAAGTCCCGGCAAAGAAACGGTTCTGCCTTGCGCGATACGAAGAAGTAGAGCGTTGGCTCGTCTTTGTACGCCTGCAAAAGCAGCTGCGTTTTGCCAACGCGCCGTCTTCCCGTAACAACGGTAAACTGCGCATTTTCGAGCGACAGCGCACGTATTTCATGCAGCCTTTCTATCTCTCTTTCGCGATTATAAAACTTCATTTCCGTCTATTGAATATAAACTCTATTTCTTTAAAATTTCTACTCCACATCAATTTATCCAGCCTACTTTAATTGCGCCGGATGTCGTTTTTATGCCAATGCTGCCGCCCGATACGGCTTCTCCAACCACACCCTGTATCAACCCGTTATCGGAGAGGGGGCGAGACAGCTTTTCGGAAAACGGAGCGGACAGCTTGCCGCTCATCGTTCTTGCCGAAAAGCTGAAGCTGCTGCTCCTTGGTACCTCAAGGTTAACGCGTCCGCTTGTTGAGGCAAGCGATATGCGCTCTACATTTTTGGCGGCAGCAGCTTGGATAGCTCCGCTTGTGGTGGCTATCGCTATGCTGCCACCTGCTGCATCGCAGCGAACGTCGCCGCTTAGCGAATTTGCGGTTAGCGAACCGGCCACCTGCCCAACTTTAATGCGCCCGCTTGTTGCGCCGGCAGAAGCGTTGCCGCCTGCCTTACCCAGATAAATGTGGCCGCTTAACGTCCGGATGTTGGCGTTTCCTTTTACGTCTTCACATCGAATGTGGCCGCTCGTTGCTGTAATGCTTGCGCTTTCGCCAACCTCATCGCAGCTAACGTCGCCGCTTAGCGAATTTACGGTTAGCGAACCTGCCACCATCCCAGCTTCAATGCGGCCGCTTGTTGCGCTGACAGAAGCGTTGCCGCCTGTACGATTCAGCACAATATTGCCGCTTGACGTTCGGATGTCAGCATTTCCTTTTATGTCTTTACACCGAATGTGGCCGCTCGTTGTTTGTATGCTCACCGCTTCTGCCGTAGCTACGTTGACGGCTACATGACCACTCAGGCTCTTGATGGACAATTGGCCGCAGGCGTACTCTCCATCGGCGTTAACCTTGGCGCTTGTTGTTTCTATGCTGAGACTTTTACCGCTCAGCGCCGGAATGTAAACCTCAACGCTGGCGCGAAAAGGAAGCAGCGCCGGCAGCAAGGGAGGAATACCTCGCTTGACGGTTAGCGTACCGCCCGATTTTGTGATCTTGGCATAGTAGTCCTTTTTGTCCTTGCGCATGTACTCCTTTATGACGAGCGATGGCGTACTGCTCGCGAGCAGCGTAACATCTTCCGCCAAGTATAAAATTTCTACGGCGGTAACATCCTCCAAGTCTACTACCTGCTCATTAACCAGCTTCATGCTGCCGCAGTATGCCGACATGCCGGTTGCCGCTATAAAAGCAGCCGTGAGAAACATTTTTTTCATGGCGATTTTTTTAATTAGAAGTTTAGAAAGAAAAAGCCACCTCCCTGAAAATTTCCGATACGGTGGGGTGAGGGAACACCACCTCCTGCAGCTCCTTGACGGTCAGCTCCTGCTCAATGGCCATGCAGGCTCCGTATATCATTTCGCTCGAAGGGTTTCCAAGCATGTGTACGCCGAGCACTTCGCCGTACTTAGCGCCCGTCAGCACCTTGCAGAGGCCTGCGCCGCCTTCGTTTTCTGCCACAAACCTTCCGGCGTACGCCATGGGTAGCTTGGCCACCCTGTAGTCAACGTTGGCGGCCTTGGCGGCTTCTTCGGTAAGCCCCACGCCTGCCACCTCGGGGTTGGTGTACACCACGCCCGGAATGGCGTTGTAGCGCATGGCGTCGGGGCGGCCGGTGATGTTGTTCACCACCACCTCGCCCTCGCGGCTGGCAGTGTGCGCCAAAAGCGAGAATCCGGTAACGTCGCCGGCGGCGTACACGTTGGGAATGTTGGTGCGCATCTTTTCGTCAACCTTGATGCCGCCGCCCTTGAGCAGCTCCACGCCCAGTTTCTCCAGCCCGATGCCGCCCGAAACCGGCCTCCGGCCAACGCTCACGAGTATTTTGTCGCCCGCCGCGCTTGCCGCTGCGCCCTCGCGGTTGACGTACACCACCTCGCTCCCTCTGACTTCGGTTACCCTGCACGAGAGGTTGAACTTCACGCCCCGCTTGGCGTAGATGTCGCGCAGCATGGCGCTCAGCTCGGGGTCAAGCCCGCCTAAGATTTCGGGGAGCATCTCCACCACGGTAACCTCCGTGCCGAGGCTGCTGTAGAAGCTGGCAAACTCCATGCCTATCACGCCTCCGCCGATGATGACCAGCCGCTTTGGCTGCTCGGTGAGCGCAAGGATTTCGCGGTTGGTAAGCACAGCGCTGCCGGCCTCCCTAAGCCCGGGAATGGGCGGCACAAGCGCCTCGGAGCCGGTGCAGACGAGCAGGTTTGCCGCGCTGTACCGCTCGCCGTTGCAGGCAATCTCGATACCGCCAGCGCTACGCCCCTCAACAACGGCCTCACCCCTGACAACAGTAACCTTGTGCGCTTTCATCTTGGCGGCCACGCCGGCTACGAGCCTGCGCACCACCCTGTTTTTGCGGTCAACAATTTTGCCAAAGTCAAAGGTGGCGCTTTTGGCATCCACGCCGTACTTGTCGCCGTGGATGGCGGTATCGTAAACCTTGGCGCTGTAGAGCAGCGTTTTGGTTGGTATGCAGCCCTCGTTGAGGCACACGCCGCCCAGCTCTCGCTTTTCGAACAGCGCAACGCTAAGCCCTTTGGCTCCGGCGCGCTCGGCGGCAACGTAGCCCGCAGGCCCGCCGCCTATAATTGCTAAGTCGAACATAAAATTTTAGCTACTTGTTATGAACTTAGGGATGAGAAATAAATAACATATAACGGATATAAAAGTTGTAGAGACCTCACCCCCGGCCCCTCTCCAAAGGAGAGGGACACGATATTCGGCGCCAGCCTCCCCTCTCCTTTGGAGAGGGGCCGGGGGTGAGGTCTCTACGGGATGACATTTTTAACTGCTATATCTTGTTTATTCGTCATTACTTAAACTTCTAATCTCTTAAATAGTTGGAAAACAAGAGAAAAGTGGCGGCAATTGGATATAAGCTACTTTTTTTGTGGCCGCTACAAAAAAAACAGGTAATAAAAACTATCGCCACTTATGGGCACAAAAGTAAGCAATTTAAGCGAATTGGCAAGTGCTCTACCGCAAAAAGAAAAAGGACAGGGTATTTGGTATTTACTGCCATATATTCTGTCCATTTTTACATACAAGCATCAAAGTTGACTCAATTTTGGTTTGATAAAACTATTTTTCGGATATCGTTAGTTGAATTTACAATTTTTTCAAATAAGCTCGTATTTTTTACTTTCCAAGCGCGCCGATTGATATTACATTTACTCCGTCCGGACGGGTGTAGCTCATCCCTGCGCCGGTAATAATATTTAAAGAGGCTGGTTTTGAAAATTTTGTCGTGTCAATAATCTGGTTTAATTTCAACAAATTTTTTGCTGCTTCGTCATGCATTCCAGCGCCAAGCTTTACTTCAAAAGCCGCCCAGGCGCCGCCGTTTTGCCGAACGACTGCATCTATTTCCAAACCGGTAGAATCGCGATAATGAGAAACTTCGGCATCATTGGCCTTTGCATACATTTTTAAGTCGTGATATACAAGCGATTCAAATAAAAATCCGCAATATTTCAGGTCTTTTAACAGCGCTTCTTTATTCAACTTTAATGCAGCGACGGCAAGCGATACATCGCAAAAATGTCGCTTTGGCGATTTTCGCAGTGAATTTGCCGACCGTATATGCATATTAAATGCCGGCTGTTCTTCAAAAATCATTAATTTGGACAATGCATCCAAATAATCAACTATGGTTGGACGCGACAAATCGGCGTCTTCAGCTGCCTTAATATCTTTTTCTAATGTTGTGTTATCAACCATAGTTGCAATATTTCGAGCAATTGAACGAAGCAATGTACGAACTTTCTGCGGGTCTCTTTTGACGTTGGAAACTCTGCTCATATCTATTTCTGCCAGTAAGTCCACGTAACCTCTATTCAACAAAACTGCATCTTCGAGCGATACGTCTAACAGAGCAGGCCAACCTCCCTTAATCATTCTTTCGAGAATTGATTCGAGCGAAAGCTCAACGCTGAAAAAAGAAATGTTTTTTCCGCTCAACAGCTGCGCAACGCTAACCAAACCGGATGAATAGCCCATTTCCTGCCACGACATTGTTTGCATTTCTGCGACGGTAAAACGTCCGGCGCCGCTATGCAGCTTCACGTCTTCGTTAGGATTTGCCGAACCGGTAAGAATAAATTGCCCCTTTTGCTTTCGATCATCTACTTCGTGGCGGACGTAATTCCACAATTTCGGTTGTTCTTGCCATTCGTCAAGCAATCGAGGCGTTTCTCCCGTCAACAAAATTTTCGGGTCAATATTCATTACTACCGGAACCTGTTCATCTCTGTCAACCTGTAGCATGCTTTTGGCAAATTGCTTTGCCATTTCTGTTTTTCCGCACGACTTAGGTCCTTTTATCAACAAAGCGCCCGAAGCATTTAATTTTCGCTTAATTTCTGCTTCAATTATTCTTGAATAGTAGCTCATATCTTCCATTTTTTTTGCAAAGATACGGGAATATTTTCTACTTTACAAATTGACAGAAGAATGTTTTACAGATTGACAAGCAAATGTTTTACAGATTGACAAGAAAATGCTTTACAGATTGACAAGCAAATGCTTTACAGATTGACAAGCAAACACTTTACAAATTGACAAGCAAATACTTTACAGATTGACAAGCAAATGCTTTACAGATTGACAAGCGAATGCTTTACAGATTGACAAGCGAATGCTTTACAGATTGGCAAGCGAATGCTTTACAGATTGACAGAAAAATGCTTTACAGATTGACAAGCAAATGCTTTACAGATTGACAGACGAAAAATTCGGCTACTGCTTCCCTCACCTCGCTTTCGTTTCGGACTATACATAATACACTAGAATTTATATTCAATAGATGCTTACGCCGTCCCGCAGGGACGACACATCGTCTATCCGTATGCTGAAGCATACGGTTAATAGAGTATCACCCCTGCGGGGTTTGCAGCAAGCGGAGTTCCGCAGGGACGACACTTTTATATCTGTTATATGTTATTTATTTCTCATCTCTTAGTATTATTTATTCGTACCTTTTTTTTTGCGAAAAAAAATTTAGGTATGCATACAACAGACTGTAAAGCGGCGGCGCTGGAGCGGAAAAACTGGCCTCAGAATACCTGGGGAAGCCATGATTTCGATTCTGTGCGCTTTCCTGATCCGGAAAGAATGATAGACAACGTACATGCAATGGATGCACGTATCTTAGTACATGACAAAAAATACGAATCAAAGGTTGAAAGTGGGTGGCAAAGCCGCTGCCACTACTCTCCCTCTTTGCGCAATGTCATTAAGTTATTCAATAACTGCCTGAAAGGCAGGACTTAGCGTTGTGTCCTGACTTTCAGGCAGGCAGGGAGAGAGGGGATGAGCTATCTCCCGTAGGTCGTTGACCTGTTCTTATGATTTATGCAAGTTCAAAAGCATAATTTCTGTCATAAAAAACATTAAATTTAATCACAGCGAACATTCGTAGCACCAGCTTTGCTCTTACGGCATTTAAAACTAA
>JAISGH010000123.1 GCA_031263185.1 Prevotellaceae bacterium | reverse complement strand
AGCACCAAGCCGATTGCGCCATACCAGAACGGCAAGCCAAGCAAGCTTTCCATGAAAATACCGCCGGTAAATGCCGTAACGCTCACCTTTGTCAGCACATACGAAATAAGCGTAATGATTGACAACCATGAGCTTGTATTGCGGGTATAGCGACGGTTCAAAAATTCGGGCATAGTAAACACGCCGCTATGCTTGTAGAAAGGTACAAAAAGCCAGCCCAAAACCAAAATCATCCAGCCTTGCATTTCCCAGTGAGCCATTCCCATGCCGGTTTCGGCTCCGGCTCCGGCAAGGCCCACAAGGTGCTCCGAGCCGATGTTGGCGGCAAAAATAGCGGCACCCATTACATACCAAGGCTCGCCGCCTAAGAAGTAGGCACGGCTGGATTCGCCTCCCTGAAGCTGCTTCTGCTTTTGTATGGCGCGCCATACAAGCCATGCAATAAACAATACCCCAAAGGCTATAATGCCCCAGTCAAGAGGTTCAAACTGATGCGAATACCAATTCATAGTACAATCATGTTTTATTTAAGTTACGAAATTTTTTTCGAGCATTTTTTTCGAGCATTTCTCCCACTCCTGGGAGGGCTTACCTGACGGAAAACTTATAGGTTGTTTCGCTCGCGTAGGTTTGCCCCGGACGCAGCTCCGTGCTTGGGAAGTCAGGCCGATTGGGTGTATCGGGAAAGTGCTGCGTTTCGAGGCAAAAGCCGTAGCGCTTGCCGTACTGCACGTTGCCCACGCCAACAAGGGAGCCATCCAAGAAGTTGCCGGAGTAGAACTGTACGCCCGGCTCGGTGGTATATGCCTCCAGCACTCGCCCGCTGAGCGGCTCATAGGCCACCGCCGCCAAAGCCGGCTCGCCGCCGCCGCCTGAGCTGAGCACAAAGTTGTGGTCGTATCCGCCGCCGTTGTTCAGCTGCTCGTTGTCGTTGTCAATGCGCTCGCCAATGGTGTGCGGCGTGCGGAAGTCAAAGGGCGTTCCCTCAACCTCTGCCGGCAGGCCGACAGGAATAAGCCCTGCGTCCACCGCCGTATACTTATCGGCCAAAATGGTAAGCTCGTGCCCCAGCGCATCGGGCGCCTTGCCTGCCGAGAGGTTAAAGTAGGTGTGGTTGGTAAGGTTACAGTGCGTGAGCTTGTCGGTGGTTGCCCTATACTTTATTTTCAGCTCGTTATCTTTTGTTAGCAGGTAGGTAACCTCTACGTTCAGGTTGCCCGGATAGCCTTCTTCGCCATCCGCGCTCAGGTGGCTCAGCTTTACGCCTACCGCCTCCGCTTCGCGTATTTCTTCGGCGCTCCATACGGCCTTGTCAAATCCGCTAATGCCGCCGTGCAGGTGGTTAGCGCCGTTGTTGGCGGCAAGCGTATACTCCACGCCATCGAGCGTAAACTTTGCGCTGCCGATACGATTTCCGTAGCGGCCAACCAAAGCGCCAAAGTAAGGCCCCGATTTCAGGAACGCCTCGCTGCGGTAGCCGTCGAGCGACGGAAAGCCAAGCGCGATGTTGCCTATCACGCCCTCTCTGTCGGGCGTCCACAACTCCGTAATAACGCCACCGTAGGTGGCTACTTTCACCTTTATGCCCTGCCCGTTGGAGAGGGTGTAGAGGTCAACTTGCCGGCCGTTATACTGGCCAAATGGTTCTTTTGCTATTTCCATTTTGTTGCTTGTTTTGCTGCCGCCGCACGAGCATATTCCTATTGCTGCTATGGCTGCGAGGTTTGTAAATTTCCAATTCATAGTGTAGTGAGGATAAAAATAAAATTTTGCCAAAAATAAACATTTTTTTGTGTAAAAAAAATTTTGAACAAAAATATCCGGTAATTTTTATGCGAATTCTAATCAAATTGCTAATAGTAAACTATTTGCAAATCCCCCTCCCCTCTCCGTCATTCCCGCAAAAGCGGAAATCTCCAACCAAGCACATTAAAGCGTTACTTGTTTACTTAGCTGAAAACAGCGTGGCGTAATTTTTTGGCTTGCGCTTTTGCCAATCGCCCTTATGGTAGGCGTAGCTGACAATGAGGGGCGCTACGGTGGTGGCTTCGGCATATACCATCTGCTCGTACACGGTATCAACTTTTCCCCAGCTGCTGGCCTCCCTGAGCGTAGAGCTGGAGCAGGCGCCGTCGCGCACATCGGCTACGGTGATTTGAACGGCGTACTTGTGCATGGGAACATTCCTGCCCAAACATTCGGCGCAAACTACCGTGTCTTGAGCAAAATTTTTGGGTACGCCGCCGCCCACCATGAACAACCCTGTCACTTCGGCGGCGATTTTAACGTCGGTCAGCTCGCGAAAATCGGCCACAGAGTCAATAGTAACGTAAGGCTGCCCTTTCTTTATGCGCTCCGTCTGGTGCATCACCAGGCCAAAGCCGGCGCTACAATCGGAGAAGGCCGGCACAAAAATGGGTACGTTTTTCTCGTAGCAGGTTTGGATAAGCGATGCCTTTTTCTTAGCATTTTGGGAAAGCCACTTCCCTATTTCGCCGATAAACTCGCGCGACGAGTACGGGCGCGGCGCAAGCGTATCGGCTATTGCCTTAACGGCAGCGTCGCACGCCTGCAGCTCTTCTTCGTCGATGTAGGTATCGTAAATGCGGTCGATGTAAAGGCTGCGCAGCTTTGCGTCGTCTACGTGCTGCGTACCTTTGTAGTGCCTGTAGCCGAGCGCTTCAAAAAAATCCATGTCGATAATGGAGGCGCCGGTGGCCACCACGGCGTCCACCATGCTGCACTGCACCATATCAACGTACACCTGCATGCAGCCGCCGGCGCTGGTGCTGCCGGCAAGCGTGAGGATGTTGCTGCACGAAGTATCGTTCACCATCATTTGCAGAATATCTGCGGCGCGAGCGGTTTCGCGCGAGGCAAACGACATGCTGCGCATGGCGTCAATGATGTCAACGCTATTAATTTTTTTTATATCTATATGCTCCACCACTTCGTTAAGCAGCGAAGCCTTGGCTTGCTTGGACATTTGGATTTCAGATTTTGGATTTTGGATTTTGGATTTCAAATTTCAAATTCAAAAATTTCACATCTTCTTAATTCACAATTACTTACTAATTATTAATTGTTAATTGTTAATTATTAATTGTTAATTATTAATTATTATCGGATGGTAGTACGATATAAAGCAGAGCGATACGAGCGCCGTTCCGTACTTTTTTTGCGGAGTAACTGTTTCGTGGAGATACTTGATGCTTTCCAACCTGTAATCCTCCTCAAAGCCATTTACGTACAATTCGTTGAGGCTCGATAGCAGGAGCGTTTTCAGGTCATCCGGGCTGTAGTCGCCGTAGTTTTCGCATACCAGCCCGCCGTACTTTTCGTTGGTTTTTCGGTTGTAGAGCCAGCCGTAAACTATGCCAGCCGTTCCCCTCTCTCCTTTGCTCACGGTACAGACGCTCATGATGGATTCCACCACGCATCCGTGCACCATATCCGCAGGCTGCGGCACTAAGGTAGCTATGCCGGGAAGTATGGAGGAGTAAGTCATAATGTTATATTTTTCGATGTTGGCATCCTTGAGCGCAAGATGGTAGGAGCCTGCATGTACGGCAATATCGCTCTCGCCTTTTCCGCGCGTTTCAAAGTAGTCCTTGGGAATACGGCAACCCAGCGTAATGCCCTTTGCCTGCTCTCCGGATAAAACCTGTACGCTCACTCCCGACGCAGCTCCTTGCGCCTCCCGCGCTGCACCCGCAGCAATCGGATTAATGGTTTGGTTCTTCATTTTCAGCTCATAATGTATAAATTGGTGAATAATCTACTTTTGTAACTGCCCCGGCGTACGCACGAAGCAGCAGCTAAACAATATGCCTCCTCCTAACCGGAGGCATGATCATTTTGGTACCATAAAGCTACGCTTGTTTCAGGTGGCTTGTCAGATATTAAAGCGCACCGCTATGCTCGCCAAGAGGGAGCATAGTACAACATTCCTGTACACGGTCGGAATAAGCTTGCCGTTCAAAAGGAGGCAGCGTGAGTAAAGGCTTTTCATTTTAATTTATCCGTTCAAAAAAAACAGGCCTATAACCTGAAAAAACAAAAATTGACCTTTATTCTCGCACCTGATATTACTTGATTTAAACATCAGGTTTTGAGAATGTTGTATTTCTTTAGAGGAGTTCTCCTTTAGAAATCTTTGGTTGCAAAAGTAGCATAAAAAATCATTAATGCAATACCCTGAAAAAAATTATTTATGAACGGGTAATGTTACTTCCCACAAGAATAGTATTTACGGCTATCTACCAATGATGTAGAAATACTATGCGGCGGATGAGAAAACAAATGAGAAGTCGTTTTTTTTGGTAAAAATTGAGCACGGAATTATTGCTGTAAGCATCTATCAATAAGAAGCGGCAAAAATCAGGAAAGTTGTTGTAGCAATAAGCTTTTATAAAACATATCAGCTGAGAGGCAAATCAAACATAACCGACTCTCGATTTTTCGATTACAGATTTCCACTTGCGGTTAATTGCCTGCACTTCCTCCTTACTCTCGGAAATAGTAAAATTTTCTACTTTTTCCCAAAAATCCTTTGCAGCCTTGCTCCGCAACACAGGAATCGGTTTCGTTTCCAATGCCATAATATTTCTCTTTTAATTATGGATACAAAAATACAACTTCAATTTTAAACGAAAAAAATTAATTGGAGTAGCAGGGTGCATTTGGCTGCGCCGAACTTCGCTTCAATTTGTCGCTTTTGCTCATTTCACAGAAATGAATTGCTCATTCGGCTAAATCTTTTTTTGTGGTGCTATGTAAATTTCAGTTTGAGTCTTTCCCGCCTCTCTCCCACCGTCATTCTCGCGACAGTTTGAAACCTCATTTTTACCTAATTTTTTAACAAAACAACCTCAGTAGCAATGAATTAATGCGTATATCAACAACCTCATTACCTCATTAAAACGATGAAATGGACACGAAAAAAATGAGGTAATGAGGTTTGGATGCATTATGTAACTATGTGCTACTGAGGTTGTTTTGTTAAAAAATTAGGTGAAAATGAGGTTTTCCAGCTGCCCCACATTCTATCTATATTCTTACTACCGAGCTGCAAGCTGCTTTCATAGCACCTCAAAAAAAGATTTAGCCTGTCATTCTAAAATTTCGTGCGTTTGCCTTAGCAATGTTGCTAATTCGGTCAAATTGCTTACCTTTATGTCCAATTAAAATTTAGAGATAGCATGAAAAAAAATTGGAAAAATATCTTTTTAAGAGGCGCCTGCTTAACCTCCGCTACATTTGTATTTCAAGCATGTTACGGTGGGCCTCAAGATTTTGGATTAGACTTGCTGGTTGAAGGAGAGGTCAGCTCAAAAAACACCGGACTTCCCATAAAAGGGATAAAGGTTTCCGTTGCCAACAGCATACAGCATACCTATACAGACGAAAAGGGAAGCTTTTCATTTTACACGGAAAGGCTTGAAAGCGCCAAAATTCAATTCGAAGATACCGATTCGGCAGAAAACAAAAGCTTTGCCGGCAAGGATACCCTGTTAAGCATCAATGGAGACAATATTTACCTGAAAATTGAGCTGGAAGAAAAGTAAATGAAACACTTGCTGCGCAGAATGGCTTTCCGTCTGCTCAAGAAGCATGAAGCTTCGCTGCACGAGCTGAGCTACCTGTTTTGGGAGTGCACCACCCGATGCAACCTGAGCTGTAGGCATTGCGGAAGCGACTGCTCAAAAAACAGCTACTGTAAAGACATGCCCTTAAATGATTTCCTGACGGCTCTTGATACGATTGAAACAATCCCCGAAAGCTTCACCGTTGTTTTAACCGGAGGAGAGCCGCTGCTAAGAAAAGACATAGAGCTTTGCGGTAGAGAAATAAGAAAACGCGGCATGAGGTGGAGCATGGTAACCAACGGCCACCTGTACAGCAGGGAGAAACATATTTCGCTGCTCAACGCCGGGTTGGGTGCGCTCACAATCAGCCTCGACGGGCTAAAAGAATCGCACAATTGGCTTAGAAACAACAGCAGCAGCTTCGATAGGGTTGACGCGGCAATTGAGCTGGCAGCAAGCTCATCCCGGATTAATTTCGACGTGGTAACGTGCGTGAATAAGAAAAACTTCCACGAGCTCGAGCAGATAAAAAAATATCTGACAGGCAAAGGCGTAAAAGCTTGGCGGCTTTTTACGATTATCCCTATCGGGCGGGCGAAAAATGACCCCGATATGTTTTTAGACAACTGGGAATTTGAAGCGCTAATGGATTTTATACGTCAGGCAAGAAAAGACAGCAAAGCAGATGTAAAATTCAGCTGCGAGGGTTTTGTTGGAAAGTATGAGTGGAAAGTGAGAGACGGCGGCTTTTTTTGCAGAGCCGGAATTAATATAGGCTCCGTTTTGGCCGACGGCGCTATTGCTGCGTGTCCCAATATTGACAAAAGCTTTGCGCAGGGAAATATTTACAAAGATAATTTTTTTGAAATATGGAAAACCAAATACCAACCTTTTCGAGACCGCCGCTGGACAAGGACAGGACAATGCGAAAATTGTAAGTCCTACAAAGACTGCCAGGGGAATGGGTTCCACTACTGGCACGGAGAAAAAAATAACGTTCTGGTATGCCACAAAGAAAAACTAAAAACAACGAGCCGCTAACAAGCGGATTGTAGCTGTAAAATTTCAATTTATATGACTGAAAGTCAAAACGCGGAATGGATAAAATGAAAAAGCAGTGCATTGAAGCAGGTTTGCCCGCCCCGACACTTTCCGCCAAAGGACACGATTTTTGGATAGTATTTAATAAAGAATTGGATTTGAGTACATTCAATTTGAATGAACGGCAATTAGACGCTTTGAAATTCTTCAAGAATGTAGGCAAGATTTCCGCCGCTGACTATATGAAACACTACAATGTTTCGGAACGCACGGCTCGATACGACCTCGCAGAGTTAGCAGAAAAAAATCTTATTGACAAAGAAGGTGAAAAGAAACAGACCAAGTACATTTTTGCCGATAAATTGCCGATAAAATAAAAATATAAATAGCTTATAATCAATAATTTATTTGCAATACAACAAAATAAATTGCCGATAAATTGCCGATAAAGACAAACCCTCATTATATACCAAAAGGTGCAAGGCGTTTTGCCTTGCACCTTTCAGATAAGTGACGTTTTACAGGTAAAAAAACGCCTGAGTTCGCTTTACTTCTCATACAAAGAGTAACTTTTAACCGTATTTCCATCAACATCGAGAGTGGTTTCAAGTACATCTTCCGCACTAGAGTTTGCATATTAAAAAAAATTCTTACCTTTGCTCCGGCCAATTTAGGAACAATAATTGACGAAGAACAACGAAACGACGCGCAGTGAACAACAAATTACAATACCCGACTTGCGATACTCAACGTGCAACGCTTGATTTGCGATATGCGAATAAAATTGCTTGCCGCCTGTGGCCTGTCGCATACCTCAAGTCGCATATTACGCATCGCTTGTTGCTTGCAGCACACCTCAAAATTACCCCCCCCCATTTAACATACTTTAAGTCAGTTAGTTACGTATATTTCACTGTTCGTAGGGACACGCGGCTGCGCATCCCTACCGGATATTCCTGTGCGCTTCGCGGTGCGCACAGGCGCTGTCAACGTGCTCCCCCCAACGATGTCGGCGTACTCCTCCCCCAAACATTTTCCATGTAAATAATCCGATTTTCAGATAAATCAATCAAAAAAAACTGTATTTAATAATCCTTTAAAACTAAAAAAAAATGAACAAACAAAATTTACTGCGCATGGCTGCTGCTACCCTTGCTGTATCGGTAGCTTTTGCTGCTTGCGACAAAGAAGAAGAAACTAAATCTGACCCGATTGACCCCGAAACCGCCGTTGAAATTAAAGTGGCTGCAACCCAAACGAGCGACACGCTGCGAATTGCGTATAACGGAACGCTTGACCTAAGCGCGATTTTCACTTTGGAGCAGCCGGAAGGCGGCACCGCTACCCTGTCCTACGCCATAGACAAACAGCCCGAGTTCGTAGAGGGAAACGGTGAAACCTATACCCCTGTAGCGGCCTACAGCGTAAGCGGAGACACGTTGACAGCCGCGCAGGGCGTACGCGTACCCGATGCGGTGAACGCAGGCGACGACAGGGTACGTGTGGTAAGGGAAGGCGTATTAAAAGTTTCGGCCGAAGGCGCCACCGCCCTCACCTATACCATACAGATGACCAACAAGCCGGCGCTCGTGCCTGTGATTACGCTCAGTGAAGCGCTGACAGAACAGCTTGAAGGCGGAATACTTAAATTGACCACTTCTGGACAGCTTCGCCAGTTTACCGCTACAGCGTTCGACATTGCCCCCATTGACTTCGGCTCGGAAGATATTAAGGTGGAGATTGGCGCAGGAGGCGAGTATATCACAGAGTTTGGGGTTGACGGCGAAATAACCAGCACCGGTATCTTCCAAGCAGGTGGTTCGGTCGGAACGGCCGGTACAGGTGGTTTTATCGTCGCTTACTATAAAGGCAACACGCTGGACGAAGTACTGGCCGATGAAAACCTTCCGCAGACAAGGCTGAATATCAATGTAGAATATGTAGCGCCTACCGCACCGGTGGGTATTGAACTCTACACAGAAGCAATCGGCACTACCGGCACCGCTGCATTTTGGCGGAATAATGCAAATGGCAGGCAACTTCCATCGAGTTTCATATTGATAAAATTAAATAACGGCGAAACGAGACCATACGACGGCGCTACCGATAGTAATTTGGGCATTTTAGCAGGTGATTTTGACCAGTATCTGGAAGGCAGGACGAATGAAGATACGGAGCATTCGGGCTGGTGGTCGCATGTGGCATTGAAGTTGAACGAAGACCTTCCTCCCGTGGGCACCACAGTGAAGTTTAAGGTAACTTCCAAAGCGCATTTTGGCGAACCGGACTGGACTGTAACAGTAGAAACCCAAACTACTGCGGCAAACCCTAGCACTTAACCCGTACCATTAATAGTTACCCACAGCCGCTTCGAAAGATACAGACTGTGGGTATCTTTTTAAATCCCGACCATGAATTGAAAAAAATACTGATAATACTTGCGCCGCTGTGCGCCGTGTGGGTCGGCACGTTGCCCGTGTGCGCCCAACCTCTGGAGATGGTAACGATTGAAGGTGCCGTTACCAGCGCCGCCGACAAGCAGCCGCTTTCGGGCGTGTATGTGTCGGTAGAAAAGAGCATACACGGCACAATGACCGACAGGAACGGGCAGTATATCCTGCGTATTCCCAAAAACGCCGTGCCCGAAACGAAGATAAAATTCTCGCAGCTGGGGCTGAAACCTGTGGAAGTGGAATACAATTACCGCACCCGCATCGACGTGCAGATGGAGAACGATATGCAGGCGCTGGACGAGGTTGTGGTTACCGGCGTGTACAACATGCCGCGCCGCGACGTGGTAGGCTCCTACACGGCGCTGAAAGCCGAAGACATCATCCTGCCGTCGCTGAACGCTATTGACGAGATGCTGGCGGGGCAGGTGGCTGGCATGATAGTGAAAATGCCCATGCGGGCGGGCGCCGCGCCGCAAATCTCCATACGCGGGCAGTCGACCCTGCTGGGCACCACCGAGCCGCTGTGGGTGGTGGACGGCGTAGTGCAGCCCGACATCCAGCAGGTATCGGGCGTGTGGGACAACTGGAACAGCAGCAACGACACCGAAATCAACAACATTATCGGCAGCCAGATTTCGTGGCTCAACCCCGCCGACATCGA
>JAISGH010000013.1 GCA_031263185.1 Prevotellaceae bacterium | reverse complement strand
ACGCCGTTTGCCCTCACTAAGTGCCGGTAAACATCATCACCGGCGTATGTTCCCTGGGCAATCAGGTCGTTGGCAAAGTGGTCGTACTCGTCGATGATGATGTACACTCTTTTGCCGGCTGCCTTCGCTGCATTAAAGGCTTTCCGCAGGGAAGCAATACCGGGCTGCTCAGCGTCTATCTGCTTGCTGTAAATGTCTCCGGTAGGAAAAAGGCGCTTGTAGTAGTTTAAGAAGTCACGCACAATATCCTGCACTTTTTGCGAAAGCGAATTATTGAAGCGCTCCTCGTTTGAGGTATCCAGCCCCGAAAAATCCAGATTCAGCACCAAGTAGGTATTGTGCTTTGGCGTAGGGCGCTGCCCGATGTACAGGTCGCCGAATAGCTGCTCAAACTTGTCCGCCTGATTAATATCGTAGTAGTGGGACCGCATGGAAAAAAACAGGCTCTTGCCGAACTTGCGGGGGCGGGTGAAGAACAGATTTTTGTTGCTTTCACTTTCCAGTAGTTCAATAAACCGTGTCTTGTCTACGTAGGCGTAGCCATCTGTGCGGATATCTTCAAAGTTTGAGTTGCCATACGGCAACCGTTTGGGCGTTTTTGCTTCCATTGCTGTTGATTTTTTTGTATGTGCTGCAAAGATACTTTTTTCTTTTGATGAAGAGACATCTCTTTTTGCGGGTTATTTCTTTTTTTAAGGCGCTACGAAAAATCTATTTTTCATCCTTCCCTCTCCTCTCCCACCCTCATTCCCGCTTTCGTGGGAATGAGGGGTTGGGGGGAAGAATGATAGAGCTACTGCCAATCTCCGTTTTCTTTGATGAGCATAATCAACCTATCTACGGCGCGCTCCTGCTCAACGCCTGCTTCCATGCGCACCTTTCCTTTGTACAGCGATACGCGGCCGGGGCCTGCCCCCACGTAGCCGTAATCTGCATCGGCCATTTCGCCGGGGCCGTTCACAATGCACCCCATGATGGCAATTTTCAGCCCTTTGAGGTGAGCTGTTCGGGCTTTTACCTCCTGCAAGGTTTTTTGCAGCTCAAAAAGCGTACGCCCACAGCCCGGACAGGAGATGTACTCGGTCTTGCTAAAGCGAACACGGGCAGCCTGCAGAATACTAAAGCCTGTGCCGACCAAGTCCATCGCTCTTGCGCAGCGAGTGAATGTTGCTTTTTGCTCAGCCGCTTTTAGCGCTGTATCGCTCTGCTCCGTTTTTACGCTTGTCGTGGTTTCTCTAATGTTAGACGGCTGTGACAGCGACAGCATAATCCCGTCGCCAAAGCCGTCAATGAGCAGCGAGCCAAAATCGGCGGCAGCTTGCAGCTGAAGGTATTCGTAGTCGGCCTCGCTGTAGGCGCGGTGCAGCAGCACGGGGTTGGTAATGCCGTTTTTTTTCAGCTGAAGAAAAAAATTACGCTGCTCGCTCAGCGCTTTTGCCCCACTTTTCAGCGCAAGCATAAGCAGGGTATGCGGCTTACTTTTCAGAAAAGCAAAGAGGCCGGCGCCCGAATAGCTGGGCTTGCAGTGCAGCAGGTCTTCGCTTTCGTCGCTCAGGATGTGCAGGTTTTGTAGCGGGAAGCTGTCCACTTCGCTCATCCCAACGTATATCATATCGGGGGTGCTGTCGGAGCCTTTCCACGCCTGCCCGTCAAAAGTAAAGCCAAGCAGCTCAACGTCCTTGCGCCTAATCAGCGGCAGGCGCGACAGGTCGGCTGCCACCGCTACGGGGTTGTGCCCGCCAATGGACGCAACGCTTGCAGGCGTTGATATTCGCTTGGCGTAGCTAAAAAAATCATGCTCCAAGTCTTCGTACAAGGAGGAGGATTTTGCTTTTGCAGAAAAGTAGCGCGCCAGCTTTCTTGCCACAGGTATCTCGCGCTGCGGTTCTTCGGTGAGCGATACGCGGATGGTGCTGCCCAACCCGTCTGCCAGCAGCGCACCTATGCCTGTTGCCGATTTTATGCGGCCGTCTTCACCTTCGCCGGCTTCGGTTACGCCAAGGTGCAGCGGGCAGCTCATGCCTTCCTTTGCCATGCGCTGCGCCAGCAGGCGCGTGGCGTACACCATTACCCGTGTATTGCTTGATTTCATTGAGACTACCACGTTGGCAAAATTTTCGTCGCGGCAAATGTGCAAAAATTCCATTGCCGATTCTACCATGCCCTGCGGCGTGTCGCCGTACCTGTCCATCATGCGTACGCTCAGCGAGCCGTGGTTAACGCCGATGCGCAGGGCTGTGCCGTGCTCTTTGCAAATGTTGAGCAGGCGGACAAATTTTTCGCGTAGCAGCGCCGGCTCGTCTGCGCCGCTTGCTCTGTCCACAAAGTTGCCCGGGTTGATGCGCACCTTTTCTACGTACCGCGCGGCAACTTCGGCGGCAGCAGGGTTGAAGTGAATGTCGGCTATGAGCGGAATGTTGTGGCCTTGCTTCTTCAGCGCTGCTTTTATCTGCTGCAACGCCTCAGCCTCGCGCACTCCCTGCGCCGTGATGCGCACGTAGTCGGCGCCGGCTTTGGCAATGGCGATACATTGCGCCACGGTGGCCGGAACGTCAAGCGTATTGGTGGTGGTCATTGATTGCAGGCGGACAGGATGCGCACCGCCAAGCGGCATGTTGCCTATATGTACTTCGGTAGATTTCAAGTGGATATAAGATTTTAATAGATTCTTAGTCAATAACACTTCAAAAAAAAAATTAGCCGATTTTTTTCATACAAATGTAGCGGTTTTTTCGTAAAGCCCAAAAACTTGAACCCTTTCATATAACTTAAACGCAAAATCTTCTTTTACAGATATTTCACTTGTTTCTCAAAAAAAAAGCACCTGCCCGTAAACGGGCAGGCGCTTTTTAAAAGTTAGGCGGCGACCTACTCTCCCGCTTTCGCAGTACCATCGGCGCTGGCGGGCTTAGCAACCCTGTTCGGCATGGGAAGGAGCGGAACCCCGCCGCCATCGCCACCTTATCGAATATACATATACATGTTGACTCCGTAGCCAAGAAGTTGAAATTCAAAATTCAAAATTCAGAATTCAAAATTATAAAAAAAAAGC
>JAISGH010000159.1 GCA_031263185.1 Prevotellaceae bacterium | reverse complement strand
TGTGTGTGTGTGTGTGTGTGTGTGTGTGTGTGTGTGTGTGTGTGGCTGGCAGCCCTGTATGTGTGTCATGTGTGCGCACACATGCTACATCCAAACTCATATCTGAATGTAGCGTAAAGAATGGTGCAGTATGTGCGAGCGCTTTTGGCATAAGAATTAATTTATTCACCTTAAATTTATTCGCTGTTTTTTTTTGAATAGCTACCGAAAGAAATACGCAAGTAAACGCCGCAAAGGTAACATTTTATTCAATAGCAGAAAGCATATTAATATTTAAATTACACAAAACAGACGATAATTTTCATCAATACGTCGTCTCCGCAAAGGCGGAAATCTCCCGCCAAGCGCGCTGCGGGAGGCAGCCTTAATTTTATCACGCTTGGAAATCCTAAGATATTTACTACTTTTGCGCTTAACTTCTGGTAATGTAATACTATGTCGTAATATTATGTCGCCCGAAGAAAAAGTTAAAAGTTTTTCATGGTTTCAACAGGTTTTAGACAAAAGCATCAACGGAATAAAAATTAAAGTTACGGATGATAATAAAATTGAAGATAGCGAACTTTAAATCGCACAAAAATACGGAGCTCAATACCGGTAACCTTACTGTACTGACCGGCATAAACAGCTCCGGCAAATCGAGCGTACTGCAATCGTTGCTTTTACTTCGGCAGAGCTTTAAGAAAGGGAGGCTGAGTGAGGGTTTGGATTTAAACGAGCCGCTTAAAAATATCAAAACTAAAAACGTGGGTTTTGGTATTTCATATTCCCTGCCTGTTGTTGTGGCGCTACTGGCTGCCAAAAAAGGGGCGTTGCTGATTATCGAGAATCCGGAAGCTCATTTGCACCCGCGCGGATAGGCAAAATTAACAGAGCTGATGGTACTTGTAGCTCAAAGCGGCGTTCAAATTTTTGTAGAAACCCATAGCGACCATATTTTTAACGGAATACGCAAGGCCATTTATCAAAAGAAGATAGAAAAAGAAAAAGTCAAGGTTCATTTTTTTGAGCTGAATGAAGAAAATGTTTCTATTCCTACAGAAATACAATTTTCTGATAACGGAAGAATTTTGAACTACAAAAAAGGACTTTTCGACCAATTTGACAATGATTTGGATGAACTCTTAGGCTTGTAGAAAATGGAAATACTAATCAATGAATTATCCGTACATGAACAATATAGAAAAATTACTCAAGGAATGGCAATCGCTACAGCCGCTGAAACCTGAATTGCAGCGGGGCATCAATCAGCAATTTATGTTGGATTTTAACTATAACTCCAACCATTTGGAAGGCAACACGCTCACTTACGGGCAAACCAAGCTGCTATTGCTCTTCGGCGATACCATAGGAAATGCCAACATTCAGGATTATGAAGAAATGAAAGCCCACAACGTCGGATTGGAGCTTATGAAAGTGGCAGCAACCGACAAGGATAGAATGTTGTCCGAGAATTTTATCCGCGAATTAAACCATACCATTTTGGTCAGGGATTTTTACAAAACGAGTAAAAATGGGGATTTTCGCTATAAAATCAATGTGGGGATTTATAAAACGCGCCCCAACTCCGTCATTACGCCAACAGGAGAGCTGTTTGATTATGCTTCGCCGGAAGAAACGCCTGCATTGATGTCTGACTTAGTCGCCTGGTATCGTGATGAAGAACAGCGGGGAAAGTTGAAAGCGGAAGAGTTGGCGGCATTGTTTCATTACCGCTACATTCGTATCCACCCTTTTGAAGACGGTAACGGCAGAATTGCCAGATTATTGGTTAACTATATTCTTTTACGAAATAATTATCCAATGCTTGTCATTCGCACCGACGACCGGCAAAATTATCTGAAAACATTGCATCAGTGCGATTTACTGACCGGAAAGATACCTTACGACGGCGCGCATGCCACATTGCAGCAAGCCAAACCGTTGATAGGCTATATTTCAGCGATTGTAGAAAATAAGCTAACAACGCTCATACAGCTTGCCAAAGGCGAAATACAAGAATTTGTAGAGGCCACAGACGAGGAAAAAGTGGTCAGAAAAAGTGGTCAGAAAAAGTGGTCAGAAACACTTGATTTGATAAAGGAAAATCCGTCCATTACAAGAAAAGAGCTTTCCAAAAAGCTGGGCGTTAATCCTTCTGCTGTTCAAAAATACATCCAGAAGCTCAAATCCGACGGTTTTATAGAGCGCATTGGCGGAGACAAAGGCGGGTATTGGAAAGTTTTCTCGTAAGATGACACAGATTTAAAAGATAAACGCAGATAGGGAGTTTTATCTGCGTTTATCCTAAAAATCTGTGTCATCTGTGTGCTAAAAAAATCACGACCTGATTATCAATAAACCGCTTCTATCCTGTACTCATACTCGTAGGCGTCCCCCGTCAGCCGGTAGGGTTCGTGGGGCAGCGCACCCCAGCTGTTGTCGCCGCCAACGCCGCGCTGCCGGTAGTCAACGTTGAGGAAAATCTCCCTGCGCGGCGTTACGTCGCTGGGATGGGTATTTTTTTTCGTTACGCCAAAATCCAAATCCTCTGCCGGATTGTGCGCTACCTTTACGCTCAGCGGCTGCAGGCCAGCTATCTTCAAACCTAAACCGTCCCGGTTGGTCAGCGTTAGCCAGCGGACGTCGGTTTTGTTGCCGTTTTCCTGCGGACGGATGTAGTCGTACTGCTGCTCGGCTACGCTGCTGCCGTAAATACCGACGAATGAGGATGTATTCCTGTCGGAGTAGTTTTCCCACGGGCCTCTGCCGTAGTAGGTAAACGCGCCAAACTCTGCATCCACGCGCATTTGCATTCCAAAGCGCGGCATTTCGGGTAGCCCTACCCTACCCGCTTTCCATGCGGCTTTTACGCGGACGGCGCCGCTGCCCGAAACGGTGTACTGCAGCGTATAGGCGCCCGGTATGGTACCTAAAGTATAGCGGGCAGTAACAACAGCCTCCTCATCGACGTTGCTCACCGAGAAGCTGTCCAGCGTTTTGTTTTTTCCGGCCAGCTGCCAGACATGCGAAATCTCCTGCATCCGGTTACCGTAGTCGTTGTCGGTAGGTGCGCGCCAAAAATCGGGCTGCGGCGCGGACAGCAAACGCTTGCCACCATACGTGTAGCTTTCCATCGCGCCGCTCCGCTTGCTGAAGGCAACCGTTACTTCTCCGGCCTTCAGCGCTACGCGGTTATCGTCTTCGTATGCCGTTACTACAGCACCGGACGAAGCCGTGCGTTGGGCAAAGTAGCTGCCCGCAGGAAAAGCAAATTGCTCGCGCGCTACCTCGTGGCCAGCGGGAATCATCTCCGTCGCGGCTTTTGCGTAGGCATATACGTTCAGGAAATACTCCACTCCGTTTTCCGCCCGAACGGGAGGAAAGGGAACCTTTACTTCCTTTTTCGTTCCGGCAGCCTGCACAATTGTCAACTTGCCATCTGCCGTTTTTTCGCCGTTGCGGAGCAGCTCCCACTTGAAGTCGTAATCCTCTAAATTTCTATACAGAAAACGGTTTTCGACAGTCATTTTTCCTTTGGAAATATCTTCGGAGCGAAAAAGAATATCCTGATAAACCTTCTTAACTTCGTTCAGGCCGGGATGCGGCGTACGGTCGGCGTTAATCAGGCCGTTGGCGCAGAAGTTCTGGTCGTGGGTATATTGGTAGCCGCCTATATCGCCGCCGTAAGCCCAGTATTTTCGGTTGGAATCGTCGGTAGCGGCAATGCCCTGGTCAACCCAGTCCCAGATAAATCCGCCCTGCATGTGCGGCGAAGTAGCGATAATGTCAAAGTACTCCTGAAAGTTGCCGGAGCTGTTGCCCATAGCGTGCGAATACTCGCACATGATGTACGGGCGAGTTACGTCGGTGCGGGCGGCGTAGCGCTTCATGCTTTCTATCCTCGGGTACATCGGGCAAACGATGTCGGTATTGTCATTTTCGCCTGCCTGCTCAAACTGAACAGGTCTGGAGCTGTCCCGCTGCTTGAGCCACGCATAGATTTCGGGGAAAACCTTACCGTTGCTGCACTCGTTGCCCATGCTCCAAACAATTACGCTTGGGTGGTTTTTGTCGCGCTCCACAACGCGCACCACACGGTCGAAGTGGGCGTTGCGCCATTCGGGGAAGTTCGCCATATTCTCCTTTCCGTAGCCCATGCCGTGCGATTCGATATTTGCCTCATCAACCAGAAAAATTCCATACTCATCGCACAGCCTGTACCACAGCGGGCTTTGCGGGTAGTGGCTTGTGCGCACGGCGTTGACGTTGCTTTGCTTCATCAGGGCAATGTCGCGGCGCATCATTTCTTCGCTCTGCACGTGGCCGGTGTAGGGGTTGTGCTCGTGCAGGTTGACCCCGCGCACAAGTATCGCCTTGCCGTTCACCAGCAGCTGTGCATTTTTGATTTCTACCTTGCGGAACCCGATTTTTGAGGAGGTTACCTCCAGCGTTTTGCCGCTTTTGTCCTTCAGGGCAATCAGCAGGGTGTACAGGTAGGGCGTTTCGTTACTCCAAAGCTTGGGCAACGCTACCCTGTCGGCAAACGTCAGCACGGCTTCCGCTCCGGCACCCTGCGCTACGGTGAGGGATTGCGTTTTTTTGAGCACTTGCCTGCCCGAGGTGTCGAGTATTTGCACTTCTGCCAGAACGGACGCTGCTGCTTCCGGATATTTCTTCACCGTCAAATCTAAGGAGAAAAGGCCATTTTTGTACGAAGCGTCCAAATCGCCTTTGGCAAAGAAATCGAGGATGCGTATTTGGTCGGTGCTGTACAAGTAAACGCTCCGGTCGAAACCCGACAGCCGCCAAAAGTCCTGGTCTTCGAGGTAAGCGCCGTCGCTCCAGCGGTAACCTTCAACCGCTATCTTGTTTACGCCCGATTTGACGTAGGGCGTAATGTCGAACTCCGCCGGGCATTTCGTTACCTGACTGTAGCCTGCATATTGGCCGTTTACCCACACGTACATGGCAGTCAGGCTGCTTTCAAAGTGCAGGTATACGCGGCGCCCGCTCCATTCGTCAGGGAGGTCGAACTCGCGGACGTAGCAGCCCACCGGATTGTCGCTGTGGTCAATAAAGGGCGGGTTTACCGGATGCGGATAGGTGGCGTTCGTATAAATCGGCACACCGTAGCCTTGCAGCTCCCAGTTGCCGGGCACCTGGATAGCACCCCATCCGCTCACGTCGTAATCGGCCTTATAGAAGCCTTTCGGCTTGTCGGCCGGTTTCTTGTGCCAATTGAATTTCCATACGCCGTCCAGCGACCGATAGTAGGGCGAGGCAGCGTAAACATTGGCAATGGCCTGCTGCTCGCTGGCGTAGGGCAAGGCAGAAGCCCTTGCCGGCTCTTTGTTGATACCGAAAATTTCCGGATTTTCCCATTCGGGCGTTTGGGCTTGCAGCGTTCCCGAAACGCCGCATAGCGCCAAGCTTAAAGTAGCTAATGTGTTTTTCATGTTGTTTTTTTTTAAATTATTAGACTTGATTTTTCTTTACATTCCCACGGAGCGGTAGTGTCCTACTTCGGTAGAGAAAATCAGCTGTAAAAAAATTGTTACACAGTAATCCTTTTCAATGGCTTGTGCAGGTAAGCCCAATCTGTTTGCTAATTGTTCGATTACTGCAATTTGCTGCTCTTTTGTAAGTGTTCTAAAATTATTCATAAAGTTTCATTATTAAGGACTTAATCCAAGCAGGCATTATTTTAATATCCTGTAAAACAAGTTCTTTCGGTACTTGCTTTAATATTTCTTTAATTTGGCTTTGTTCTTCTATTGTCGCATTATTTTTCCCGATTTCTTTCAAAGCAAAGACAATTAACATAACAATATCGCTGTGGTATGCTAAATTTTTGGGCGAAGTATGCTTGAATAAAATGCCGTTTCCCTTGCCTGTATTTATTCTGCGGGGCGTTCCGTCTGTAAGAAAAACAAAATTCATAGGTACTTGTGTAGAAAGTCCCAAACGATTAAGAGCGTAAATTCCTGTCGGGACAACTCTCGCTTTGTCGCGTTTTGCAATAGCATAAACAACATCTTCCCACGCGGGCAACAAAACCCCAAGCCCTAACTTTTTGTCAATTTTTGGGTAATAATAAATGCCTCGAGCCAGCCGCAAAACAGCTTGTTTTTTTGACAAACGTTCTAATGCTTTCTGTACAGAATTAGCCTCTCCGTATTGAGCAAAATCAGCCACAAAATACACTTTACCCCTATCGCATTTTTTAAGTTTGCTAATTATATTGTCATCAATACTTTGCATATAATTTTAGTTTATATTTTGTCGTAAAAAAACATTTTATTTTCGACAGCAAAGATACAAAATGTTTTTAATATGCAAAATAAAGGGATTTAGACTTAATACTTACAAACGTGAATCCACTCATTAGGTGCAGGCGTTTGCAATTTTTTAACTCAACATTCTTACAAATTCACTAAAATTCAATATCTTATTTTTGTTTTCTTTATTAAATAGTAAATGTTCAAAATCTTTGGACTTGTGTCGCAAATCTACTTTTTCTACCGTTTCTATTAACTTTTCTTTTAATTCTGTTAGGTTATGAATATGCTGTTTTTGCGTAAGAAAATCGTAATTCGGCTTTGCTTGTGAAAGCAGAAACAAAGCATCGTAGAAATCGCGCCCTTTTGCCCGCGAAAGTAAAGCCGACAATTTCATTGCGCAGAGTACATCATCGGGTGGAACAGGAAGTGAAATGAAAAAGCCACAGCTGCTAATATTTGCCATTTTTGGGGCATATTCAAATTCCTGATTTTGGCTTTCGAGCTTAATCAAAAATCGTTCTTCCTTATACGCCGACAACCCCAATTCAAACAGCAGCTCCGGAAAATAAATTCTTGAGCGAAATGCTGCTATTTTTTCGCTTTGCTTTTCTCTCGCTTCGGCTCGTATGCCCGACCGCTGCAAAAAAATCAAAACCGATTGCGACATTTCTGCGAAATCTTCGGCATAAAAATCTTTACAATCAAAATCCAAGTCTTCCGAAAATCTGTCAATTCCCTTCACTAAGCGCAAATTTGTGCCACCTATAAAAGTAATTTTTTTTGCAAATTTTGAAGCTGCCAAAAAATTCAAAATCAACAGCTGAATATACTCCTTTACGATATACTTTTTGTGTACAGCATTTTCTCTGATTTGCGGCGGAAAATAATTTTGTATTTGTTCTAAATTCAGCATAAGCCGTAAACTTTAAAAAGTATGTCAACTCTTTTTCTCAACATTTTTGATTTAAATCGTTCTGTAAATTCGTTTAGCCGCTCTACGTGCAAATCTTCCTGCATAAATTCTTCATCAAAACGTAATTCTCTGATTTCTTGCTCATTGTTATAGAATGGATAAAGATACAGCAAATCTAAAATTGCTTTTTCGGGGGTAGCAAAAATTAGGCTATGCTTGCTCAAAAACGATTTTTGTTCATACCCAAACATCAATTCCGGCAAAATTTGCTGATACGAAAATGAACCGAAAATATTTTCGAAATTTGCCTTTTTCAGCGCGCTCACAGCGGTTGTTTGCACTACTGCCTCCGGGATAATGCCGTAAAATGCCAATGCTGCATGCAAGCTGACATACGAAGGGCTATAAATTTTGTTTGATACAAAATATTGAATATTAGGAGTTTTTAAATATTCTGGAAAGCTATACCACGAGTTACGCAGCTTTACAAGCAGATTTTGCTTTGTCCAGCGAGTGAGGTTGTTTTTCTCAAAATCGGGTTGCCACGCATAAACTTGATTGACGTTGAAGCACACCAAGTCGTAAAATTGATTTCTTAGTTGCCAAAAATTCATTTTTTCGTTTGCTTCTAATTTTCTGCAAAATTGCATAAAAAAAGAATTAAAAACAAATTTTGCTTTTTCCCCGCCTCTCCCCGTCCTACGAGACGGCACAAACATTCACAAACGTTCAAAAACCCAACCTTTAAATTTCGTGCGTTTGCCTTGTCGTAGCGCCTCAAAAAAAGATTTAACCGAAAAATCGGGAAATTTTTCTTTCAGTAGAGAGGTATAAATCCTTTTTTTCAAGTACCTTTGTCGAAAAATCAGAACTGGAAAAATCAAACTACACATGCCGAAAAAAACAAGAAATACATGGTTTTATCTGACAATGATTACGGTTTTCGGAGCGTTGATGTACTTTATTGTTAAGCAGGGAGAAAGTCATCAAAGCAGGGAAATCCTCGCTATCAATAGCGCCCATTCCGACCCGGGCGAAGCTTTTCGATTTTTCGGGCATCAGCTGCTGGAGCTGCTGCAAAGTCCGTTTGGAATTTTGCTGCTGCAAATGGCTATTATACTCGCCTGCTGCCGGCTTTTCGGCAAAATCTTCAAAATGCTGCACCAGCCGATGGTTATCGGCGAAATTCTGGCCGGCATCGTGCTGGGGCCTTCTATTTTGGGACGCTGGGTTCCGGGCATGTCGGCTTTTCTTTTTCCTCCCGAATCGCTGGGAAATATTGAGCTTTTAAGCCAGTTCGGATTAATTCTTTTCATGTTTGCCATTGGCATGGAGCTGAATCTTTCTCAGGTGCTCGGTAGCTTGAAAAAAACGACGTTTATCAGCCATACGAGCATTATCTTTCCATTCTTTCTGGGCGTAACGGTTGCCTACTTTGTCTATGACAAGTATGCGTACGAAACGACACCTTTTCTGTCGTTTTCCCTGTTTATCGGGATTGCGATGAGCATTACGGCTTTTCCTGTTTTGGCGCGAATTATTCAGGAGAAGGGGCTTGCCAAAACCCACTTGGGAACGATTACCCTGTCGAGCGCCGCCAACGGGGATATTACGGCCTGGTGCCTTTTGGCTATGGTCATTTCGATAGCGCAGGCCGGAAGCATTTTGAGCGCCATGTTTAATATTCTGTTTTCGGCGCTGTATCTGCTTTTCATGTTTGCCGTCGCCCGCCCTTTTATGCAAATGGTCGGGCAGCTGTACCACAACGAGGAAGTCATCAACAAAAAGCTGGTTGCGTTTATATTTCTGGCGCTTATCACGTCTTCTCTGCTGACGGAAGTTTTAGGGCTGCATGCTTTGTTTGGGGCGTTTATAGCGGGAGTTATCATGCCTGCCGACATCAAATTCCGGCAAATCATGTCCGAAAAAGTTGAGGCCGTTTCCCTTTCGCTGTTTTTGCCGCTTTTTTTCGTTGCGACGGGGCTGAAAACGGAAATCGGGCTTTTGAATACGCCCGACCTGTGGCTGCTTTGCGGAGTATTTATTTTAGCCGCCGTTGCGGGAAAATTCGGGGGCGCCACGCTGGCGGCGAGGCTCACGGGCGAAAGTTGGGAAAACAGCCTGTACGTCGGTGCGCTGATGAATACGCGCGGCTTAATGGAGCTGATAGTGCTCTCAATTGGCTATAAAATGCAGATTTTGTCGCCGCCTGTTTTTGTCATGCTGGTCTTGATGACTCTGGCAACTACTTTTATGACAACGCCGCTGGTTTTGCTCATCCGGTCGATGTTTAAAGTTCGGAAAAAAACGGCGATGCAAAAAACCGTGCGGCATTCCGAAGGCTCATTCAGGGTTCTGCTTTCTTTCGGCCGCGCCGGCAGCGGGCAGGTGATGCTCGACGTTGCCTGCCAGATGTTTTCCCGGATAGGGAAAAAATTGGAGATAACCGCGCTGCACTTTACGGCCGGCTCGGAAATAAATCCTTTGCAAAGAGGCAGCTTTGAAATGGTCAGCTTCAAGCCGATTTTGAAGGAAGCCGAAAAGTTGCAAATTTCGATAGAACCGCGCTACGAAGTTTCGGACAACGTTGGGCAGGACATATCGGATATTGTGAATACGGAAGGTTTCGACTTTCTGCTGGTTGGGGCAGGAATTACTTGGAGTAACCTCCCTAACGACATTGCCGCCAATCAGTATCGCGGCGCGGTGCGCCATCGCTTTCTGCGAACCGAAAAGTGGTTTTTGCCTGTTGAGCTGCTGAAGGATAAAACGAAAATGTTTATCGAGCAAAGCCATTGTCCGGTAGGCGTTTTTGTAAACCGCGACTTTGCGGGGGCCAGCAAAATCATAATGGTTTTGGATTCGGAAGCCGACCTGTTTTTGCTGCCGTACGCCCAAACTTTACTGCAATCAACCGTCGGTTCGGTAAGCATTGTCTGCCGCTCGTCGAATTACGGACAGGTAGAAGCGCCCCTCGGACAATTCCTCAAAACGGTCGGCTCTTCCACGCTTTTGGAGGAGAAAGATATTTCCGGAGCTTTGCTGACCGGCTACGATTTCATGCTCATCAGCTACGCCGCATGGAACGACGTTTCGGTGAACCGGAAAGAAGCCTTGCAGCCGATGCCTTCGACCTTGATACTGAGCGCAGGAAAAAGCAGCGGCGATGAAAAGATTTGATAATCGGAGAATAATTTTTTTTATTTTTTACTCCTTAATCGGTATAAATTTTGTCCACCGAAGAGTTAGATATAGATAATGCAGCCGCCGAAGATGCCGAAGAATCGGGCATGTACGAGCACTTCAGCTTTACAGCCGACAGAGGGCAAGCCGTTGTGCGCATAGATAAATTCCTGACCAACCGAATGGAGCATGTGTCGCGTAGCCGCGTACAGAGCGCCGCCGCTGCCGGAAATATTTGGGCTAACGGCAAACCCGTAAAATCAAACTACAAGGTAAAGCCGCTCGACGCTATCTCGGTGGTGCTACCCTACCCGCCGCGCGTAGTGGAGGTTATACCCGAAAACATTCCCCTCGATATTTTGTACGAAGACGATGACCTGATTGTGCTCAACAAGGCGGCAGGTATGGTGGTGCACCCGGGGCACGGTAACTTCAGCGGAACGCTGGTAAACGCGCTCACCTACCACCTGCAAGACCTTCCGATGTTCAAAACCGGAGACGTCAGGGCAGGGCTTGTGCACCGAATTGATAAAAATACTTCGGGTATTTTGGTGGCGGCCAAGAGCGACGCTGCGCACAACCGGCTTGCCCGGCAATTCTTTGAGCACACCATTGAGCGCCTGTACGTGGCTTTGGCTTGGGGTACGCCCAGCCCGCCGGAGGGCACAATTACCGGCAACATTGGGCGCAGCGTTCGCAACAGAATAAAAATGCAGGTTTTTCCGGACGGAGAGCAGGGGAAACATGCCGTTACGCGCTACCGTGTGGTAGAAAATTTCGGCTACATTTCGCTGCTGGAATGTAAGCTTGAGACGGGGCGTACGCACCAAATCCGTGCGCACATGGAGTACATTGGCCACCCGCTGTTCAACGACGAGCGGTACGGTGGGAGCGAAATCTTGAGGGGTACAACGTTTACCAAGTACCGGCAATTTGTGCGCAACTGCTTCGACATCCTGCCCCGCCACGCCCTACATGCAAAGGTGCTGGGCTTTGTGCACCCCGCAACGGGCAACCCCATGCGCTTTGAAACGCCCCTGCCGCAGGATATGTCAACGGTAGTTGAGAAGTGGCGAAGGTACAGCGCCGGCAGCGCCGACCTTTGACAACGCAAAGGTCAACGTCAGGAAGAAGACAGGTTCATCTACCCCCATCCGACACTTGATGAGTGATGCAACATTAGTTCTTAATTTTTAGTTTTTAGTTTCCCCTCTGCCCTACCGCTCAAGGCAAACGTACGAAATTTTGAGGGCGGGCGGTTGCGCGCTAAACCTCATTTTTACCTAATACTTTTGATAAAAACAACCTCAGTAGCAAATAATTACAGAATATCTTCCAACCTCATTACCTCATTTTCAACAACCGTTGTTTTAATAAGGAGGTTGTTGATATGCGTATTAATTTATTGCTACTGAGGTTGTTTTTGTCAAAAAAATTAGGTAAAAATGAGATTTCAAGCATGATTTTTTCGCTGCATGTTGCCTGCAATTCGATTATTTCGCGTAACTTTGTCCAAAATACACTTTGTCCAAAATACACTTTGCCCAAAATACACTTTGCCCAAAATACAAAATTCAAAAAGATGAGATACTTTAATATTTCCGGCCCTTGTAACAAAGCAGAGCATTACATGGTAGAAGCTTCTACGCGGTTGAAAGGCGTAGAGCAGCTGATTGACATGAAGCAGTACTTTGTGATCCATGCTGCGCGTCAGAGCGGAAAAACCACCTATCTGAAAGATTTAACCGAGCGGATTAATGCCGGTGGAAAGTACTATGCCCTATATTGCTCTTTGGAGGCCATGCAGGAGATTACAGACCCCGAAAAAGCAATACCGGAGATTGTCAGAAAGCTGAGCTATGCGCTCGCTTTATCCCATATTCCTCAAAAGCATGATTTTGCAAAAGATGCCGATTACAGCAATTTTACGAATGTATTGAATATGTCGCTCGCCCTGTTTTGCATGCAGCTGGATAAGCCGCTGGTAATCTTTTTTGACGAGGCGGATTGCTTGAGCGAAAGAGCATTAATAACATTTTTGAGGCAGCTGCGCGATGGATATAATAATCGGCCCGAAATACCCTTTGTTCACTCAATAGCGCTGGTGGGCATGCGCAACATTCGCGATTTCAAGGCAAAAGCACGCCCCGACAGCCAAACCCTGGGTTCTGCAAGCCCGTTTAATATCGTTACGGAATCGCTGACGTTGAAGAATTTTACGAAAGAAGAAATCGCCCACCTCTATCAACAGCATACGGATGACACCGGACAAATCTTCGAAAAAGAAGCCATTGAGCTGGTTTGTCAGCAGACACAGGGGCAGCCGTGGTTAGTCAACGCCATTGCCCGCGAAGTGATAGAAGAAACGCTGCACTCCGACTACGCGCAGCCGGTTACCGCAGAAATGGTCAAGAGCGCCGTTCAGACCATTATCCTGCGCCGCGACACGCACATCGACAGCCTGCTCGAGCGGCTGAAAGAGGAGCGCGTACGCAAGGTGATTGAACCCATTATTATTGGCGAAGATTTTTTCAACCGGCTGTCCGACGATTTTCAGTACGTCGTAGATTTGGGGCTGATTACCAGCGACCAGGGACGGTTAGCCCCAGCCAACCCCATTTACGCCGAAGTCATTGCCCGCACGCTGACCTTCGACACGCAGCAAAACCTGACGCAAAACGGCAGCGC
>JAISGH010000146.1 GCA_031263185.1 Prevotellaceae bacterium | reverse complement strand
TGCTGATCTCTTTTATGCGCTTTCGCGAAGCTTTGTTTTTATGCGTTTGGGCAACTGCCTTTTTTTTCCACTCTTGCGCCGACGCTTTCCAATCTGTTGTATGCATATCTAATTTTTTTTTGCAAAGGTAAGAAAAAGGAACGGATAAATAATATTAAATATCAACATTCTTGACAGCCCACCCTACGGGACGGCGCAAGCGTCTCTCACCGTTGCAACAAAATCATTTTTGGCACAATACCCAACTATTGAATATAAACTCTAATCTAAGGCATCATCAGAAATAATGAAATTCTCCAACTCTTTTGCTATAAATTTTTTTGCGTTCATGGTCGTAGCGTGTACGTCCATCTTTTTGTACCCTCCATTAGCGTATTTTTTACTAAATCGGCCATTTTGTAGCGTTATAGGGTAATGCGGGAGAGTTCTTTTACGCCACAAAAGTAACTATTTGCTTTCAGAAAGCAAAAATGTGGAGGTTAAAAGTAAACATGCTTAGCCCCTAAATTTAGCCCCAACGAATCGGTTTTTTACTATACCACAAAAATGCAAATATACTCATTTATTGCGGATAAGCCAAATTTGTTAAAAAAAATATCGAAAATATGCTATATAGTTATCGAAATAGTGAAAGAAAATCTTAGCGATAAACGATACTTTTGCAAATCTAAGAGACCTCACCCCTGACCCCTCTCCGAAGGAGAGGGGAAGAGAGCCGCAGCAGGTACTTTCGTGTAGCGACTCCCCTCTCCTTCGGAGAGGGGCAGGGGGTGAGGTCTCAACAGAATTCGCATTAACCGTAAATTATTTTTTTAATTTTGCTACTATGAAAACCAACAGATTTCAGGGCCAATGGCCTAAAATTGGTATCCGCCCCACTATTGACGGACGCATGGGAGGCGTACGCGAATCCCTCGAAGAGCAAACCATGAACATGGCCAAAAGCGTTGTTGCGCTGCTGACCTCTACGCTCAAAAACCCCGACGGAACGCCCGTAACCTGCATTGTTGCCGACAGCACCATCGGCAGGGTTGCCGAGAGCGCCGCCTGCTCCGAAAAGTTCCGCCGCGAGGGCGTGGACGTTACCATCACCGTTACCCCCTGCTGGTGCTACGGCAGCGAAACAATGGACATGGAGCCGCACACGGTGAAGGCCATTTGGGGGTTTAACGGGACGGAGCGCCCGGGGGCAGTATACCTGGCGGCAGCGCTGGCCGGCCACGCGCAAAAAGGGCTGCCCGCATTTGGCATTTACGGGCGCGACGTGCAGGAGGCAGGCTGCACCGAAATTCCCGCCGACGTAGCAGCCAAGCTGCTGCGCTTTGCCCGTGCAGCGCTGGCGGTGGCAACCATGCGCGGAAAATCGTACCTCTCCATCGGCGCGGTGTGCATGGGCATTGCCGGCTCCATTGTCAACACCGATTTTATTGAGGAATACCTTGGGATGCGCTGCGAAGGCGTGGACGAGGTGGAAATTATCCGCCGCATGGCCGAGGGAATTTACGATAAGGAGGAGCTTGCAAAAACGCTGGCGTGGATAAAATCGAGCTGCAAGGAGGGCGAAGATGCCATCAACCGCGCCGACTTGAAGAAAGACCGCGCCGGCAAGGACAAGGACTGGGAGTTTATTGCAAAAATGACGCTCATTGTGCGCGACCTGATGACCGGCAACCCCAAGCTGAAGGAAATGGGATTCGGCGAAGAGGCGCTGGGGCACAACGCCATTGCAGCCGGCTTCCAGGGGCAGCGCCAGTGGACGGACTTCTACCCCAACGGCGACTTTACGGAGGCAATACTCAACTCGTCCTTTGACTGGACGGGTATTCGCGCACCCTACGTGCTTGCCACCGAAAACGACACGCTCAACGGAACCGCCATGCTGTTTGGCTACCTGCTGACGCATACCGCGCAGGTATTTGCCGACGTGAGGACGTACTGGAGCCCTGAGGCGGTGGAGCGCGTTACGGGCAAAAAGCTAAGCGGCCCGGCGGCGGGCGGAATGATTCACCTCATCAACTCGGGCGCGGCGTCGCTCGACGGCAGCGCCCGCCAGTGCGGTAAGGACGGCCAGCCAACCATGAAGCCGTTTTGGGAAATTACGGAGGCCGAGGCAAAAGCCTGCCTCGAGGCAACCACGTGGATGCCCGCCAACCGAGAGTACTTCCGCGGAGGCGGCTTCTCCTCCAAATTTTTGACGCGCGGCAACATGCCCTGCACCATGGTTCGCCTGAACCTCGTGAAGGGTTTAGGCCCCGTGCTGCAGCTTGCCGAGGGCTGGACGGTTGACGTTGACCCCGCCATCCACAAAATACTGGACGAAAGGACAGACAGGGGTTGGCCTACCACATGGTTTGTCCCCCGCCTGACGAGCAGCCCCAACTTCAAGGATGTGTACTCGGTAATGAACATGTGGGGCGCCAACCACGGCGCCGTCTGCTGCGGGCACGTGGGCGCCGACCTCATCACGCTGGCCTCCATGCTGCGCATACCCGTTTGCATGCACAACGTGAGCGACGACGATATTTACCGTCCCGCCGCGTGGGCAACATTCGGCATGGATAAGGAAAGCGCCGACTACCGCGCCTGCCAAACTTACGGGCCGCTGTACAAGCGTTGAGTGTGCAATTCAAAAATTCAAAAATTCAAAATTCAAGATGCGGTTATCTGTTGTACCCAAGGCGTTGATTTTTCCGTTTATTTTGGTAACAACGCTGTTTGCCCTGTGGGGATTTGCCAACGACATCACCAACCCTATGGTGGCGGCTTTCAAAAACATTCTGCTCATCTCGAACTTTGAGAGCTCGCTGGTGCAGTTTGCATTTTACGGAGGCTACTGCTTTATGGCAATTCCGGCGGCAATCTTTATCCAAAAGTTCAACTACAAGAAAGGGATTCTTGTGGGGCTTGCGCTGTACTCCGCCGGCTGTCTGCTTTTTATTCCGGCGGGCGACGCAATGGCATTTTGGGCTTTTCTCATCGCCTACTTTGTGATGACGTGCGGGTTGGCGTTTCTCGAAACCACCTCCAACCCGTACATCCTGTCCATGGGGCCGGAGGCGACGGCAACGCGCCGCCTGAACCTTGCCCAAGCCTTTAACCCCATCGGCTCGCTAACGGGTATGCTGGTGGCAAAGGAGCTAATTCTCTCGCGGCTTAACCAAGCTACCGAGGCCGAGCGCATTGCAATGGCGGATACTAATCCCGGCGGCCTTGCCGACATTCAGCAGGCAGACCTCGACATCGTCAGCGGGCCTTACCTGATGCTCGGCGCGGTGGTTTTTGCCTTCTTCCTCATCTTTGCCATTTCGAAGCTGCCCCGCACGGCGGCAAGGGACGTGGCGCAGCGCTCCTCGACAGGCGCGATTGCCAAGCGCCTTTTGAAGAACAAGCTGTACACCCGATCTGTGATTGCGCAGGCGTTCTACGTTGGCGTACAGATTATGGTGTGGACTTTTATCATTCAGTACGCCGAAAATGAACTGTACATGAGTAAGGCCACCGCGCAGGGGTACAACATGGTGGCCATGGGAATGTTTGTTTCGAGCCGGTTTGTCTGCACGTTCCTGCTGAAGTACTTCAAGCCAAGCAGCCTGCTCACGTGGCTGGCCGCAGGCGGCATTATCTTCACGGCAGGCACCATCTTCATTCACGGCATAGTAGGCCTGTACTGCCTTGTTGCCATCTCGGCCTGCATGTCGCTGATGTTCCCCACCATTTACGGCATTGCGCTCAAGGGCTTGGGCGACGACGCCAAGCTGGCCTCCGCCGGGCTGATACTCGCCATTGGCGGAGGCTGCCTGATGCCTCCCTTGCAGGGGCTGCTCATCGACAAAGCGGTTTGGATAGATACGCTTTCGTCGGTGCGCGTTTCGTTTGCGCTACCGCTGATATGCTTTATCGTCATTGCGCTCTTTGGGCGCTGGGTGGGAACGCTGCGGGCAAGCAGCTGACGGCGCTTGCTGCATCATTTACTCACTCGTTATTTATTTTGCTTCCGACGGAAATGTTGCCTGGGTTGAGGTGATGGCAACCATGTTTATGATGTCGCGCACAGAGCACTCGGTGGGCAGGATGTGCACAGGTTTTTCCAGCCCCAGAATGAGGGGGCCTATCAGTTCATACCCGCTCAGCTCCTTTACAAAGAGCGGAACGATATTGCCCGAGCTCAAGCAGGGAAACACAAAGCAGTTGACCTCCAGGTTGCGCAGCTTGTTAAACGGGAACTTCTCCATGCGCAACTTTTCGTTGAAGGCATAGTTTGCCTGTATTTCGCCATCCACCAGCATATCGGGGTACTTGTTGTGCAGCATTTCCACAGCGCGGCTTACGCGCTTGGCGCTGCCCTCCTGCACCATGCCAAAGCTGGAGTACGAAATCATGGCAATGCGGGGCTCAATGCCGAACTTTTTTACCGCCTCGTACAGCAGCTCCGTAGTTTTTACGAGCGCCGTCGCGTCGGGCGATTTTATGGTGCAATCGGCAAGGAAGAGCGGCCCGCGCTTGGTCATCACAATGAACATACCCGCCATGTGGTTGTCGTCTTCGTAGGCGCTGATAACCTGCCGCACGGTGTTGAGCTTCTTGCCGTAGTCGCTGGAGAAAGCGGTAAGCATGGCGTCGGCATCGCCCGATTCTACCATCATCAGCCCAAACATATCGTTGTTTTCCATTTTTTTAATGGCGTACTGGTAGGGCATACCCTTGCGCTGGCGCTTGTTGAAAAGCTGCTGCGCGTACAGCTCGCGGCGTGTCTTTTCTTCATCGCCGTAAAAGCGGATTATCTCAGCGCCGGTGAGGTCAAGGTTTCCGTCGGCGCACAGCTGGGCGATTTTCTCCTTGCTGCCGAGCAAAACCGGCTGCGCCAGCTTATCGTTGAGCATGTTCTGCGCAGCCTGCAGCACCTTGATGTCTTCGCCGTTGGGGAATACAATACGGCGGGGCTTTTCCTTAGCCTTTATGGTCATGTTGTTCATGAAGTCGCTGCTGCGCCCCATGCGGCGTTGCAGTTCAAACGAGTAAACGTCCCAGTTGTCGATGTGGCGGCGCGCCACGCCCGACTCAATGGCGGCCTTGGCAACGGCAACCGATATGTACGAAATCAGGCGCGGATCCGTCGGCTTGGGGATGAGGTAGTCGCGGCCAAACGCCAGCCGCGTGTTGCCGTAGGCGGAGCTTACGCTATCGGGGACAGGCTCCTTGGCGAGCGCCGCCAGCGCCTTCACGGCGGCAATCTTCATCTCTTCGTTGATAGATTTGGCGTGTACGTCGAGCGCACCGCGAAAAATGAACGGAAATCCCAGCACGTTGTTCACCTGATTGGGGTAGTCGGAGCGACCGGTAGCAAAGATAATGTCGGGGCGGGAAGCTGTTGCCTCCTCGTACGAAATTTCGGGGGTAGGGTTTGCCAGCGCAAAAACGATGGGGTTTGGCGCCATTGAGCGAACCATTTCCCTGCTCAGAATGTCGCCCTTGGATAAGCCCAAAAACACATCGGCATCCTTTATGGCCTCCTCAAGCGTGCTGATGCTGCGGGTGGTGGCAAACTCTTTTTTCATCCGGTTGAGGTCGGTACGCTTGTCGGTCAGCACACCCTTGCTGTCGAGCATTGTCAGGTTCTCGCGCTTTACGCCGAGCGAGATGTAGAGCTTGGAGCAGGCAATTGCCGAAGCGCCCGCGCCGTTGACAACGACGCGTATATCGCTCAACTTTTTTCCGACAACCTCCACCGCGTTGAGCAGCGCAGCGCTCGATATAATAGCCGTTCCGTGCTGGTCGTCGTGCATGACGGGGATATCGAGCTCCTTTTTGAGCCGCTCCTCTATTTCAAAGCACTCCGGCGCTTTAATATCCTCAAGGTTGATACCGCCAAAGGTTGGCGAAATAAGCTTTACGGTTTCAATAAACTTTTCGGGATCTTTTGTATCTATTTCGATGTCGAAAACATCTACATCGGCAAAAATTTTGAAGAGTAGCCCCTTTCCCTCCATTACCGGTTTTCCGGCAATAGCGCCTATATCGCCCAAGCCCAGCACCGCCGTGCCGTTGGATATAACCGCCACAAGGTTGCCCTTCACCGTGTATTTGTAAGCGTCGGCGGCGTTGTCGGCAATTGCCAGGCAAGGCTCGGCTACGCCGGGCGAGTAGGCCAGCGACAAGTCAACCTGCGTACTGTACGGCTTGGTTGGAATAACTTCAATTTTTCCGGGGCGTCCCTCGGCGTGGTAGCTCAGCGCTGCCTTTTTTTGTATCTTACTCATAATATTTTCAAAATCTGTAAAAAAAACTTTTCCCCAAGTTAGGGTTGGCAAATGTACAAAATATTTTTCAGAAGTCCCCTGAAAAACAAAAGGGAACTTCCAAAAACTCAATTCCCTTAAAATAAGGTAATGAGGTTGAAGCACGGCAGCCCGAAAAAGGGGGTGATGCATTACACGCGGCACCGCTACGCGGCGCTCCGGAAGCAACGGTTTTCGTAGCCGTGCGCTGTCGCGCACGGCTATAAACACGTAGGCGCTACGCGCCTGTGCGCAACAGCTTGAAATATCCCCAGTACATTAGCAGCTATTTCCGCGCAGGCGGGAATCCCCAACCAAGAACGCCAAATCCCGTAAGGATGACGTGTTGGTAGCAAAAAATAACAAAGCAGATTAGCGCATGATACAAAAAATATGTAATTTTGTCATGTGTAATTTTGTCATGTTTGTAGTAGCCCCGCTGGGGTTAGATTTTTTTATGAGCTATGGATGTTCAGCAAGTAAAGCTGCGTTTTGGGATTATTGGCAATGCGCCGGGCTTGCTCCGTGCGCTGGATATCGCCATACAGGTAGCGCCCACCGACATGTCGGTGCTGATTACCGGCGAAAGCGGCGTAGGTAAGGAAGTTTTTCCGCAGGTTATCCACCAGAACAGCGTGCGGAAGCATGGCGCATACTTTGCCGTCAACTGCGGCGCCATTCCGGAGGGTACAGTTGACTCCGAGCTGTTTGGGCACGAAAAGGGTTCGTTTACAGGCGCCTACGACGCTCGCAAGGGCTACTTTGAGGTCGCCGACGGGGGTACGCTGTTTTTGGACGAGGTAGCCGAGCTGCCCCTGTTCACGCAGGTACGCCTGCTGCGGGTGCTCGAAACGGGCGAATTTTTGAGGGTAGGGTCGGCCAAAACCCAAAAAACAAACGTGCGCGTAATTGCAGCTACCAACATCAACCTCCCGCAGGCAATACAGAGCGGCAGGTTTCGCGAAGACCTCTACTACCGCCTCAACACGGTGCCCATCTCCATGCCGCCGCTGCGCGACCGGAAGGACGACATTGCGCTGCTGTTCCGAAAATTTGCCGCAGATTTTGCCGAAAAATACAAAATGCCCGCCGTGCAGCTTACGCCCGAGGCGCGGGCTGTGCTCGAAAGCTACCCGTGGCCGGGCAACATCCGCCAGCTGAAAAACATTACGGAGCAAATATCCATCATCGAGTCGGAGCGGCAGGTAACGGCCGGTACGCTGCGCCTCTACTTGCCCGAAGCCACCCTCCTGCCGGTGGTGTATAGGGACGCAAAAGCGGCGACAGGCGGCGCCGCGGCTGCCGATTTTTCGTCGGAGCGAGAAATTCTCTACAAGTTTTTGTTCGACGTAAAGAATGACGTGAACGAGCTCAAAAAGCTGGTCAACACGCTCATGCAGGGCGATTCGCGCAGGGTAGGCGTACCGCCCGTAGACGCAAGCTACTCCGATGTTGCAATCGCTACGCCCTCTGCCTCAATAACCATACCGCACGACGTAAAAAAAGTGTCGAGCAACGACGACGAAGCTATGGTGGACGCCAGCGAGCTGTATGACGAATCGCTTTTGATTAACGAAAAGGAGATAGAGCTCATGCGCAAGGCGCTCGAAAAGCACCACGGCAAGCGAAAGCTGGCGGCGCGCGAGCTCGGAATATCGGAGCGAACGCTCTACCGAAAAATTAAGGACTACGACTTGGAGAGCAATTGAGGCATGGTATGAAAACCACAAAAAAATAGGAGAAAATTTTTGAACCGCTACAAATTAAATAATTGGATAGGCGCTTTGGCGTGTGCGCTGGTTGTTGCTTCGTGCAGCATAAAGTACTCGTTTTCGGGCGCGTCAATTTCGCCCGAAAGCAAAACGTTCAGCGTACAGTTTTTTCCCAACATGGCGCCGCTGGTAAATCCTGTGCTCAGCTCCACCTTTACCGAGGCGCTCAAGATGAAGTTCCTTACCGGCACGCGCCTGTCGGAAACAGACGACGCCGGCGACCTTGCCTTCGAGGGCGAGATAACGGGGTACGCCGTAACGCCGCAGGCCATCACGGCCGGCGAAGTGGCGGCGCAAAACCGCCTCACCATCTCCGTGCACGTAAAGTTTACAAACGAGCAAGACCCTGCGCAAAGCTACGACAAGTCGTTTTCGCAGTACGAAGATTACGATAGCCAGCGAAACTTGTCCGACGTAGAAGGCGAACTTATGGAGGCAATTGTGAAGAAGCTGGTGGAGGACATCTTCAACGCGGCTGTAGCCAACTGGTGAGCCAACGGGAAGCGGATAAGGGATGACGAAAATAAATAACATGTAACGGATATAAAAACTGTAGAGACCTCACCCCCGGCCCCTCTCCTTTGGAGGCTGTGTGAAAAGGCGACCGCCTGTTGCTTCCAACGCCGGAGGCGTTTTCCGTAAATAACCCCCAGCTTTAGCTGGGGGAGAGGTCGACACCTCTGGCACTCAACCCCGTAGGGGTTGCCCCCA
>JAISGH010000098.1 GCA_031263185.1 Prevotellaceae bacterium | reverse complement strand
CTTCAAAACGGTGTCGGCGGTGAAAGACCGCGTGATTTTCACGCAAACGGACGTTGGCGAGATTGCGCAGGCTTCCCAAAAGGGCTGGACGCCCAAGGGCGAGCTGCGCATTACGCCGGAAGAGTACATGGTTCGCTACCTGAAGGTGGACAAGGAAATTGACCCCAACGAGCTTCGGCAAACCTACCTTGCAGACTACATCCCCGGCGCCACGGCGGAGGAGAACGAAATTGTGCGCGGCTTCTACCGCGATATGGTGGTGCGCGCAGGTGAGGATACGGACGTGGCGCTGATAAACGGCAAGTACGTTGCTCCTACACCGGGCGTACCGGGCCCTGCAATAAACATGGTTGACGGGCTGAAGGAGATAGTGAAAAAGTTCGTTGACAAGGGGCAAATTACGCCCTTTGACAGCAGCGACTTTGACGAGAGCAACGCCTGCGAAGCGCTGCGCGAACTCTGGAAGCAGATACCGGAACGCTTCCGCTACAGCCCGAAGCTGCGGTGCTACGTTTTTGACGGCACGTGGGATATGTACCGCGAGAACTACGACATGACCTACGGGCTGCTGAACGTGAACAACAGCACGCCGACGCGCATCCACAACACGAGCTGCGAGATTGTGACGCTGCCTCACGGCGGCGCAAGCAACATGGTGCTCTTTACGATAGAGAACAACATCCGGTTGATTGACAACCGCCCGGAAGAGCTGATGAAGTTTGAGGTGCAGAAGAATAGGCGCCTGCTGGAATTCATGATGGACTGGGCTGCGGGCATGGGTATAGTCGTCGTTGGAGAGCCCGACGTGCCGGAAAATCAGTATGTGTGGTGCAACGAGTTTGACTACATCGACGTCAATTAACAATTAATAATTAACAATTAATAATTAACAATTAATAATTAACAATTAATAATTAATAAAGACATGGACTTATTTAACCTGAGCAAGCCGCTTGAGCCTAACGCGGGCGGGGGCGGCGGCATCGTTAACGAGCTGCTGCTGGCAAAGCTGGACGATATTATGCTGCCCCTCCCCGGACGCGGCGCCGACGGCGTAACCATCGCCGACGATATTATGCTGAAAAGCGGCAAGAAGTTTCACCGCCTGTACGTTACGAACAAAACGCTGGAGCCGTCGCAGAAGCGCGTTTCGGGCAGCAACGCCGACTGCTACGGCTACGAGGTGGGCGTTACGGGATTTTTTCCGGGATTGGGCAAAAAAATTCTGTCGTTCCTCGCGCTGCACGGCAGCTTCACGGGGCTGATAATCCTCCGGAGCATCGGCGCCGACGGCGCGGAGGAGCGCTTCCTGCTGGGCGACTCGGCTACGCCGGTGGAGCTGAGCGATACCGACACCAAGTGGGGCAAGCTGCCCAACGAGGATAAGGGCACAACGCTGACGTTCAAAGGCACCCAGAAATTCCCGTTGGCCATCTACGAGGGCGAGCTGGTGATGACTGAGGACGCGCAGAACGCGGACGTGGCCACGGTAGCCGACGACCCGAATTAGGAATTACGAATTAACTTTAATTACGAATATGAAGGCTATTATTATTTGGCTGGCGGCTGTGCAGGTTAACCCCATGCGCTACAGCGATGAACTTTTTGCGGAGGGCGTAGAGCTTGCGCTGCCGCACCTCAAGAGCCCGATACAGCGGGAGTACTACAAAAAGCTGCTCAAAACGGGCAGAAGCGTTCCGGCTATCCGCAAAAAGCAGCTATACAACATGCTGCTGCGCGCGGCTAAGATTACTGAAAAGATGCTCGAAAAAAAAAGCGAGCAGGAAGCGCCGGAAGCGCCGAAAGTACCGGAAGTGCCGGAAGTGCCGAAAACGCCGGTAGAACCGGAACCGCCGGAAGTCCCGGAAGTGCAGGAAGAGCAGGAAGTCCTGGAAACGCAGGAAGTCCCGGAAGTGCAGGAAGCGCAGGAAGTCCCGGAACTGCCGGAAGTGGAGGCGTCGCCGAAAAGCAAGGCGAAGAAAAAGACGGCCACGACGTAGCCGCCTACACGCGGGCCTACGCCGAAAGCGGCCTGCCGCGCATTGAGTGGGAGCTGCTCCCGGAGGCGCTCAAGGCGCTTTCAGTAAAAAAAGGTAAGCTCTTCAGCGAGGCAGGCAAAGCCCACTTCGCGCTTGCGCAGCGCAACGCCGGGCGCAACCCCAACGACCTCGTAACCGCCGACGTGGAGGCTAACGCTGAGCTGGCCGCCGTGGTGGTGAAAAACTTTGACGAGGTGCAGCAAATTTGGGATGAGCTGGACCACTTTAAGCGGCATCGGCAGGTGAAAGGCGACCACCCGCTATTTAGGGCGGAGGCGCAAAAGCAGGAGCTGTCCGGCATGAGCGACGTGGCGCTGCTGAAGCTGCTGCGCAACCGCCCCGCCGACATCCTGAAGTACACCAAGGTGCGCATCCCCGCCGCCGCCAGCGAGGAGCGGCGCAGCGCCATGGAGGAGAAAGTAGCGGAATGGCGGCGCGCGCTGGAGGCAGCGCGCGCCGAAGCAAAGCGGAGGGGGATTGTACAGTGAGCCTGTTTTCGCTAAGCGATATCGACCTCGGAGAGGGCGGTGGGCGCAAGTACGCTGCGCAGGCCGACAGCTCTCCGGCTTTCTGCTTTACGGCAGAAAGCGGCGCCGCGCTGGGGCAGGCCCTCGGCGCACTCGACAAGAACGGAAGCGCCGCCGCCTACGCGGACTACAGAAAGCTGGCCTACAGCAGAGATTTAGCAGCAAAAAAAGATGAAGGAAAAGCTCCCCGTACAGGTAGCCGATGAGCAGGAAACGCTCGCGCGGCTAATGCAGGCCTACGTGAACGGCAGCGCGGCGCTGTCGGAGCACGAAAAGGCGCTGTTTGACGAGCTATGCGAGGCCGACGAGCTGCAAAAAAGCTTTGGGTTTCCGTCTGCCGAAGCCCGCGCAAAGGAGCTCGCCAAGCGGCGCGACATTTCGCTGAGCAAGGCGCGGGGGCTGCTCAGGAAAGCAGCAGATTTTTTCAACAGCGTGGACAGCGCCGACCCCACCACCGGCGCGCGCGTAATCCTGCACCAGATAGACTACTTCCTGAGCCTGTGCGAGACATCCAACAACTTCAAGCAAGCCGCCGCCTTTATGAAGCTAAAGGTGCAGGTGTACGTGGAGCTGGCATCCAAAAAAACCATCGACCCGAAACTGCTGCAGCAAAACAACTACACGTTCAACATCGGCGGCAAGCTCAAGCAGCTGGGCGAGGGCATCACCCGCGCGGAGCTGGACGATGAGGTGCGGCGGTGGAAGGTAAGCGCGCGCGAAAAAAAGCGCATCATAAGCGAAGTATATCCCGATGACGACGAGCAACCCGCATAGCGACCTCTACCTGAACGACCCGCAGGCGCGGGTTATCCTCATTGACCCCAAGGTGGCCGTGCTCATCTACGGCCGCCGGCTGGGGAAGAGCAGCGAAATCATAGCGCACCTCTCGCTCAAGCGCATTTACGACATGCCGGGCGCATCCTTTCTTCTACTCGGAAAAACGTACACGCAGCTGCTGTCGCGTACGCTGGCCGCTACCAAAGCGGGCTGGGCCAAGCGCGGATTTATAGAAGATGTGCACTACGTGGTGGGCAAAAAGCCTCCCAAAACGTGGCCGCGCCCTCAGCACCTCCCCAGCAGCTGGGAGCACTCCATCGCGACCGTCACCGGCACCGTGTTCCCTCTCGGCTCACAGGACAGGGAGGGGCTGGTGAACTCGCTTACCTGCCACGGGCTGTACGCTGACGAGGCCAAATTCTTAAACCCGCAGCGGTTTCGGGAAGATGCCCTGCCGGTGGTGTCGGCGCCCCGCAGCCAGTTCCCGCAGTCGCCCCACAACCGGAGCATCATCCTGTGCACCTCCATGCCCTCGCTGCCGGAGGGGCAGTGGCTGCTGGACTATGAAAAGCTCGTGGACAGGCAGCAAATAAACCTCATCCTTAAGGCCGCCGTTAAAGCGGAGCTGCTCAAGGAGAAGTACGCAAAGGCTACCGGCGAGGGCACCAAGGCCACCATTGCATCGGAGATACGCTACTTTGAGCAGCTGCTGCACGAGCTCCGCATGGGCGCCAACGGCAGCGGCTGCACCTACTACGACGAGGCCAGCACGCTGAGCAACGTCCGGGTGCTCGGGCTGGACTACATTGCCCAGCAGCGCGACGTGCTGAAGGATAACTTCAACACCGAAATTCTCAACGTCCGCCCCACCAAAACCAACGAACCTTTCTACGCCAAGCTCACCGACCGGCACTTCGTAAGCCTGATTTGCTACGCGGAGATAGACCGCCTCGGCTTCGGCGGCGACAAAGCTTTCACCTGCCGATGCGACGAGTACAACCGGCAGGCGCCGCTCATCGTGGGCATGGACTTCGGCGCCAACATCAACTGCATGGTAACCGCCCAGCGCGACGAACCCCTGCACCGCTTCAACGTACTCAAAGAGCACTTCGTAAAGTCGCCGCAGATACAGGAGGAAGTCGTTAACGCATGGTGCGCCTACTACGCCCCGCACGCCTGCCGCGAGGTAATGTTTCACTACGACAACAGCGGCAACAACGCCACCGGCTTCACCCGCAATACCCGCGCCGAGCAGGTGAAGAAAATCATGGAGGCGCACGGGTGGAAGGTAACGCTGTGCACCAAGGGCGGGGCCAACCGTGCGCATAGCCTCAAGCACCTCGCCATCAACATCGCGCTGGCCGAGAAAACGCCGGGGCTCTACAAAATCCGCATCAACGAGCCCGGCTGCGAAGCCCTGCGCGAAAGCATGACCTACGCCAAGTCCAAGGATGGACGCAAGGGCGAAATCGTTAAAAACAAGAGCCTCGAGCACAGCAAGAGCGTACCGCAAGAGTACGCCACCCACCTCTCCGACGCCTTCGACGTAATGTTCTGCGGCGAGTTCTCCGACCGCTTCGACGCGCAGGACGCGCTGTACAGGCTGTACGCCGCGCTCGTGTAGCCTCATACCCACCACCTCTTTTCTCTTTCTTTTTCTTTTTGGGCGTTCCCGCAAGCGGGCGGGCTTTCCGCTCTTATCTTTTTTCTAAACCCGAAAAAAGGATAACCGCTGCAATCCCTAACGCATAAGCGGCGTGCCCTTGCAGGGCACAAGTATGGGGCGCGCTGCGCGTAAAGCGGTGCGCCCTGTGCAGGGCGCGAGCATGGGGCGCAACGGAGTGTGAACTTGTGTTATAATCCAGCACATTTAACCAAATCTTTTTTGTCCAACAGGACAGACAGAACAGGGCGGGGCGTGATTCTCTCCGTGAAGAGCAGAAACGCAGTTTCTGATAACTTCCTAATATGCTTAAAACCAGCATAGTAGCATTTTAAATCGTGTGGTTTTTCAATGTGTTGAAAATCAGCATATAGCGCAGCGCGTAGCCGTCCTTTGGCAGGCCGCCGGCGCGGAGTACTTTTGCGGCATGAGCAAAATCGGAGAAATACACCTGACGGACGCGCTGCGGCTGCTGGACGTGGTGACGGATGCCAGCGGCGAGTACATCCTGCACACCGTTGGCTTCATTACCTACGCGCGGCAGGCCAAGAGCGAGCGCGGGCGGTACCGCGTTATACGGAACTGCCACAAAACAGGGCTGCCGTTTGGCGTAAGCAGCAGCATGATGCGGGGGCTGCGCGACAGCGTTACAAACGAGGTGCGGGCGGTGCACATCCGGCTGATGGTGATGTTTGACGGCATGAAAGTAGTGTGGTGATATGGCGGATGACGAAAAATTTGCATACGAAAAGCGCGACGAGTTTAACGCTGAGGTGGCGGACTGGGCGAAGCGGCTGCAGCGAGCGGTAAAGGCTGCGGCCGGAAGCGCGGTGAAGAATGACAACCGGCTCAGCCGGAGCATAACCACGCGGCTGCGCAAGCAGCAGGGCGAGGTGTACAATGTGGGGCTGAAAATTGCGAAGGAAGGCGTTTACGTGCACGTGGGCGCAAGCCGCGGCTACGGCGGGATGGTTGGCGGCAAGTGGCAGGATAAGCACGGAAATATAGTGCGCACCAACCCCGCCAGCCTCGGCAAGGCCGGCAGCGGAAACCGTCCGGCGCGCGACTTCCTGAACAGCGTGATAGACGCCATGCTGCCGGAGCTGGACGGCATTGCGGTGAAGTACCTTGCCGGCGGACATATACAGCCAAACAACGTGAGCGTGAGGATTGCAATGTAGCGCACACGCTCGCGCAAGGATAGCTACCTCCGGCAATTTTTTTACGGCTTTTCCAAAAAAAATTCCCATTCGCTTGCGCAATTCAAACTTTATGCATACTTTTGTGGCGTATTGGTAACAGTACATGCCCCCCTTAGTTGGGAAAGACTAAGGCCTGCCCCTCAATTGTAGAGGGGTTTTTTTTTTTATAAAGTTATGGAACAATGGACGAGATAAAATTGTTTGAAAATAAGCAAATTCGTTCTGCGTGGAATGCCGAAGCAGAAGAATGGTACCTATCGCTTGTTGATGTGATTAGCGTACTGACCGACAGCGTTAACCCCACCGATTACCTGAAAAAGTTGCGAAAACGCGATGAACTTCTTGGCGAATACATAGGGACAAATTGTCCCTATGTAGAAATGCTTACAGAAACAGGCAAAAAGCGAAAAACGCTGTCGGCTACGCCAAAGCAACTTTTTCGCATTGTTCAATCAATTCCAAGCAAAAAAGCAGAGCCGTTCAAGCTGTGGCTTGCCGAGGTTGGCAACGATCGGCTGAACGAAATGCAAGACCCCGAGCTGACTATTGACCGCGCAATGCTTGGCTATCGAGCTTTGGGCTATTCCGAAGAATGGATAAACACGCGCCTGCAATCTATTCAATTCCGCAAGGAACTTACCGACCAGTGGAAAAAAGCAGGCGTGAAAGAAGGATTGGAATATGCCATACTTACAAATTTGATGACCAAAGAATGGAGCGGAAAAACAGTACCGCAATACAAAAGCTTCAAAGGGCTGAAAAAAGAAAACCTGCGCGATAATATGACAAGCATTGAGCTTGCTTTGAATATTTTAGCAGAAGCGTCAGCAACCGAAATTAGCAAAACAAAAAATCCCAATGGCTTCAATCAAAGTCAGGGCATCGCATTGGAAGGTGCAAAAGTGGCAAAAGACGCCCGCAAAAATTTGGAACAGCGAACCGGTAAATCGGCTATCAGCCAGCTTAATGCAAAGGAGTTGCCCGGTAGAAAGGACAATACAAAACAAATAGAGCGCTAAAAAGTATGGAAGCTGCACCGCCGGTATCCACCGGCGGTATTTTTTTGCCGTACCTGCGAAAAAAAATTCCCCCCTTCGCTTGCGCAATTCAAACTTTATGCATACTTTTGTGGCGTATTGGTAACAGTACATGCCCCCCTTAGTTGGGAAAGACTAAGGCCTGCCCCTCAATTGTAGAGGGGTTTTTTTTTATAAAGTTATGGAACAAAGGAAGAAAAAAGTAATCGTTTACGTAGATGGTTTCAATTTCTACTATGGCTTAAAATCGAAAGGTTGGCGCAAATACTATTGGTTGGATATGGTAAAATTCGCCGAAAAACTTTTGCGCCCGCACCAAGAGCTGGTTGAAATATGCTATTTTTCGGCAAAACCTACCGACCCGCAAAAGTCAAAGCGGCAAGACGCATTCTTTCAGGCAAACAGCGTGAAAACGCTTGTTGACCGAGACCTTTACGAAGCGTGCCTGCTGCCGGAAACCATAATGCTTCCTGACGGCTTCGCCTTGCGGCGGCCGGATAAGTGGAGGTAGCCTTAAACTCTCCGTCGGGCGAGCTTCCTCTCCCTACAGCTGCGCTTCGCCGGCGGCGGCAACCGTCCGGCGCGCGAGTTCCTGAACAGCGTGATAGACGCCATGCTGCCGGAGCTGGACGGCATTGCGGTGAAGTACCTTGCCGGCGGCCACATACAGCCGGATAGCGTGAGCGTGAGGATTGCGATGTGAGCTTGTGTTTAAATTTATTAACATTAAAAATACCATTTGATAGTTCAAATGGTATTTTTTTTTATACCTTTGTGCCGTCAAACAGTAGCATCAATATTATGAAATCAACAGAGCTTCACAGAAAGGCAGTAAAGATGGGGTGGAACAAGTATTATGAAAACAATTACGGCAATTTTGGAAAAAGGGAAAGATGGATACGGCGTATCTTTCGATGGTATTCCCAACGTTTACGGCTTTGGCGAAACAGCTGAAGCTGCTAAGGCTGATGCCCTTGCTGCGCTTGAAAGCTTTGTAAAGGTGCTGCAGCTGCACAGCATGCCTATACCTGCTGCGCTGCAGGGCAAGTATGAGCTTGACTTTATTTTTGATGCCTCCGCCCTGCTTGAATATATTGGCGGAACGGTAACGCAGGCTGCCTTAGCCAAAGCCTCGGGCATAGCTCCGGCGCAGCTGAGCCACTACGCCACGCGCCGCAAGCGACCTCGCCCTGAGCAGCGCAGCAAGATAGTTGCCGGGCTACACACAATAGCGGAGGAACTTTTAGCTGTTTCATAAAGTTGCTGTTTGACGACGTACTTATGAACGGAGCCCACCCTTAAAAAAGGTGGGTTTATTAAATATATACGCACATATTTATTTAGCAATATTTAACGGGTGAAGAACGAATTCACTTGGAAAATGATAACTAAATAGTTATCTTTGCAGCGTCAAACCAATAATACAATGCTCTATGAAACGAATTTTCAAAACATTGGAAGTGCTAAAGATACTTTACGCCGACGGATGGTCAATAAAAGCCATAAAAGGCGACCATCGACAGCTGCATCATCCGACAAAGCCCGGTAAGGTAACGGTATCAGGAAAACTTTCAGCCCCTGTGCCAAACAGCAATCTAAAATCGATTGAAAGGCAATCAGGGGTAAGGATTCAAGAAACAAACTAAAAGTCTAACCTCCCCTTGCAGCGAAGCGCTGCAAGGGGACAAAAAAAATGAAAATGGAAAAAGTAACAGTAAACGTTTCGTACGAAGGTGGCGGATACGGCGCAAGCATTGATATTCTGCCGGGCTGCATAGCCGTGGCAGACTCATTTAAAAAGCTGCGCACCCTGCTGGAGGAGGGGATGGCTATGCACCTGCAAAGCATGCGCGAAGATGGCGACCCCATCCCCGGCGCATTTAATGGTGAGTACAGGTTGATATACAAGCTGGACGCGCAAGCGCTGCTGGCAACCTACGATGGTATTTTTACAAAGGCCGCCCTCTCAAGGATGAGCGGCGTAAACGAGAAGCAGCTATGGCACTACGCGCTGGGGGTGAGAAAGCCGCGCCCCGCGCAGCGCGAGAAGATTACCCACGCGCTGCACGGACTTGGAAATGAGCTAATCGGCGTAGAGCTTTGATTATTGTTTGACACCAATTTTTTTTCTACGCTGCACCGCCGGTACCCACCGGCGGTATTTTTTTTTTGCCGTACATTTCAATTTTTTTGCTATATTTGTAGCGCTAAAACAACATTTTCATCAACGGGAAAAGACCGAAGAGCACATAATCCCTGTGCGAGCCGGTTAGACCGGTATCTTCGGCTTTTCTTTGTTGAAAAGAGTTGTTTTAGCAGCGCATGGGGATTTTTTCCACAAAAAATCCCTCCCATTTCGGCTTCACAATTTAATATTTTTGGATATGGTTACGGTTGAGAACAGGCAGGCGCTGGACGATTTTCGCCGGTGGCTTGTTGACGTGCTGCTGGTGGCGGCGCAAAGCCGCGCGGATGCGGATATTGTAAAGGAGGTGATGGCGCGGGCGCGGGCGTACAGCCAAAGGGTTGAAATTTTTAACACCTAATGCTATGATTGAAGCAGCACTTTGTTTGGTAGCGCTGGTATTTGTGGTGGTGGTAGCAGCCGCTGCTATCATTGATATTATAAGCAGGATGTTCCGGAGGTACTAACCGACCTCCCGCGCAGGTATGCCATATAAATGAGGTGTGTGTCCTTTGAAAGCTCGCTTCGGCGGGCTTTTTTTGTGCCCATAAATGAGCACAAAATGGCAAGCAACGACAGCAACACTAGAATTAACATCTACGTCAACAACGATGAGGCCAAGCGCAAGCTGATAGAGCTCGACGAGGCGTTCCGGAAGAATGAGGAGGCGCTACGGCGGCTCAAGGCCGCCGGTGAGGGCGATACGGAGTCGGCAATAGCGCTCAGGCAGGCACAGGCGCAGCTGACGACCGAAATGGACAAGCAGCGGCATGCAGCAGGTCTGAACGCGCTGAGCCTCACGCAGGTGAAAGCGGAGTACAAGTCGCTGCTGCGGCAGTACAACGCCGCAATACCGGGCAGCGAGCACCGTGAACGCCTCGCGGCGCAGCTGCAGGTGGTGCGCGCCCGCGTGAGGGAGCTGGAGGCTAGCGCGCAGAGCTGCGGCTCAAGGCTGGCGAAGATAGCAAACAGTTTTAACAAGTACTTCACCTTGCTTGCGACGTTTGGGGCGGCCATTACGGGCTTGTCGATGAAGTTCCGGCAGCTGGCGCAGGACGTTGCGAAGATGGACGACGTCTACTCGGACGTGATGAAAACCACGGGGATGACGCGGGATGAGGTGCTTGCGCTGAACGAGGATCTCAAGAAAATGGATACGCGGACAAGCCGCGAGGCGCTGAACCTGCTGGCGCGGGACGCGGGCAAGCTGAACCTTACGGCCAAAAAGGATATTCTTGACTTTGTGGAGGCGGGCAACCAAATTCGCGTTGCGCTGGGCGAGGATTTGGGCGATGACGCGATAAAGAACATCGGCAAGCTGGTGGACGTTTTTGCGCGCTCGACCAAGGAGCTGGAGGGGATGGACTTGAAGGGCAAGATGCTGGCGGTAGGCTCTGCCGTTAACGAGCTTGGGCAAAGCAGCACGGCGAGCGAGCCGTACATGGTGAACTTTGCGCAGCGGCTGGGCGGCGTTGCGGCGCAGGCGGGCATTTCTATCCAAAACATCCTTGGCTACGCCTCGGCGCTCGACCAGAGCGGTCAGGCGGTGGAGATGAGCGCAACGGCGCTCTCAAAGTTCATCATGAAGCTGTACGAAGAGCCGGCGGAGTTTGCGAAGCTTGCCGGGCTTGAGGTTTCGGCGTTCAGCAAGCTGCTGCGGGAGGACGCCAACGCCGCGGTGAAGCAGGTGCTCACGTCGCTGAGCGAGCGCGGAGGCTTTGCGCAGCTGGTGCCGGTGTTCCAGCAGCTGGGGCTTGACGGCGCGCGCGCCGTTGGCGTGCTGTCGTCGCTGGCCACGAACATCGGGAAGGTAACGGAGGCGCAGGAGATTGCCAACCGCGCGTTCATTCAGGGTACGTCGGTAACCAGCGAGTACTCGGTGAAAAACAACAACCTGCAGGCGCGGTTAGAGAAAGCCAAAAAAGAGTTTACGGAGGTTTCGCTGGCGCTTGGCGAGCGGCTCAACCCTATTCTGCTCAAGAGCACGAACGGGGTAACGTACCTCATCCGGGCGCTGGTGCAGCTGCCGGAGATTTTGAAAAAGTACGCCGGCGCGCTGGTAGCGGCCACGGCGGGCATTATTGCCTACACCGTTGCCACGCGCGGCGCGGCCATGGCCACGGGGCTGCTGAACAGCGCCCTTGTGAAATCGGCAAAAGCGTTTTTGACCAACCCTTGGACGATGGCAATAGCCGGCTTGTCGCTGCTGGCGCAGGTAATGTATAGCGTAATTGCGCGCGCAACAGAAATGAGCCGTGCAATTAAAGAAGCAACCAAAGAAATAGAAACCGAGCAAGCTTCCGCTAACCGACTATTTGACGCGCTGTCGAAAACAACGAAGGGCAGCGATGAATACTTTAAGATTTTGAGCGTTATTACGGAAAAATACCCTGATTTTTTGCAGGGAATGACGGATGAAAAGGGGTTGCTAACCGACATTGAGGTAGCACGCAAAAAAGCGCTGGATGGGATAAGGGAGGAAACTGTGCTGCGAAAAATATCTGATAAGCAGGCTGAAATTGAAAACGAAAAGATAAACAAGCAGGTGGAAAACTATAGCGATTTAGGCAATAATCTACGAAAACAGCTTAAGGACAATTCGTTTACAGACATTTTGCTGGGGGATGTAAGGAGGATGGTGAAAGAGGGAGAAACTTTGCAGAGTATCTATGATCATCTTATGGCGCAAGGAGTTGATGCTAATATAAGGAGGGGTAAGATTGCAGTTCCTGCCGGAAACTACCTTCACAAAATAATTGATGCAGAGAACACTGCGAAAAATAAACTTGAGGAGCTATCAGCTGCTTACCTCGATACATTTGGCGATATTGCCGCGGTGCAAGAGCTGCTTAACCCCGAAGGCATGATGACGCTCTACCTTCCCTCCACCTCCACGCCCAGCAACGACGCCGCTACCCCTGCCAAAACCTCGCCTCCGGCGGA
>JAISGH010000026.1 GCA_031263185.1 Prevotellaceae bacterium | reverse complement strand
GAAATATCTAATTTGTAATTATTAATTCGCTCATTATTATAAATTTATATTTTTATCTGTCTTATAACCCTTTGTTATTATTATATTTAACAAGGGTGGGAAACTTCAATTATTAATTTGTAGAAAAGGGTGGCGATGCAAGAAGGATAACAGCCGTAAGAGAACCGGATTTGCCGCACAGAACTATTCGCTGCTCAACAGGATTGCACTGAACCTGTTGAAAAACGAAAAAACAGCTAAGGTGGGACAACAACTACCTAATAAAATTATCAAAAATTAGATGCGCTTGCCCTGACTCCCTCCCTGTTGATGGGCGATACAAAGGTGTGGGTTTCGATACCGACTCTGTCAAATCCGTAGCGCATTGCCTGCGCTACCGTTTGCGCTGTTTCTTCGTCCTTGCTCAGGGCAAACATAGACGGGCCGCTTCCCGAAATGCTGCACCCCAGCGCGCCGGCCTCGATGGCGGCCTGCTTGATGGCGTAAAATTCGGGGATGAGCAGCGCGCGCACAGGCTCTACAATCACGTCGTGCAGCGAGCGGCTGATGAGGTCGTAGTCGTTGGTAAAGAGGCCGGCAACAAGCCCTGCGACGTTGCCCCACTGCTCTACCGCCTTTTTGATGGATACCTCCTGGCGCAAGATTTTCCGGCTATCGCTCGTGCGCACCTCTATTTGCGGGTGCACCACCGCGGCAAATATCGGCGGGCTGGGGATGGGGATAACGTCAAGCGGCGCGTAGCTGCGCACCAGCGTGAAGCCGCCCATGAGCGCCGGCGACACGTTGTCGGCGTGCGCCGAGCCGCTTGCTGCCTTCTCGCCCTGCATGGCAAACTCCACCAGCTGCCGCCGCGTGAACGGGCGGCCAAGCAGCTCGTTGGCGCCAAACACGCCGGCAGCCGAGCTTGCCGCGCTTGAGCCAACGCCGCTGCCGGGCATGATTTTCGACAGGAACGTAATCGTGAAGCCCTGCTTGCTTTGCAGCGCGTTGAGCATGGATTGCAGCGCCACGGCAGCTACGTTTTTTTCGGGAGAAAGCGGCAGCTTGTACGGCGTTTCGTCGTGCAGCTCAATGCCGCCGCTATCGTTGAGCGCTATGCTGATTTCGTCGCCGGGGCTGTTGAGCGCAAAGCCCAGCACGTCAAAGCCGCAGGCGACGTTGGCAACCGTAGCAGGCGAAAATATGTTGATTGCTTTTGGCATGATGATGGTGCGATTGGCCACAAAAGTACAAAAATTATTTCGGCTCAAACGAATGAAAAACCTAAATTTTAATGTTACGGAATTCGGTAATTCAAGTCTTCCACCCTCCCTATACGGTGTCTGTCCGAAAACCCAACATTTTCGGAATAGTTGATAATACCCAACCTGCTCTTTTCGGTTTTTTCATCATAAACGGGGTTACACATTTTTTGCCAGAATCGTCGGCAGCGCGGCAATCATGTACAGCGGCAGGTTGAGCAGGCGGAATGTCCTGCCGTTGATGGCTTTCACTTCGTCAATGCTGAATTTGCCCGTCCAAAACCGGATGCCAACGCGCTGAGGGCTTTCGTTCATGAACTGGTGCAGCGATTTTAAATGTGCATTATGTCCGCTTTTTACTTCTATCGGAAAAATTGCGCCGTCGAAAATATACACAAAATCTGTTTCGGCGCAGCTTCCACGCGCTGCCCGCGCCCAAAAATTCAGCTTTTCGCCGACCTCAAACGACAGCGCCTTGAGCTCCTGATAGGCTATTTGTTCCGCCGCCTTACCGCGCCAGGCATCCATTAAATCGCTATTCACAAGGTATTCTTTCCGGATTTTTGCCGCGTAATTTACCAGGCCAGCATCAAGCCAAAAAAGCTTGGGGGCGCGCTTCAGCTCCGATATCGCAGGCATTTTGACGCTCGTAATGGGGTATACCAAATCGAGCAGCATTGCTTTTTGCAGCGTACGGAATGCCTCGCCTGTTTCGCGCGCCTTATAGGGCGAACCGCCAAACCCGCCAAGCGTAATTGTTTCGCCCGAAAAAGTCCAGCCTTCGCCTAAAATATAATGAATTACAGCCGCTTGGATACGGTTTTCGGCATACTTTTCAATATCGTTTTTGTATGCATTAATTAATTGATTATATACATTTTTTAATGAAGTAATATCTCTATTTTTCGCATAGCGAGCCACCGCTTCGGGCATCCCGCCGATAAGCGAAAAGGTAGTAAAAAGCTGCGACAGCTCATTGTGAAACGCCGTGGGTAGCGTTCCTTCGAGAATCGGCTCCACAAAACGGCTTTCGCCTGTTGCCCGCAGAAATTCCGTAAACGAGCAGGGATGCAATGCCCTGTACTCTACCCGCCCTACAGGCAATGAAATATGCTTGTCGAGCGCCGTTTCGAGTAGCGAACCGGCAGCAATGAGGTGAACTTCAGGAAGGTCCTCATAAAAATAGCGCAAAAGCGAAACCGCGTGTGGCGAATTTTGTATTTCGTCAATGAAAAGCAGCGTTTTACCTTCTTTTTTCGGCGTATTGCAGTATAGAAACAGCACCGGCAAAAGTTTCTTAACATCATCGAATGATTCAAAAATCTCTCTTACCTCTTTTCTATCCAAGTTTACCGGCAAAAAATTGTCGAAATTTCTGGCAAAACGGGTTATTACCGTGGTCTTGCCAACTTGACGCGCGCCGCGCAGCACCAAAGGCTTTCTATATTTGTCATCAAGCCATCGCTTTAATTCTTTTTCAATATTTCTTTCAAACATATTTATGCAGATTTATTTGGCCGTAAAGATACAAAAATGTTTCAATGCATAGGTATATTTTGCCAATTTTTGTATCAATGCATAGGTATATTTCATCGATTTTTGTACCAATGCATAGGTATATCTCATCAATTTTTCAGTATACAATAATTGTATGTAAATCAATTCATTACAAATAATCATCTCGGAAGTGTCGAAATCAGGAAATATTTTTCGGTATCTTGTAAAATATTTTTCATCCTGATTTGTCTTCATAAGTAGAATGTAAATTAAAAAAAATAGTATGAAAACACACATTTTGAAGCACGCAATTTTTGCGATTTGGATGCCGATAGCCATGGCCGCGTTGGGTCTTGCTGTCATGCTGCTGTGGAATTGGCTTTTGCCGGATATTTTTGGGCTTCCGGTTCTGAGCTTTTGGCAGGCGCTGGGGCTGTTCGCCCTCGCGCGAATTTTGTTCGGCGGCCTCGGCCACAGGCATTGGGGAGGCGTACACCACGCCGCGCACCGTAATCCCATTCGCGAAAAGTGGGCGAAGATGAGCCCCGAAGAACAGAAAGAGTTTATCCGCAGGCGGCACGGTTTTTTCCACAAGCATCCCTTTGACGAAAGCATGTGGTGGGGAGAAAACCATCACCACGAAGCCCCGTCGAGCGATGCGCCAAAGCAGGAAAAATGAGTAACCCTCCGGAACCCTCAAAGGTCGAGCTGCTGATTGCCGAATATCAACCGCGCCTGAAATCCTTTATCCGAAAACGGGTTGAGAGCAAGGAAGACGCGGAGGATATTCTGCAAGACGTGCTCTACCAGCTTGTCAAGACGGTTGGTAGCGCCATAAACCCGATTGAGCAGGTGGCGGCGTGGCTGTACCGCGTGGCGCGGAACACCATGATTAACCACGGCGTCAAAAAGCGCGAGGTGCGGCTGTCTGCCTACCGAAACGCCGAGTCCGATGATGAGGTTTTGGAAGATTTTTCCGATGCTCTATTCGGCGACATGTCGGCAAGCGCTTCGCCCGAAAGAGAGTACCTGCGCTCGTTGGTCTGGACGGAGCTGGAAGATGCCCTTGCGGAGCTGCCGCCGGAGCAGCGCAAAATCTTTGAGCTCACGGAGCTGGACGACATCCCAGTAAAGGAAATATCCAAAACAACCGGCATCCCCGTGAATACCCTGCTATCAAGAAAGCACTACGCCGTGCTGCACCTGCGCAAGCGGCTGGCTGAGCTGTACGCCGAATTTCTGGAGCAGTAAACCCGCTACGCTTTATCCGTTATTTGATGAATGGCATGATTTTAGCAGGTTTTCCACCTGGGTGAATACGTTCTCGGCAGTAAAGCCGAATTTTTCGTCAAGCACCTTGTAGGGCGCGGAAAGCCCGAAGTGGTCAAGCCCGAACACCGCCCCGCTGGCTCCCACAAAGCGGTACAGCGTTGAGGGCAAGCCTGCGGTGAGGCCAAACACCGGTACGCCGGCAGGAATTACCTCCTGACGGTACGCTCTGTCCTGCGCAAAAAACAGCCCCTCGCTTGGCGCCGACACTACCTGTACGCGCAGCTTTTTGCGCTCCTCCAGCAGCTTTGCAGCGTCCACCAGCGTGGCCACCTCCGAGCCGTTGGCCAGCAGCACCACATCCGGATTTTGAGATTTTTGCACCACGTAGGCTCCGCGTTTTGCCTGCAACGCCTCCTCGTAGCGCTTGCCGCTTGCTGCGGGCAAGTCTTTGATGTTTTGGCGCGATAGGATGAGCGCCGTTGGCGTAGAGGTGTTCTCCAGCGCCAGCTTCCACGCTACCGTTGTTTCCTGCACGTCTGCCGGGCGCAGCACCAACATGCTGTTTTGCCCGTGATGATTTTTGAGCTGCTCCATCAGGCGAATTTGCGCCTCCTGCTCCACCGGCTGGTGCGTGGGGCCATCCTCGCCAACGCGAAAGGCGTCGTGCGTCCAAACGTACTTTACGGGCAGCTGCATGAGGGCTGCCATGCGCACCGCCGGCTTCATGTAGTCGGAAAAAACAAAGAACGTGCCGCACACGGGAATAACGCCGCCGTGCAGCGCCATGCCGTTCGCTGCGCAGGCCATGGTGAGCTCGCTCACGCCGGCCTGCAAAAATGCCCCCGAAAAATCGCCTCTTACAAACGCCTTGCTGTTCTTCAAAAATCCGTCGGTTTTGTCGGAGTTCGACAGGTCGGCAGAGGATACCACCATGTTCTCCACGCTCCTTGCAAACGTCGCCAGCACCGCCGACGACGCCGCGCGCGTGGCCTGATTTTCCTTTTGCGCAATGCCGGCGTAGTCCACCACAGGCGCTTCTCCGGAGAAAAATCTTTTCAGCTTTGCGGCAAGCTCCGGATTTGCTTTTTCCCACGCCGCCTGCTCCGCCTTTTTTGCAGCGGCAATCTTTGCCAGCGTTGCCTTGCGGTCGGCGTACAGCTGGGCTACTTCGCCAAAAATTGCAAACGGATTTGCAGCGTCGCCGCCCAGATTTTTGACGGTTTCCTCAAACGAAGCGCCAGCTTCGCCCAGCGGCATGCCGTGCGTAGCGGTTTTGCTTTCGAAGCTGCCGCCGTCGGCAGTGCGGGCGCCCTTGCCCATGATGGTTTTGCCGATGATGATGGTTGGCCGCTGCTGCTCGGCGTTGGCTTTTTGCAGCGCCGCGCGAATTTGCAGCGCGTCGTTGCCGTCAACGGAGATAACGCTCCAGCCCCACGCCTCGTACTTTTTTGCCGTATCCTCGGCGGTTACCGCGCTGGTTTCGGTGGAGAGCTGAATCCCGTTGCTGTCGTAAAACATAATGAGGTTGTGCAGCCCAAGGTATCCGGCCAGTCGTCCGGCGCCCTGCGAAATTTCCTCCTGCACGCCGCCGTCCGAAATGAAGGTGTAGGTTTTGTGGCTCATCCACTCGCCAAAGCGCGCCGCCAAGAATCGCTCGGCAATGGCCGCGCCCACCGCCATGGCGTGCCCCTGCCCCAGCGGTCCGGAGGTATTCTCCACTCCGCGCGGCACATCCACCTCGGGATGCCCGGGCGTGGGGCTGCCCCACTGGCGAAAAGCGGCCAGCTCGTCCATGCTGTACTTGCCGCAAAGCGCAAGCGTAGCGTACAGCATGGGCGACATGTGCCCGGGGTCAAGAAAAAAGCGATCGCGGTTAATCCACGCCGCGTCGTTGGGGTCGCAGGTCAAAAATTCCGAAAAGAGCACGTTGATAAAATCAGCGCCGCCCATAGCGCCGCCCGGGTGCCCGGACTTGGCCTTTTCTACCATGGCCGCCGCCAAAATACGGATGTTATCCGCTGCACGATTTAAAACTTTTACTTCATTCATGATTTTTACTTTGAAATTATGGTTAGAAAAAATTGCACATTGCTCATACCTCGCCACCCGCCGCGCTGCCGCCGCCGGCTAAATCTGGTAGTCGGCAATATCCACCAGCCCCATGCGTACGGCGTAGCGGGTTGCCTCGTAAACGGTGTTTACCTCAATTTTGCGGAAAATATTCTTGCGGTGCGACGCCACGGTGTGCTGGCTCAGGTAGCGTATGGCCGCAATCTCCTTGCTGCTCTTGCCGAGCGCAATGAGCTTAAGGATTTCCACCTCTGTTTTGGTAAGCGGGTTATTTTCGTCCTGCACCTCCGGCAGGTGCAGCAGCTCCTGCACGTGGGAGCAGAGGTAGCGCTCGCCGCGCAGGGCAGCCAGCAGGGCGTCGGTTATTTCTGCGCGGGCGCTGTTTTTAAACACCATGCTGGTGTTGGCAGTTCCTGTGGAAATCAGCTTTACAAAAGCGCTGCTAAGGTCTGCCGATATAAGCAGCATGTGCGCCGTAGAGAAGCGGGCGCAAAGGTTGACGAGCTCTTGCGCCTGCGTAAAGTCGAACAGCGTATAGTCGAGCAGCACCAGCGCGCTTGGCTGCTGCGCCAGCAGCCTGATGAGCTCCGCCTTGCTGCCGGCTTCCTGCACAAGGCTGTCGCCGGACATTTGCCGGACAAAACTCAGCAGCCCTGCGCGGGTCAGCGGCTGGTTGTCGGCCATGATGATGGGCACTTTGTAGCTCATTTCAATAGTGCTTTTAGGCAGGTTTGATATAATTACGAAGAAAATCTATAGCCGCTTTAAGCGTAGCTATTTCGCGGAAAAATCAGCAACCGAAAAATCAGCAACCGAAATATGGTGCTTTAGCAAGCCGCAAAGTTATTGATTTTTTTGGAGATTGCAAAAAATACCCCCCTCCCCATTGGGGTGTATTTCAAATTGTCGCATCATGCTACTGCCATGTCATTCATCAAATATCGGATAAGACCGGACGCAGAACCCGCAGGGTTGAATATGAATAACCCCCAATGAAGCGACGCGATTGGGGGAGGATACGAAAGCGGTATGGAATCGGACACGCATTATTTTGCATAGTTTTCTGTTCAACCCTTCGGGTTGCAGGTATGAGGAGTGCCTTCGCGTAGCCCCCAATCGCTTCGCTTCATTGGGGGTTATTCATATTCAACCTTTCAGGTTTAACACCCAAATTTATCCGACATTTGATGAACGACACGACACTACGCCTGCGGCGTGATACGATAATTTGAAATGCACCCGTATAAACATGCGAATCGTTAAACTTCACTAAATATTTGTTGGGGTTTTTATTTACATCGTAAGATTTAATACCTTTGCGTTCATAAAGTAACAACAAAATAAACAAATTAATTCGTTCAAAAAACAATGAAAAAAATTTTGCTTCTTTCATTAGTAGCGTTTACCGCTGCTTGCTGTGGCCCTAAAAAGGACGTCACAGACGTTGACAGCCTGATTACTAATCCAGCGCAGTACTTAGGCAAAGAGATAACCTTTGTAGGTAAAGCTGTTGTAACCAACCAGGAGGCTGGTCGCGTTGCTGTTTACGGCAGCGATTCTACCAAGTACATCATTGCGCAAGCCGGAGATACCGTAAAAGTATGCCCATCGATATGCGGCAAGCTTATTGAGGTTACAGGCAGCATAAGAGAGGTTGTACCGGGCGTATTTATTGTTGACAGCGTTTGCCATACAGCATTTGTTGTCGAAAACTACTACGTTGACGCTAAGTCCATCAAGCCTGCGCAGTGCTGCAAAAAAGACGGGGAGAAGTGCTGCAAGAAAGATGGAGAGAAATGCGCAAAAGGTGAAAAGAAATGCTGCAAAAAAGAAGCAGAAGGTGAAAGCAAAAGTTGTGCAGATTCCGCACAGCAGGAACTCCCGCCTCCCCCACCTCCAATAGCACAGTAATCTCTTACCTACATAAAAAAAGGAAAGCGTAACATTTTTGTTACGCTTTTTTTTTAGCGTATATGCGCTCTCTAAAGCAGCTTCTTTGTAGATTTGATGGCAACAAAATCTTTCAGGTAGAAAGGCTCAAAATACGCAATATCTTCAAATTGCTTTTCGGCAAAAAGCTGCTCCGCCAGCTTCACCATGCCGCTTGCCGATGCCTGTACCGCTACAAATACGGCGTTGGCGCTGTGCACTACCTGCCTGCACTTATCGGCGCCGCTGCCAAAAAATACAACGCGCCGCTCTTGGAGCTCCCCGGCAAAGCTGCTTTCATCTACAACCTGCGCTGTAACTTCTGCTAGCTGCGCTCCGCGAGCGTCAAACAACGCGGTGTAAACCTCCATACGCCGGGCGTCGAGCAGCGGGCGCAGCAAGTCGCTGGGGCGCAGCTCCGGCTTCGTTGCCGCCAGCGCCGCCAGCGCATGCAGGCTGCCTACCGCCACAAGCGGCCTGCCGGCGCCGTAGCACAACCCCTTAGCAACGCTGGCGCCTATGCGCAAGCTGGTGTACGAACCCGGGCCTTTGCTCACCGCTACAGCGTCGAGCTGCTGCGGCGCAATGCCGGCCTCGCCCAAAACAGCAGCAACGAAAGGTGCCAGCAGCTTGGCGTGGTCGCGCTCATGGGCGCTCTCTTTGAGCACAAGCACCTCCCCGTTACGCGCCAGCGCTACGGAGCACACTTCGGCCGAGCTCTCTATGCAAAGCAGCAAGGCCATCGCTACTTGAATTTTTCGATTTTTTTATCCAAGCGCTTATCCATATCCTGAAGTGAGGTCTTGAGGTTGTCGAAGTCAAGGTAGGGAAGCAGCGAAGGCGCCAACCTCGATAGCGGCATGTACAGCTTGGATTTGCTGATTTGCCCGCGCGGCATAAAGCCAAATTCTCTATCAATGCTGTTGATGATGAATAGCACAACGCTAACGATAAGCGCCATTTTGGCCAGCGAAAAAACAACCCCCAGCAGGCGGTTGAGCCACCCCAGCATCGCTATGCTCACTATTTTCTGCGCCACATGAGCAGCTAAGCGGGCGAGAATTATTACGCCAATAAAAATGAGCGTAAACGAAATAATGGCAATAGCCTGCGACCCTACGCCAAGCCCCGTAATCCACCCGGCCAGCATTCCCGAAAACTTAAAGGCAATATATACGCCCAAAATCAAAGATAGCAGCGCCGTAACCTGCATGATAAAACCGTTCTTAATGCCAAAGTAAACGGCAACACAAAACAGCAGCGCAAAGGCAATATCAAAAACGTTCATAGAAAACTTTAGTATTTAAAGGCAAGCTGCGATGTGCGTATCCGGAAAGAACTTTTACGTGTACAACCCGCGCGCGTAGCAGAAAACGGGTGAAAGCTTGTCGGATGTAAAGCAAATTAATTAATCGTTCATCGTAAGCAGGAACTCATCGTTGTCCATTGTTTTGAGCAGGCGGTTGCGCATAAACTCCATTGCCTCCACCGAGTTCATATCGGCAAGGTAGTTGCGCAGCACCCAAATGCGGCTCAAGGTATCTTTGTCTATCAGCAGGTCGTCGCGGCGTGTGCTGCTTAGCGTAACGTCCACGGCGGGGAATACGCGCTTGTTGGAGAGCTTGCGGTCGAGCTGCAGCTCCATGTTGCCGGTGCCTTTGAACTCCTCAAAAATAACCTCATCCATTTTGGAGCCGGTCTCAATAAGGGCCGTTGCCAAAATGGTAAGCGACCCGCCGTTTTCGATGTTGCGGGCTGCGCCAAAAAAGCGCTTGGGCTTGTGCAGCGCGTTGGCATCCACGCCGCCGCTAAGCACCTTGCCCGAAGCAGGCTGCACCGTGTTGAAAGCGCGCGCCAGCCGCGTAATGGAGTCGAGCACAATCACTACGTCGTGGCCGCACTCAACCATGCGCTTGGCTTTTTCCAGCACAATGTTGGCCACCCTCACATGCCGCTCTGCCGGCTCGTCAAAGGTCGAAGCAATCACCTCGGCGCGTACGCTGCGCTGCATGTCGGTTACCTCCTCGGGGCGCTCATCGATGAGCAGCATTATCATGTAAACCTCCGGATGGTTGGCGGATATAGCGTTGGCAATATCTTTCAGCAAAACGGTTTTACCCGTTTTGGGTTGCGCTACTATCAGCCCGCGCTGCCCCTTGCCAATGGGCGCAAACAAATCTACCACGCGGGTCGAGAGGTTGTTGTGTCCGTTGCCGGTAATGTTGAATTTTTCTTCGGGAAAAAGCGGCGTAAGGTAGTCAAAAGTTTCGCGGTCGCGAATATACTCGGGGTCTCGCCCGTTGATGGAGTTGATTTTCACGAGGGGGAAGAACTTCTCGTTATCCTTGGGCGGGCGGATATTTCCGGTAACGGTATCGCCTGTTTTAAGCCCAAAAAGCTTGATTTGCGATTGCGAAACGTAAATGTCGTCGGGTGAGCTGAGGTAGTTGTAGTCCGACGAGCGGAGAAATCCGTAGCCATCGGCAAGTACGTCAAGCGTACCCGAGGCCAGCACCAGCGCGTCAAACTCATACCGCTTCTCTCTGTCCTGCTGGTTTCTTTCCCGCGCATCCTGAAAGATTGGCGCTGCTTCAGGCTCAACCGGAAACGGCTGTGGAGGAGGTGGCGGCGTTTGCATTTGCGGCGGCATTTGCTGCTGCAGCGCAATGCTATCCGCTATATCCGGCGGTATGGGCATAACCGGCGGCTCTGTGGCTACGTCGTCCGGCGGCAGGAGAAAGTCATCTATGGGCAATGAGACTCTGCTGCCATGCTGTGGACGCTGCGGCTGGTATGCCTGCTGCTGTCGGGGATTTGGGCCTCGCTGAGAATATGGCCTGTCGCTACTTTTTTCGTAATCGTAGGGTTGCTGCTGCTGCTTGGGTTTTGGGCCTCTCTTGGCGTATGGCTTGGGGGAGGTGTCTTGGATACCTTGAATATTTTGCATGCTTTGAGTGCTTTGTACGTTTTGCGCGCCTTGTATGCTTTGGGTATTTTCGGGTTGATTAGCGTTAATTTCCGGCATTTTTACGCGAGGTTTTCTTCCCCGCTTTTGCGGTTCTTCGCTATGGGGCGCTGCTCCGTTGTCGGACTGCAAGAGGCTGGCGGCGATTTCTTTCTTGATGCCTACAATCGCTTGCTCGTCGAGTATTTTATACACCAAATTTTCCTTGGTCTGCGAGCTTGTTTTTTTGATGTTCATTTGGTGCGCAATTTCTTGCAGCTCTTCCAAGGACTTGCCGTTAAGGGCCTGAATGTCGTACATAGTATTAAGGTAATGTGAATAATAATGATATTCGTTGCAGCGCAACGAAATGAAACTTTTTCAGATAGTTTTTATGTGAAGCAAATAAGAATGCAATCGACAAAGTTTGAGAAATAAAAGAGGTGCGGAACGCTCCATGCTGAGGAAATGCTCTTGCGGCGCAAAGGTACATATTTTTTTGATTGCACCAAATTTTTTCCAAAAAAATTGCACAAGCATAACTATTACGCTCATAATAAGATGGATATAAAAACAGTAGCGCTACGTTAGCAGCAGAATGAGCAGCTGCGCGCTAAGCACTCTGAGAAACATGGTAAGCGGGTACACCGTTGCGTAGCCTACCGACGGGAGGTCATTTCCGGCAGCCTCGTTGGCGTAGGCCAGCGCGGGCGGGTCTGTCATAGCGCCGGCAATCAGGCCGCTCAGCGTACAGTAGTTTAGCTTCAGGAGCAGCCGCCCGGCTACGCCTGCCAGCATAATGGGGATAACGGTAATGAGCACCCCGTAGCCAATCCACTTGTACCCGCCGGCGATAACGGTATCCATAAAGTGCTCGCCGGCGCCCAGCCCCACACATGCAAGAAACAGGGTAATACCTACCTCCCGCAGCATCAGGTTTGCGCTCATGGTTGTGTAGGTTATCAGCTTAAATTTGGGGCCAAAGTGGCTCATGAGTATCGAAACCACCAGCGGGCCTCCTGCCAGCCCCAGCTTAACGGGCTGCGGTATGCCCGAAAACGCAATGGGAATACTCCCCAGTATCACCCCCAAAAATATTCCCAAAAACAGCGGGAAAAGATTTGGAGCGTTCAGGCGCTTGAGCGAGTTGCCGAGCTTTTTTTCAACCTCCGCAATGGCCGGCTCTGCGCCCACCACCGTCAGCCTGTCGCCTATTTGCAGGCGAAGGGATGGGTAGGCCACCAAATCAACGCCCGAGCGGTTGATGCGGGTAATGCTCACTCCCAAGCTGCGAATTCTCAGCTGCTCCAGCGACTTGCCGTTCAGCTCCGATTTGGTAATCAAAATTCGGCGCGAAATAAGCTGCGTGCCAAGGTTTGTCCACTGTATGTTTACCTCTTCGCCAATAAAAGCAGTAATGGCGGGAACTGCCGCAAACGAAGTTACCACCAGCATCTCGTCGCCAAGGTAGAGGGGAGTTTCTGCCCGCGCTATCTCAATTGTACCATCCTTATGCCGTATGCGCGATATGACGTAGTTGCGGTTAATGAGGTCGTGTATATCCCCCACCTTTTTGCCGTTCAGGGCAGGATTGCTCAGGCGTAGCGAAAGCTGGCGCGGCTCGTCTTTGCTGCCGCCCTGAGTGCTGAGGGCTGCCTTTTCCTCCTTCTCCATGTTGATTTTAAACAGGTAGCGTAGCGCTATAACGGTAAACACAATACCCACTACCGCAAGCGGATAGGCAATGGCGTAGCCCATAGCGATGTCCGGGCTGTTGGCGCCCGTCAAATCGTAGGTGGCCTGCTGCGCGGCGCCAAGCCCCGGCGTGTTGGTAACAGCGCCCGACATGATGCCTACCATGGTGGTTATGGGCAACCCTGTGAGCTTGTAAATAATGCAGGTGATTACCACGCCCATCAGCACAACGCTGACGGCAAGCAGGTTGAGCTGTATCCCACCTTTCTTTAGCGACGAAAAAAATCCCGGCCCAACTTGCAGCCCGACAGAGTAAATAAAAAGTATCAGGCCAAACTCTTGCACAAAGTGCAGCAAATTCCCGTTCAGCCTCATGCCAAAATGGCTAAATATAATGCCAACAAACAGTATCCACGTAACGCCCAGCGAAATTCCTGCTACTTTGACTTTCCCAAGCATAATGCCTATGCTAATGACCAGCGCAAGTATCAGCACCGAGTGCGCCACGCTAACGCTCCCCAATGCTTCGCTACTAAAAAACAAGCTATTCAGCCACTCCATGATTTTCCGATTAAAAAATTAAGCACAAAAGTAATACAATTTACAGCCTCATGTATCAATAATGTTTGCTACAAAATACAAAAAAATATAAACTCCAATAAATAAAAAGATAGGGTCAAATAGCAGGTTTTCAGCCACGAATATCGCTCTTAATATTCTATAGCTGGGCATTTTTGGATAGCTGGGAGCGTGTGCCTCAAAAACAAAAAGCTGAAAGTTAAGGAGGAACTCTCCTCAACTTTCGGCTTTCTGCTCAAGATTTTTACGGTGCCTTATCTTCTTCTATCTCCACCGCCTCGGCGGCCATCGCGGCGGTCGCGGTCGCCACCGCCACGGCGGTCGCCGTCTCTCCGCTCGTGGCGCGGTGCGCGCTCGGGCTCAACCCACCCTTCGGGCTGAGGAAGCAGGGCGCGGCGCGAGAGGCGCAGCTTGCCGTTCTTCTCAATTTCGATGAGCTTTACCTCAACTTCGTCGCCCTCCCTGTAGAAATCCTCTACTTTGTTGACCCGCTCGTAGGCTATTTCCGAAATATGCAGCAGCCCATCCTTGCCGGGCAGTATTTCTACAAAGGCGCCAAACTCTAAAATAGACACGATTTTGCCGTTGTACACCGTGCCTACCTCCGGCACCGCTACAATTGCCTTAATACGCGCTATTGCCGCCTGAATATCGTCCTTGTTGGCAGCAAATACATCCACAAAACCCTTATCGCCCACTTCGGTGATGGTGATGGTGGAGTTGGTCAGCTTCTGTATTTCCTGAATAACCTTACCGCCCGGGCCAATTACCGCGCCGATAAAGTCTTTGTCAATCACAATTTGCTCCAAGCGCGGCACGTGAGGCTTGAGCTCCGGTCGCGGTTCGCTCAGCGTCTTCATCATCTCGCCCAGAATGTGCAGGCGTCCCTGACGCGCTTGCTCCAGCGCCTGCTCCAGCACCTCGTAGGGCAGCCCGTCCACCTTGATGTCCATCTGCGTGGCGGTGATGCCATCCTTAGTTCCCGTAACCTTGAAATCCATGTCGCCTAAGTGGTCTTCGTCGCCCAAAATGTCGGAGAGGACGGCAAACTTGGTCGCCTTGTTTTCGCTAATCAGCCCCATGGCGATACCCGAAACCGGCTTTTTGAGCTGTATGCCGGCGTCCATGAGGGCAAGCGTTCCGGCGCATACGGTCGCCATTGACGAAGATCCGTTTGATTCCAGAATGTCCGACACCACGCGCACGGCGTATGGATTTTCTTCGCCTACCGGAACTTGTCCCTTTAGTGCACGGTGCGCAAGGTTGCCGTGCCCAATTTCGCGGCGGCTGGTGCCGCGGGCCGGCCTTGCTTCGCCGGTAGAGAACGGGGGGAAGTTGTAGTGCAGCACAAACTGCTCGCTGCCCTGAATGAGCACCTCGTCCACCTCTTTTTGGTCGAGCTTGGTGCCGAGGGTAACGGTGGTGAGCGATTGCGTTTCGCCGCGCGTAAAAACGGCCGAGCCGTGGGCGGCAGGCAGGTAGTCCACCTCGCTCCAGATGGGGCGGATTTCGTTGGTCTTGCGCCCGTCAAGGCGAACACCCTCGTCCAAAACCATGTTGCGCATGGCTTTTTTGAGCACGTTATCGTGATAGTAGCGCTTAACCAGCTTGGCCTTGCGCTCTTTTTCCTCGTCGTCGGGCAGAGTTGCAATAAACTCCTCCTCTACCTGAGCAAACAGGGTAGTACGCTCATGCTTGGAGGTCATCTTTTTTGCCACCTCGTATGCTTTGGCGTAGCAGGCATCGTACACCTGCTTGCGCAGCTCCTCGTCGTTGTCCTCGTGGCAGTAGGTTCGCTTGGTTTGCTTACCGGTCTCCGCCTCAAGCTCCTTTTGTATGCGGCAGTGCTTCTTGATTTCGGTGTGGGCAACTTTTATAGCTTCGAGCATTTCGGCTTCCGAGACCTCCTTCATTTCGCCCTCCACCATCAAAATATTTTCTTCGGTAGCGCCCACCATGATGTCGATGTCGGCTTTTTCCAGCTCCGCGAAAGTCGGGTTAATTTTCCAGCTGCCGTCAACTCGGGCAACGCGCACTTCGGAGATAGGTCCGTTGAACGGAATATCGGAAACCGCCAGCGCTGCTGAGGCTGCAAGGCCTGCCAGCGCGTCGGGGATGATTTCGTTGTCGGCCGAAATAAGGTTGACGGTTACAAAAACTTCAGCATGAAAATCGTCGGGGAAAAGCGGACGCAGCGCGCGGTCAATAAGGCGCGAGGTCAGGATTTCGTGGTCGTTGGGGCGCGCCTCGCGCTTGAGAAATCCTCCCGGATATCGTCCGGCGGCGGCGTATTTTTCTTTGTACTCTACCGACAGGGGCATAAAGTCGGTATCTTCTTTTGCGTCGGGGGCGCAGGTAACGGCGGCGAGCAGCATGGTGCTACCCATTTTTACCACCACGGCGCCGTCGGCCTGCTTGGCCAGCTTGCCGGTTTCGACTTCGATGGTGCGGCCATCGCCTAAGTCAATTGTTTTTTTTATAGCATTGTACAGCATTTGGTTTGTTCATTTTGTGCTCTCGCTTCAGCTTTCGCGAGGGCGGGTTTATATAATCATATCAGCGAAAAATATCCATGTTTTTTGAGAATATCCTTTTCCTTTCCCGGAATATCGTGAATATCAAGCAGGAAGCATATAAAAATGTTCTCTGCCGGAATGTCGAACTTTTGCACCAGCCCCAGCGAGGCGTAGGCCGTGCCGCCGGTGGCAATGATGTCGTCGGTAATGAGCACCTTGTCCGTAGCGGTTAGCGCGTCCTGATGAATTTCGATGGCATCGGTACCGTACTCTAGCGAGTACTCCAGCGAGTAGGTTTTCCACGGCAGCTTGCCTTTTTTGCGCATGGGGACTAACCCCACGCCCAGCTCGTAGGCAATCGCTGCGCCCAAAATAAATCCGCGCGATTCAATGCCCACCACTTTGGTAATACCTTTACCACGGTAATGCTCGGCCACCTGCTGCACGGCAGCGTGAAATGCTTCGCTATTACCCAAAAGCGTAGTAATATCCTGAAAAATAACTCCGGGCTTTGGATAATCCGGAATGAGGCGGAGGTGTTGGCTAAAGTCCATTAAATTTTGAATTTCAAATTCAGCGATTTCGGCAATCAAAGAAAGAAAGGCAATTGCTACAATTGCCTTTCTGTTCTGTTTACTTTCGTAAGTCGAGCGCCTTAATAATTGCTCTATATCTTTCTATATCAATCTTCTTTAAGTAATCAAGCAGCCTGCGCCGTTTGCCTACCATACCCAAGAGCGCACGCTCCGTACCAAAATCCTTTTTGTTGGACTTCAGATGGTTGGTAAGATGATTGATACGGTAGGAAAATAGGGCAATTTGGCCTTCCGAAGAGCCTGTGTCCGTATTAGACTTCCCGTACTGTGCGAAAATTTCTTGCTTTTTTTCTGCTGTTAAGTACATGAAATTATTAAATGATGTAATTTGTTTAAAAAAGCCCACTTGTTTAAAAAAGTCCACTTGTTTAAAAAGCCCCCAAAGGTAGGTAAAATTTCCATACCGACAAAAAATATTACCTCAAATATTGCCCTTGCCTCCGAATAAAATATACAATATTCTCATTATTACATAATTGAATATTGAAATTCTGTGCTTTTTGGGCTAAATCTTTTTTTGAGGCGCTATTGATTTTTTCAATGTTTTTGTCTCACATTAAATAGCGCCAAAAAAAGGATTTACCTGTTTTTTTGTATATTTGCAGCAATCGGCTACGGCAAAGTTGCCATGGCTTGTCTGTGCTATATAAACAGCGCATCAGCATAAATTTTATTACAAAAACCAATGTACCAAGGATTTGTACGCATTGCCACAGCGATACCGGAGCTTCGGGTGGCAGATTGCGCTTTCAATACGGCCGGAATTGTCGATTTGGTTTGGCAGGCCGAAAAAGAAAATGTACAGGTTGTCTGCTTCCCCGAGCTATGCCTCACGGGCTACACCTGCGCCGACTTGTTTTTTCAGGATAAGCTGCTCACCAACGCCCTAAAAGCGCTGGACGACCTTGCCATGCAAACTATCATGGCGCAGGCAGCCGTGATTGTGGGGCTACCGGTGCGCTTGGGCGGCAAGCTGTTCAACGCTGCCGCCGTGCTGCAGGGAGGCCACGTTCTGGGCGTTGTCCCGAAAATTAACCTGCCCAACGGCAACGAATTTTACGAGAAGCGCTGGTTTGCCTCGGGAACCTCGTGCGGGGAAAAGGAGGTTACGCTGGGCGACTGGAAAGCTCCCTTTGGGACGGACTTACTCTTTTCTGACGGCGCGTTTACCTTTGGCATAGAAATTTGCGAAGACCTCTGGACGGCCATACCGCCAAGCGCGCAGCAGGCCATGCACGGCGCCGAAATTATTTTCAACCTTTCGGCCAGCAACGAGGTGGTGGGCAAGCACGCCTACAGGCGGCAGCTCGTAGAGCAACAGTCGGCGCGATGCTACGCGGGATACGCCTACGCCTCGTCGGGCGCGGGCGAATCTACCACCGACGTTGTTTTTACGGGAAACGGTATCATTGCCGAAAACGGAAAAATCGTAGCCTCGGCAGACCGCTTTTGCTTCGAGCCGCAGCTCACGGTGGCCGAAATAGACGTGGAGCGCCTTAGGGCAGACCGTATGCGAAACGCCAACTTCGGAGCGGACAGGTCTGCCGCCGCGTACCGGATTATTCCCATAGAGGAGGCGCATCCCTGCGCGCTTGAGCTTAAGCGCGACGTCGGCAGGCACCCCTTTGTGCCGCCGCCCGCCGCGCGTGACGAAAGCTGCCACGAGATTTTTTCCATTCAGGTGGGCGGGCTAAGCAAGCGCTGGACGCACACGCAGGCGCAGCATCTGCTGCTGGGCGTTTCCGGAGGGTTGGACTCCACGCTTGCGCTGCTGGTTTGTGTCAAGACGTGCGACAAGCTGGGCTTCGACCGCAAGCGTATTCTCGGCGTTACCATGCCCGGATTTGGCACCACCAACCGAACTTACGCCAACGCCATAAACCTGATGAAATCGCTGGGCGTTACGCCGCTTGACATTCCCATTCGGGAAGCGTCGCTGCAGCACTTTAAGGATATTATGCACAGCGCCGAAGTTAAGGACGTTACGTACGAGAACACGCAGGCGCGCGAGCGTACCCAAATTCTGATGGATTTGGCCAACAAGCACAACGGGCTTGTTGTGGGTACGGGCGACCTGTCGGAGCTGGCGCTCGGCTGGGCAACCTACAACGGCGACCACATGTCGATGTACGCCGTCAACAGCGGCGTCCCGAAAACGCTGGTGCGCCACATGGTAGATTGGGTGGCGCACCAGCTGGACGGCGCGTCGGCAGAAATTCTAAGGGACGTGCTCAATACGCCCGTAAGCCCCGAGCTGCTACCCGCCTCCGGCGAGGGAACAATTGCGCAAAAAACGGAGGATATTATAGGGCCTTACGAGCTGCACGATTTCTTTCTGTACTACTTTGTTCGCTTTGGCTTCAGCCCGGAAAAAATAGCGTTTTTGGCCGCTCATGCATTTAAGAACGATTACACCGCCGACGAAATTTCTGCTTGGCTGAAAGTATTCCTGCGCCGGTTTTTTTCCCAGCAGTTCAAGCGCTCGTGCATGCCCGACGGACCCAAGGTTGGCTCTATCAACCTCTCGCCCCGCGGCGACTGGCGCATGCCAAGCGACGCTGTGGGGTGGATGGTTTAGGGATGTGAAATTAAGATAAGATGTAGCAGCCTCCTGACTTGGATGCCTCTCATTTGAAAAATTATAATGCGGTAGCGCGCCATGTTATTCATCAAATATCGGATAAAACCGGACGCTGAACCCGCAGGGTTGAATATGTGAATAACCCCCAATGAAGCGAAGCGATTGAGGAGGGGGGATATCCCTCAAAAAATCATAAATATTACTTTCGTAAGCGATTGCTGCGATGTTTTTATTGACAAAAGGTAAAACAGGACGTTTTTTTCCGTAACTTTGTGGCCGTTTTTGTTTAACTGTAAAATGTTTAACCTGCTCTACTACCCCCCTTTTCAAAGCGTAGCGAAGGGTGGAGGAGCTTAACTAATGAAAATTTTAATGAAGAAAAAAGTCCTACAAAGTCCGGATTACTTGTTTGAGGTGAGCTGGGAGGTTTGCAACAAGGTTGGCGGTATTCACACGGTAGTTTCCACAAAAGCGGGCAACACGTCGCGCGAGGTGAAAAACCATATCATGATAGGCCCCGACGTGCTGAACGAATCGAACGGCAATACAGAGTTTATTGAAGATTTGCAGCTGTTCAAGTCGTGGCGGCTCAAGGTGCAGGAGGAGGGGCTGCGTATTCGCATAGGCCGCTGGGATATTGCAGGGTCTCCCACTACCATTCTGGTGGATTACACTACGTTTATTCCCCAAAAAGACAAAATCTTTTCGGAGTTTTGGGAAACCTACAAGCTCGACTCCATATCCGGCCAGTGGGACTATATTGAGCCTGCTCTTTTTGGCTACGCTACCGGCAAGGTGATAGAAAGCTTCTTGCGGTTTAACCTCGCTCTGCGCCACAAGGTGGCTACTATTTTTCACGAGTGGATGACCGGCTCCGGGCTGCTTTACCTCAAGAGCCACGTTCCGCAGGTTGCTACCATGTTTACCACGCACGCCACCGTCATGGGGCGCTGCATTGCGGGCAACGGGCAGCCTCTGTACAGCAACTTCAAAAACTACGACGCCGACCTCAAGGCTCGCGAGTTTAACGTAACGGCAAAGCAATCGCTGGAGCGCTGCGCCGCGCAGTACGCCGACTGCTTCTCGACGGTGAGCGATATTACGGCGCAGGAGTGCAAGGCTTTCCTGGGTAAGGATGTTGATTTAGTTACGCCCAACGGATTTGATAATACTTTTGTACCGTCGGACGAAGAGTTTGAAAATGTGCGCCGCGAGGGTAGGGCTAAGCTGCTTGAGGTGGCAGAGGCGCTGCTGGGGTGCAAGGCCGCAGATAACGCCATGCTGCTGGGCATTGGCGGCCGCTACGAGTTTAAGAATAAGGGAATAGACGTTTTCATCGAATCGCTGGGCAAGCTGAACCAATCGCCCGACCTCAATCGCACCATTTACGCATTTATTCTTGTTCCGGCGGGGCACCACGGCCCCCGCAAGGATTTGCTGTACAACATTGCCAACAAGGAGGCGGCGCTACCGCTGGAGGATAAATGCACCACCCACGGGCTGGTGGACACGCAGTACGACCCCGCGCTGAACCTCGCGCGCCGCGTGGGGCTGCACAACAGGCCGGAAGATAAGGTCAAGCTGTTCTTTTGCCCCTCGTACCTCAACGGCGCCGACGGAGTGTTCAACAAAAAATACTACGACTTGCTCATCGGGCTTGACGCTTCCATGTTCCCGTCGTACTACGAGCCGTGGGGCTACACGCCGATGGAGAGCGTAGCGTTCAAGGTGCCCACCATCACCACGTCGCTCGCCGGATTTGGGCTGTGGGTCAACATGCACTACCAGTCCGACCACCCGGGCATTGAGGTGATAGAGCGCCGGGACGACAACGATGCCGAGGTGATAAACAAAATGGTAAAAAAGGTGCTCGACCTCTCCAACCTTTCGCCCGCCGACTTTGAGGCAGTGCGCGAAAATGCCAAGCAGGTTTCGTCCATTGCCCTTTGGGAAAACCTGATTTACTACTACAAAAAGGCTTTCAGCATAGCGCTTGACAAGGTTGACAACCGTATGGAGGAGGTTATCAACCAAACGCGCGAAGACCTGACCCCCTACATCAACACCGTTCAGCTGGCCAACCAGCCGGTGTGGAACCGCATAATCGTGCATAAAAATATTCCGCAAAGCCTTGCCCCACTTGAGGATTTATCGAAAAACCTGTGGTGGAGCTGGAATCAGGAGGCGGTGGAGCTTTTCAAGTCCATCGACAAGCCGCTGTGGGTGCAGAGCCAGTACAATCCCATTGCGTTTTTGGGAATGATTTCGCTGCCGCGCTATCAGGAGCTGGAAAAGAACAAAGATTTTTTGGCGCAGCTCGACGCTGTGTACGCAAAATTCAAAAGCTACATGGCGCAGAAGTCGGCCTTATTCGACGACCACGTCGGCAATGCCCCCGTTGAGGGGCGGCCGCCCGAGCGCACCGACGTTGTGCGCTACAAGATAGCCTACTTTAGCATGGAGTACGGCCTGCACACCTCGCTCAAGATATACTCCGGCGGGCTGGGCATTTTGGCGGGCGACTACCTCAAGGAGGCAAGCGACAAGGGTACGCCAATGGTGGGAGTGGGGCTGCTGTACCGCTACGGGTATTTTTCGCAAAAGCTTTCGGCCGCAGGCGATCAGGTTGCCGAGTACGACGACCAGGATTTTATGAAGATACCGGCCTACCCCGTGCGCGACAAGGACAACAAGTGGATTACCGTGAGCGTGGCGATGCCCGGCCGTACGGTATTTGCGCGAATTTGGCGCGTAAACGTTGGCCGCACCGAGCTTTACCTGCTCGATACCGATTTTGAGGACAACCTGCCGGAGGATAGAAGCATTACCCACCAGCTCTACGGAGGCAACTGGGAAAATCGCCTCAAGCAGGAGCTCGTGCTGGGAGTTGGCGGTATCCGCACCCTTCGCGCCCTTGGCGTTAGCGCCGACGTGTACCACTGCAACGAAGGACACGCCGCCTTTATTGGCTTGGAGCGTATTCGAGAGCTGGTTAACGAAAAGCACCTCATGTTCTCCGAAGCGCTGGAGGTTGTTCGCGCCTCGTCGCTCTTTACCACGCACACGCCTGTCCCCGCCGGCCACGACGCTTTCGACGAAGGCCTGCTGCGCACCTACATATCGCACTACCCGCAGCGCCTCAAAACCAACTGGGAGGATTTGATGAAGCTGGGCAAGGTGGACGTAAACAACCCCAACGAAAAGTTCTCCATGAGCAACCTTGCATGCAGCTGCTCGCAGGAGGTAAACGGCGTGAGCTGGCTGCACGGCAAGGTGAGCCGCGAAATACTGTGCGGCATGTGGCCCGGATACCAGCCCGAAGAGCTGCACATTGGCTACGTAACCAACGGCGTACACTACGATACGTGGACATCGAACGAGTGGAAGCGACTGCAAACGGAAAGCTTTGGCCCCGACTTCAAAGACCACCACTACGACAAGAGCTGCTTTGACGGCATATACAGCGTGCCCGACGAAAAAATCTGGGAGCTGCGCAAAGAGCTGCGCGATAAGCTGGTGCGGTACGTCCGCCAGCGCCTTAACGACAGTAAAATTCTCAAGTACCACACGCCCCGGCAGCTGGTAGAAATTAAGGAAACGCTCCGCAACGACATCCTGACCATTGGCTTTGCGCGGCGGTTTGCCACCTACAAGCGCGCGCACCTGCTGTTCAAAAATCTGGACAGGCTCAACGCCATTGTCAACAACCCGCAAATGCCCGTGCAGTTTGTGTTTGCAGGCAAGGCGCACCCCGCCGACAAGGCTGGGCAGGATTTGATAAAGCGTATTGTAGAAATATCGAAGTATCCTCAATTCATTGGTAAAATTCTCTTCCTGCAAAACTACGACATGCGCGTTGCGCGTAAGATGGTTGCCGGCGTTGACATCTGGATGAATACGCCAACCCGCCCGCTCGAAGCTTCGGGGACAAGCGGCGAAAAGGCCGTGATGAACGGCGTGATGAACCTCTCGGTGCTCGATGGTTGGTGGGTAGAGGGCTACAAAGAGGGCGCCGGCTGGGCGCTGCCAATGGAGCGATCGTACGAAAATCAGGATTTTCAGGATGAGCTCGACTCGGAGACCATCTACGCCCTCATCGAAAACGAAATAGCGCCTAAGTTTTACAAGCGCGACGCAAACAACATCCCCACCGAGTGGGTGCAGATGATAAAAAACACCATTGCCAAGGTGGCCTCCAACTTTACCACCAACCGTATGCTGCAAGACTACGAAGACCGCTACTACAACAAGCTCTGCGAGCGTTGCCGCAGCGTAAGCGCAAACGATTTTGCCAAGGCAAAGGAGCTTGCAGAGTGGAAAAGGCACGTGAGCCGCCAGTGGGAAAGCATTGAAGTTATCTTCCGCAAGCAGCTCAACATGCAGGAAGACGAAGTGCTGCTGGGTAACATTTACCGCTCGGAGATACAGCTGGATATTGCTTCGCTCAACCCCGAAGACGTGGGTGTGGAAATGGTAACTGCAGAGCAGGACGCCAGCGGCAAAATGAAAGTAGTAGGTACTTCGGAGTACGCCTGCGTGTCGCATGTAGGCTCCGTTGCCACCTACACAATTGATGTGCTGCCTGAGCACCCCGGCGTAATTTTTTCCGGAGTGCGCCTCTACGCCAAGCATCCCGATCTGCCCCACAGGCAAGATTTTGCCCTCGTAAGGTGGATATAAGTTAAATTCTGAATTCTGAATTCTGAATTTTGAATTTTGAATTTTGAATTTTGAATTCCTGAAAGCTGAGGATAATTCAAAATTCAAAATTCAAAATTCAAAATTCAAAATTCAAAATTCAAAATTCAAAAAGTTTCCATACTAGTGGCAGCTGCCGACAACGGCGTTATTGGCAATGCCAACCGGCTGCCGTGGCACATTCCGGAGGATTTGAAGCGCTTTAAGCAGCTTACCTCCGGACATGCTGTTGTTATGGGGCGCAAAACCTTTGAGTCTATCGGCAAGCCGCTTCCCAACCGAAAAAACATTGTTATCTCGAGAACAATGCTGGCAGGCGAGGCAAACGGACGGATTGCTGTTGGCTCGCTGGAGGAAGCGCTGCTGGCGGCGCAGGGCAGCGGCGAAATCTTTGTCATTGGCGGCGACAGCATTTACCGTCAGGCAATGCCGCTGGCGCAGCGGCTGTACGTTACCCACGTGCATGTCGATGCAGAAGGCGATACGTTCTTTCCCGAAATATCCGGCGAAGTTTGGGAGCAGGTGGCCAACAGCGGCGCTATGGCTTGCGGCAAAAGCGAATTGCGCTATTCTTTTGCAACTTACGCCCGCAGGTCGCGCGAAAGCATACCTGCGTAGAATTTTTATACCTTTGGAAGAGTAACCTGTACGTAGCCATGAATGTTACTTATTACATGTACTATTTTGTTAATAATCAACGTTATTATATACATTAAATGAAAATAATTATGAAAAAAAATTTGTTACCTAAGTTGTTATGCAAAAAAAGTTTGTTTTGCGCAGCGCTGTTGGCTACCATGTCGGTAGCGCTCTACGCTCAGGAGAGCGGCGCGGCAAAGAAGCAAAGTTTGGACAAGTTCATCGAGATGCGTAACGTAGCCCAAGCCCGTGTTGACAAAGCAGAAGCCGAAAGAAAAGCGGCAGATAGCCTTATTACCGAGGGAGAACGGTTAAAAAAAGAAGGAAATCTTGAGATGACGCAGCTGCTTGACGAGCAGGATAAGCTCGAAAAGCGCACGTTTGACGTTGAGCTGCCTGCTATTGAGAAGCAAATCAAATCCAAAGACCCTCAAGAGCGCAAAGCGGGAATGGAACAGAAAAACGAAATCCGAAAAGCGTACAACGCCGAGATAAAAGTGCTTCAATCAAGAAATACGGAAATTCAGAAAAAATTAAAAGAGGCGGAAAAAAATGAAGTGCGCGGTAAGGAAAAGCTGAAGCTGGCTGACAAAGCGTGGAAAGATGCTGTGGCTGCCCTTAAAGCGATAGAAAAAGAAATTGATGCCATCGAAAGCGCCGAGAAAAGCAAGGAGCGCGAAGCGCTGCAAGCGCAAAAAAAGAAAAAAGATGAAGAAGCGGCCATGCAAAAGCAAAAAGAGGAGCGCGAGCTGAAAAAGCAAAAGCAAAAGGAAGAAGCTTTGGCCAAGAAAGAAGCAGACAAAGCTAAGCTCGCACAAGAAAGAGAAAAGGAAAAAAATAAGGAAAAAGAAAAGCGGGAAAAAGAAAAGGCCGCCCTGCAAAGGGAAAAAGACAAAGCTGCTGCCAAGCGTGAAGCAGACAAGGCGGCAAGTGAGCAAAAAAAAGAGAAAGAAAAAGAAAAAGCCGCTAAGCGGAAAAGCGGCAAATGAATTTTATCGCCATTATACCGGCGCGATATGCCTCTACCCGCTTTCCGGGCAAGCCGCTTGCCGATGTCGGCGGGAAGCCTATGGTGCAGCGCGTGTATGAGCAAGCGCAGCGCGCATTTGCCCACGTCTTTGTCGCTACCGACGACGAGCGTATTGCTGCCGCCGTAAAAAATTTTGGCGGAAAGGTTATCATGACCTCCGCCTCGCACCGGAGCGGCACCGACCGCTGCGCCGAAGCCGCTCTGAAAGCAGAGACGGCGCTTGGCCAAAAGTTCGACGTGGTGGTCAACGTACAGGGCGATGAGCCTTTTATCGCGCCCCTGCAGCTGGAGCAGCTCAAGGGCTGCTTTACCGATGCCGACGTGCAGCTGGCTACGCTGGTAAAAACTTTTGGAAAAGGCGAAGATGTGTTCTCTCCCAACAGCCCCAAGGTGGTAGTTGACGCAAGCAGCCACGCGCTCTACTTTAGCCGGTCGGTTGTTCCCTACCTCCGCAGCGCAGCGCAGGCGCAGTGGCCGGAGAGCTTCCCTTTTTACAAGCACGTTGGCCTTTACGCCTACCGTACCGACACGCTGCAGCGCATTTGCCGGCTGCCGCAAAGCCAGCTGGAGCTGGCCGAAGAGCTGGAGCAGCTGCGCTGGATAGAAAATGGCTACCGCATTAAGGTTGCCGTAACCGAGCTGGAAACATGGGCTATTGACACGCCGGAGGATTTGGAAAAGCTGAAAGAAAAATTTCTATAGGGAACTCTTAGAAGCTCAACTGCTACTGAGGTTTTTGGTATAAGCCCAAAATGTCTATTAGCGCACACTTTAGCACACAGATGGCACAGGTTTAAAAGATAAGCACAGATAGGAATTTATCTGTGCTTATCTTTTAAATCTGTGTTTTTTGTGTGCCCAATTGACACTTCAAGAAAAGCACCTGCCACATCAGGTAACTTTTTAATGGACATTTTGGGATAAAATACTTGCGCTGTGCTTCATCTCTGAATTGTTTTGGTGTGCAAAGATAATACTTTCCAACGGATTTAAGACATGACCTCCTGTCTTGTTTTTGCTTTTTTTGTTTTCATATTATTTTGACTTTTAATTCATAATTCTCTTACGCTCCCACCACCGTAACCGTTTTCCCGTCCACCGTTTCTTTCTTAAAGTAGAGCTTGTCTTCCCACTTTACCGTCTTGCGTCGGTCGAACACTACCATCCAGCCCTCGTTGCAGCAGTGCAAGTCCATGTAGCGGGCGGTTTGTTCAAGACCTTTTTCTATGTACCTGTTGCCGTAGCGTATCTTCAGCTCTATCGGGTATTTTTGGTTTTCGTATATCAGGCAGAGGTCGAGGCGGCCTTTGCCCGACGCCATCTCGCGGATAACCTGCCCACCGCCGTTAACCACCCGTTGCAGGAAAGCCATCATCACCAAGTGAGGCGCCGCTTCCTTATAATCCGACATGTTTACCCACATAGCGCTGTTCAGCTGCCAGAACTTCTGGAAGTCGCGCATCAGGAAGTCCATGTCGATGCACCCGTCTTTCAGGTAGCGGGGTAGCTGATAGGGATACTTCGGGTTTCTCAGCGCTTCCTGCATGTCGGAAGATAATTTGCGAATAATCACTTCGGCGTAAATCGGGTTGGCAGGCTCTACCACCGAATTAACCACGCGGATTAACCCCAAATCACGGGTATACAGAAAATCGTCCGAATCTCTGGGAATAAATTCTTCACCCAAAATCATCGGCTCTATAATCTTGCGCACCCGGTCTTCCTTCAGCCGCTCAAGTAGGCTGTCGATATGCGTAGGGCGGTTGAGAATGATGCTTTGAATGGCTTCTTTCACCAGCTCCGCCGTAACGGGCTTTGCGTAGTCCGAATGTAAGATTTTCTCAATTACTTCGCGGGCAATAGCATTCACTAACCAAGGTTGCCCCTGTGTCTGTTCCCAAACCAATTCTATCGCATCTTCCTCAAATACCTGTACCGTTTCATCGGTATGCTGCCTGTACAGCTGAACAATTTCTTCCTTGGTGAAGTTTTTTAATGTAAACGACTCCGTAACGATATTGAACGGGCTTGCGCTGCCCAGGGTTTCGCTGTCGGGACGGATTTTAGCCTTGTAGTCGCGGATATTACGCATGCCCACCAGGGCCACCGAATGAACAAAGGGCGAAAGCGATCGGCTGTTATAGCCATTACGCAATTGCCGCAAAAAGGAAATCAAGGTGCCTTCGCTCAGGCAGTCCGCCTCATCGAAAAGGATGACTAAGGGTTTGTCCGACAACTTGCAGAAACGAGATAGTTCCGCTTTTAGCACAGATATGTAATCGGTTAAATCGGCTGCTTGAGCAAATTTATTCCCTTGTGGAATGTCGGTATCGGAAAAACTATCTTTTAGACAGCTGATAATAGCCGGTATCCCTTCTTTCGGGTCAATAACACCTTGTGCGCTTTCCAGCGAACAATACAGCGCGTAATATTTTCCACCTGCGTTAAGCTTTTTGGACAAATCCTGCAAGTAGGTCGTCTTCCCGCTCTGCCGCGCGGCATGAATTACAAAATACTGTTCTCTGCCTATCAGCTCCTCCACGCCCTGCAGGCGGGTGGCGGCATCTATCATGTAATGCTTTGCGCTGCTACATGGCCCTGCTATGTTAAAGTATCTCATCATTTGAAATAATTTAGTTGTTTGACAAAGATACTGTTTTTTTGCGTGTAAACCAATACGTCAAAGAGCATCTGTCATTAGTAGCCGTGTTGTTAGCGTTTTGTCATCAACGCTTCAATGGCCGCTTGTATCGCTTTACACTCCTCTACGTGCGAGAAGTAGCGCTTTACTCGAGCTGAGGCTTGCCGGGCTTTTGCCTTGTACTCTTCCGGATTTTCCAGAATTTGTTGCAGCTTACCTGCCAAATCATTTGCATTTTCCGGCTCAAACAGCAGGTATCCATCGTACAGGCTTAGCAGCTCCACCGTGCCTCCTGCGTTGGAGCCAACAACGGGCAGCCCAAAGAGCATGGCCTCGGCGGTTACCATTCCGTAGGTTTCGCGCTTTGTGGCCATCACAAACACGTCAACGGCGGAGTAGAAGGTTGCAACATCGCACATGAACGGACAAAAATGCACAGCATCTCCCAAGCGGTTTGCGCGCACAAAATTTTGCAGCTCCTCCGTGTAGCCTTGCCCCGTATTGCGCGTTGGCTCGCCGGCTATCAGCAGCGCTGCAAAAATATTTTTTTCGCGGAGTATTTGCAGCGCTTGCAGCAAAACCAGCTGCCCTTTTAGCCTGTCTATTCTGCCCATAATGCCAATCAGCGGGTGCTTAGACTTTAATCCGAGCTGCTTTTGCGCCGATAAGCTATCTTTTTTGCCCGCCAAAAGCGGCTCAACCTCAACTCCCAGCGGAATTACCTTGATTTTTGAGGCTTTTACGCGGGTGTGCCGCATAGCGTCATGCTTTATGCTCTCCAGCGGGGCAATCCACAGGTCGATGGCCGAAAAGCGGAGGGTATGAATAATATCTTTTTTATTGATCACCAAATCCATTTGCTGCTGGTATACCACCTTTACCGGGCTTCGCCAGATATTTTTCAGCGCCGAAAGCAGGGACAAGTCCCGATTATTCGCTGTAAATACTACCTCAACACCCATTGAGCGCAGCATTTTCCGGAGGCGGTAGCTGCCGCGTATATCCATGTATTTTGCGCAGGATTTTGTGCAGGCAACAGGCAAGCCTGCTTCTTTTGCCATCTGCACAGCGGGTGATTTTTCAAGCCCAATGACTGTAACGTCGAAAAGGTTCAAATCTTTCAGCCACCGGGCAAGCCTTACGGTATTCATCTCCAGCCCGCCAAAGCTGCCGGAGAGGCATAGCATTGCGAGAGTTCTTGGTTTCTTCATTTGAGTATTGTATTTATGTGCATATCAGCGAATTGTGCGTATAGTACGTTTTGAAGTATCTGATAACGTTCATGTTTAGGAAGTGTTTTTGAATAAAAAAAATGAGTAGCCAAAATATTATTTGGCCACTCATCAAAATAAAAAAGTCGAAAAGTATTGCGAAAGTCGAAAAAATTACATGCTACGCATAAAGCCACATAACGTAACTCGCTGAGCAGTGTGTGTGTGTGTGTGTGTGTGTGTGTGTGTGTGTGTGTGTGTGTGTGTGTGTGTGTGTGTGTGTGTGTGTGTGTGTGTGTGTGTGTGTGTGTGTGTGTGTG
>JAISGH010000149.1 GCA_031263185.1 Prevotellaceae bacterium | reverse complement strand
ACCTGCTCCACCGACCCCGTTACCAAAACGGCCTACGCCCCCGAAGTGGTGTACTGGAACGGCAAGTTCTACATGTACACCTCCCCCGGCGGCAACGGGCACTACGTCCTGCAGAGCGATAGCCCCACAGGGCCTTTCACCGCCGTTACCGGCAACATTGGCAAGAGCATCGACGGCTCGGTGTTTGTCGACGACGACGGCAGGTGGTACTTTTACCATGCCGACAATAGCGGCATTATGGGCTGCACCATGTCAAGCCCCACCGCTATTGGCAACTCCGTCAACCTGAACGCCAAAACGGGGTACGGCTGGACGGAAGGCCCCTGCGTGCTGAAGCGCAACGGCACGTACTACCTCTTCTACACGGGAAACCACGTAATAAGCAAAGGCTACCGCATAGACTACGCCAAAAATACCGCCGGCCCCATAAGCGCCTATACGCCTCAAAGCGCCCAAAACCCTATCCTGATAAGCAGCGAAGGCTCGTTTGTAGGTCTGGGGCACGGCTCGGCGTTTATCGGGCCGGATTTGGATTCGTACTACTTCACCTACCATAACCTTGCGGGAGACTACGGCGTAGGCCCCTACCGCCGCCTCAACTTTGACCGCATTGCGTGGAACGGCGAGAAGCTGCTACTCCTCGGCCCAACCACCTGGGCGCAGCAGGGCTTCCCCCTGGCCGCAACCGACTACTTTGACCGCGCCGACCTTGGGGACGGCTGGACAACGCCCAACGGTGGCAGCTGGAGCATTAGCAATCAAGATTTCCTGCTTCAGGACGCTGTGGATGGTAATTCGTACAGGGCGATTTTTGCGCCGGCAGCCGCAGCCGACTATACGGCGGAGTTTACCGTCAGGGAGGCTGCGCAAACGGACGGCGGCGCGGCAGCGCTGGGGGCCGTTTTTGGCTACAGCAGCGAGCAAAATTACGGCGTAGCCCTGCTCAACAGCGCTGACAACCGGCTGGAGGTTAACTTTCTTGTGGATAACGTTTGGGGAACGCCGCAGCGCTTTAGCCTGCCGTCGGGCTTTAACCATGCGGCGTGGCACAGCATACGCATCGAAAAAGTGCGGACATCCTACACATTTTTTGTCGATGGCATGAAAAAGGCTTCCATCGAAAGCCGCCTGCAGGGCGGAAGCGTGGGGTACATGGCAAGCGGCTGCAGGGGGAATTTTTCGTACATTGCCCTGAGCGATAAAGTCAACGGATCGGGCATTTACGATATTTACAAGCCTGTTCCGGGCATTATTGCTGCCGTACACTACTGCTCCGGCGGAGAGGGCGTCGGCTACCACGACCTTACCCGCGGATATTCGGACAGCGCAACCCTCAGGTACGACGACGTAGACGTTGCCCGCAACGCCGCCGGCGGCTACCACATCTGCGACAACTCCGACGGAGAGTGGTACAGGTACAACGTAAACGTTGAAGCTGCCGGAGCGTACAACATGGATGTACGGTACGCCGCCGCCGATACATGCCGGATAAAAATCAGGCAGGGCGAGGCCGCCATAACCGGCGCGGTATGCCTTCCCCCAACCGGAAGCGCAGCCTCGTGGGGTACGCTGACGCTCAAAGGGCTGAACTTGGATTCCGGCTACCAAACCCTGAAGATAGAAACCCTTGCCGGCAGCTTTGGCTTCTACGAGATGAAGCTTATACACGCCGACAACGAAGCGGTTGTCAAGACGGATGATTTTGAAGGCGGCTTCAGCTCCGAATGGAATTACAGCGACGGCGGCTGGCGAGTAGAATCGGGGCAAGCCGTCATCGACGGAACGGGCAAGAGGACTTTCGGGAGCGCCGGCTGGAGCGACTACACCGTTGAGGCGGACGTAACGTACATCCGCGACATGAACGCCGGTATTATTTTTCGCGTCAGCAACCCTGCCTTGGGCGGCGCAGGCAACGACCCCGCGCTGGGCACCGACTACCTGCAAGGCTACTTCGTAACGCTGGGAAGCAACAGCGTAACCCTGGGGAAGCATAATTACAGCTGGACAACGCTGGCAACCTCGTCCGGCTCCTATTCGCTCAATGCGCCCTACCACATCAAAGTAGTAGCGTCCGGGGCGAACATTAAGGTGTACGTCGGGGATGCAGAGGCGCCGGTAATCGACTACACGGACGACAACCCTTTTATGAGCGGAAAGGTTGGCTTTCGGGTACACAGCAGCCATGCCCGCTTCGACAATTTCAGCGTAGCGACTTCCGCCGAAACAGTTCCCGAACCTGAACCTGAGCCGGAACCCGGGCAGGAAACAGCTGTTGGGAGGGAGATGCCGGTAAGCGATGTCGAGTTGTTTCCGAATCCGGCTTCCGAAAAGCTGACCATAAGAAATATTCAGGATTTTTCCGACTTGGCAGTTTACAGCATGGACGGACAAAAAATATACAGCCGGCAGCTGTCCGGCGGGGAATGTACAATTAGCACGTCTGGCTTCACGCGGGGAGTGTACGTGCTGAGCCTGAGCAATAAATCCGAAAATCACATCACCCGTAAATTTGTAAAACAATGAAAACAAAAAAAACCACTTACGCCCTTTTTCTTACGTTAAGCGCCTGCTGCTGCGGTGTATGTAGCAGCGATAAGGATACTCCCGACGAGGTGAAGGAAGAACCGGCAATTGATTGGAGCGCGGCTGCCAACCGCAGCAGCCGTGCGCTGATATCTTCATTCTGGGACGCGCAGGAGCACTACTTTTGGGATAACAGCTACGGCAATAAAAGTTTTGGATACTGGCCGCAGGCACATGCGCTGGATGTGCTGGTAGATGCCTACGAGCGAAGCAAAAGCAGCTACTACGAACCGTATTTCGGCTGGTGGTTCGATGGCGTATGGAAAAAGAACGGAAATCAGTGGTATAACCATTTCTTCGACGATATGGAGTGGATTGCGCTGGCTCTGCTTCGCACCTATAAAGCCACCGGCGACGAGAAGTACAAGGACGCTACCCTGGAGCTGTGGGGGTATATAAGGGAAGGCTGGAACGATTCCGCCGATGGCGGAATAGCGTGGGAGAGAGTTGACCATATATGGAGCAAAAACGCATGCTCCAACGGGCCTGCCTCCATACTGGCCGCCCGCCTGTATCAGGAAACCGGCGAGGAAACCTACAAGGAGTGGGCGCTAAAAATTTATGAATGGGAAAAAAACACGCTGTTTAACGGCAGCACCGGCGCAGTGTACGACAATATCAATGGGCTGTCGGGCGAAAAAAATACCTCGTGGATATTTACCTACAATCAGGGTACGTTTATCGGAGCAGCGGTAGAGCTGCACAAAATCACCGGCAAAAAAGCATACCTGGACGACGCCGCGCTGGCAGCCAAGTACACAATGACCGTTCTGGTAACCGATGCCATCCTGAAAGATGAGGGCAGCGGCGATGGCGGATTATTCAAGGGCATTTTTGTCCGGTACTTTACGGAGCTGATACGGCAAGAGCAGCTGAGCAGCGACGTAAGGAAGAGCTATGTTCAATTTTTGCAGCACAACGCAGAAACGCTATGGACAGAGGGTGCCAACAGCACACCGGTGCTGTTTGGCACAAATTGGAGCCGCAGCCCGGGCGCAAGAACCGGGTTGGCGGAGCAAATCAGCGGCTGCATGTTGATAGAGGCCATGAACAGAATTGAAAATTGAAAGCGAAAATTCCTCATTATAAATTGCTACAAAGCAATGCATTAAAAAACAAAATCGACATTTTCTAGATTTTTGTCGGTTAGTAGGAATAAAAATCACTACTTTTGTCGGATTTTTAATTGCAAAAAAACCAAACAAATGAAAGTAGCAATCGTTGGCACAAGTGGCGCCGTAGGGCAAGAGTTTTTGAAGCTGCTGGAGCAGCGCAATTTTCCGCTGGACGACCTCCTGCTCTTTGGATCGGAGCGTAGCGCAGGCCGCATCTACACTTTCAAAGGAAAGGACGTTGCCGTAAAGGAGCTCCGGCACAACGACGACTTCAAAGGGGTAAGCATCGCGTTTACCTCAGCTGGCGGCAGTATCTCCAAAGAGTTTGCCGGGACCATCACCAAGCACGGCGCCGTGATGATAGACAACTCCAGCGCTTTCCGCATGGACAGCGATGTCCCGCTGGTGGTGCCGGAGGTCAACGCAGAGGACAGCAAAAATCGCCCCCGCGGCATCATTGCCAACCCCAACTGCTCTACCATCATCATGGTGGTGGCGCTCAAGGCTATTGAGCAGCTGTCGCACATCAGGCGCGTGCACGTGGCCACCTACCAGAGCGCCAGCGGCGCAGGAGCAGCCGCCATGGCCGAGCTCGAAGCGCAGCTGCGTCAGGCGCTGAGCGGCGATAAGCCTGCCATCGAAAAGTTCAAGTACCAGCTGGCGTTTAACCTCATCCCGCAAATAGACGTATTTGCCGACAACGACTACACCAAGGAGGAGCTGAAAATGTACAGCGAAACGCGCAAAATTATGCACAGCGATGTGGAGGTGAGCGCCACCTGCGTGCGCGTTCCCGTTACGCGCGCGCACAGCGAAGCGGTGTGGGTAGAAACGGAGACGCCGCTTGCAGCGCAGGACGTGCGCACCGCGCTGGCCAACGCCCCGGGCGTAACGCTGATTGACGACCCCGCAGGCAGCAAGTACCCCATGCCGCTGTTTGCCGCCAACAAAGACGACGTTTACGCAGGCCGTATCCGCAAAGATTTGGCCAACCCAAACGGCGTTACCCTCTGGCTCTCAGGCGACCAAATCCGCAAGGGCGCTGCGCTCAACGCCGTGCAAATTGCAGAATACCTGATTGAAAATTCCGAGTTATCTATAAACTAAGCTATAAATTAAGCTATAAATTAAGCTACTACTACTATGGATAGAAAGCAATTTCTAAGAACGCTGGCTCTTGCGGGAGCCGCTATCACGCTAAAGCCAAAAGGCGGAATGGATTTGATGGCGCAGTCGCGGGACGGTAAAACCGTTGATTTGGTCGCCGTTATGGGTGGCGAACCTGCCGAAATGTTTAAGCAGGCTATTGAGGAGCTGGGCGGCATGTCCAAGTTCGTCAAGCAAGGCTGGAAGGTGGTTGTGAAGCCCAACATCGGGTGGGACAAGGTGCCCGAGCTGGCCGGAAACACCAACCCCGAGCTGGTGGCCGAAGTTGTGCGGCAATGCTTCCTGGCCGGCGCAAAGGAGGTTACGGTATTTGACCATACCTGCGATGAGTGGACAAAATGCTACAAAAACAGCGGAATAGAAGCGGCGGCCAAGGCGGCAGGCGCCAAAATGGCGCCGGCGCACGAAGAATCGTACTACAGAGAGGTTCGGCTACCCCTTGGCAAGAAGCTCAAAACGGCAAAGGTACACGAGGCAATACTGGACTGCGACGCGTGGATTAACGTACCGGTGCTCAAGCACCACGGAGGCGCAAACTTATCCATCTCCATGAAAAATCACATGGGAATTATTTGGGACAGGCGCATATTCCACCGCTCAGACCTCCAGCAGTGCATAGCCGACATCTGTACGCTGGAAAAAAAGCCGACGCTGAACGTCGTGGACGCCTACCGCACCATGAAAACCAACGGCCCGCAGGGACGCTCAACCTCCGATGTGGTTGATACCAGGAGCCTTTTCGTTGCAAAAGACATAGTAGCGGTAGATACCGCCGCTGCAAAATTTTTTGGGCAAATCAGGGATATGCCGCTGGAGCACGTCGGGCACCTTGCCAACGGCCAAACGATGGGGTTAGGGACAATGAAGCTGGACGATTTGAATATCAAGAGAATAAAAATAGGGTAGTACTTGTTGCCGTATGTTGAAAAAAGCAAGAGTCGCTGTATCGGTAGCGTTATTCTCGCTAATAACGTTCTACTTTGTTGATTTTGCAGGTTTGCTGCACGAAAAAATGGCCAACCTGCCGGCAAGGGCGCAGCTCATACCGGCGGTGTTGGCTTCTGCTTTTGCTATACTGATAGCGTTGGCCGTCTTGACGCTGCTGTTCGGGAGGGTGTACTGCTCGTCGGTATGCCCCATGGGTGTGTACCAGGATATAGCGGCGTGGGTGTCGAAGCGGGTAGCAAAAAAGGTGAAGCGCTACAGGTTTAGCAAGGCCAAAAATCTGCTGCGCGTGGCCATGCTTGCCGCAGCGCTAACTATTTTTTTTAAATTCCCGCTGACGCTGGCTTTCATTGACCCGTACAGCGCTTACGGGCGTATAGCGGCAAACATTTTTCGCCCTGCTTACATGGCCGGCAACAACGCTCTGGCAGCTATTTTTACGCAATTCGGCAGCTACACTTTCTACAAAACGGATGTGTTTGTGGCAAGCGCGTTCTCCTTTGCCGTTGCAGCGCTCACCATGCTTGCCATCGGCTACTTGGCGTGGCGGCACGGGCGCACGTACTGCAATACGATTTGTCCGGTTGGTACTGTTTTGGGATTTTTGAGCAAATTTTCCGTTTTCAAAATTCGGATAGACAAGAGCAAGTGCACCGGCTGCGGGCTGTGCGAAGCGAGCTGTAAGGCCGCGTGCATAAGCAGCAAGCAAAAAACGGTAGATAGCAGCCGCTGCGTAGATTGCTTCAGCTGCCTGGACGCTTGCCGGAAGGACGCGCTGAAGTTCTCGCCGGCGCTCATGCCCAAAAAAATGGCAACGATGTGGCATGGCAGCGCCGACACCGTTGGGGTTGTAGAATGTTCCATAGACGAAGGAAAGCGCCGTTTTCTGACAGCCGGCGTGGCTACGGTAGCCTCCGCGCCGGTGGCTATGGCCGGAGATAAGGCAGGCAGCCTGACGGGAAGCAACCGCTACGCGCGCCAACACCCCATTCTGCCTCCGGGTGCTGTGAGCGTTGACAATATGCTGAAGCATTGCACATCGTGCCACCTGTGCATCAGCAAGTGCCCCTCGCGGGCGCTAAAGCCCGCTTTTTTGGAGTACGGGCTTGCGGGCATCATGCAGCCAACAATGTACTTCGAAAAGGGTTTTTGCAACTTCGACTGCACCATCTGCTCGGAAGTTTGCCCCAACGGAGCGATAAAGCCGCTTACGAAGGAAGAAAAACACCTCAATCAGGGAGGATACGTGGTGTTTCACGAGGAGCTGTGCGTTGTGCCAACCGACGGAACAAGCTGCGGAGCCTGCTCGGAGCACTGCCCTACGCAGGCTGTTACAATGGTTCCGTACAGGGATGGCTTAACTATTCCGCACATAAACGTTGAAATATGCATAGGCTGCGGCGGGTGCGAGTTCATTTGCCCCGCGCGTCCGTTTCGCGCAATTCACATCGAAGGCCGCGCGGTGCAGGGCAAGGCAAAGCCGTTTGAAGAGCAAAAAAAAGAGGTGAAAGAGATAGACAGCTTTGGCTTTTAGAAGCTGCTATTTTTCTATTTTATTCGGGGCTTTCGCTATTTTTTTTCTGCTATTTTTTGGTAGTTTCGGAAAATGGTTGTACTTTTGTGGTGTCGGCTCGGCGACTTTAAATAACCGTTAGCCTCGCATTTGGCTATGAAACGCCAACTTCCGAAAGGGGGCAGACGATGGGCGAGGGGGTTAGATTGCCTGTGTAAAGAGAATCAAAAAAGAGATTATTCCTAAAAAAGTAGTCTCTTTTTATTTTATATTATCCGTTAACCATTTCTTGTCAAATGCTTTCTCTTTATTAATCTCGTACCACTGACCTTTATAGTTCAGCAATACTTCTCGTGTATTCTTAGCCCACCCCGAGCGGATAGCGTCAATTAAATTCTGTTTACTGATTTTGCCTATTATATCAACAGCAACTACAGGGGCTTGGCCGGAGCCACTTGCGATATGGCTGCTTATTGCTTCCGGCGATGCGCCGTTTACGGTTTTCAAATCTACCTTACGCTGTATGTACGTCTTTTTGTCGTAAATATAGACATCATTTTTCCGTGCGCTCGTATCGTTTTCTTTTATCTTTATATCCTTTATATGCTTCACGCTTGGAAAAACAACGTAGTAACCGGCTTTTGCAAGTTTTTCGGCGGTCTGCTTTTCTGCCCGGCTGTAAAGGAAGCCTTCCATGTAAAAAACATCGTTTTCGCGCCTGTAGCGTTCGTTTTTCATGGCGAGGTCAAAGGCTATTTTTCGGAGCTGCGGAGCCGCTTTTACTCGCATAAAGTCAACGAGGGAAAGGAACGAGTTAACCATCATCGGGTCGGATAGCAACCCTTTGTCGGCTAATGCCGTAGATTCTTCTTTTCCGATAATACCGGATTTTTGAAGCAATGCTGCGTTGTCGTTCAACCAATAGGGCAAAGTATTATTGGCTTGCGCCCGTACAATCCGGGTGCCGTTTATTCGTAACCATTCGCTAAGAGTCTTTGGCATTTCGGTTATTTGTTGCGGACCGTACTTTTTACATTTTATCGGCGCGTCTATTAGTTTGGTTGCTTCGTCGCCACTCTTCTATTCTTCTCAACTTTTCAGCTTGCTATGCCTTATTCCATACCCAAAGTATGCCGCTATAAAAAATGAGAATTGGTTATTTTTAGGTGTAATAGCATGAAAATTACTTATATACGCTGCCTCTATGGTCAATTTTTGCTACCTCTACCGTAAGTACATTATCTTCGATTGAATAAATAATCCGAAAAACGCCCACACGAATACGGTACAACTTTTCAAATCCGACCAATTTTACGCAACCTAACGGGCGTGGATTATTTGCCAAGCCATTGACCGCCTCCTTAATGCTTGAAAGATAAACAACAGGTATTTTGTCTAACGACTTCAATATTTTTTTGCTGATGACAACCTTATACACCTTTTTTCAATTTATCGTCAATATACCGGTTAAACTCATCAAGGCTTACCACTTCTTTCTCCTTGTGGCACATCACCTCCAAGCCGTCCAAAAAATCCTCCAGCAGCTGATTTTCACCGTATCGGTCTAAATCAATATGCACATAGCGGTTGCGACCGGACATGTCTTTCGTGTACTTTATTCCTGCAATTTCCATAGCAAAGCAAATTATTGATTATTATAGCGCAAAGGTATTAATTTTTTTTCCAAAAAAAACAAGAACATAGTAATCATCTTCTACTTCTCAATCCTTCAGCTTGCTGTGCCTTATTCCATACCCAAAGTAGAGGATAAAGCCCAGCGCCGTCCAGCCGATGAGCCTGAGCCACGTGTTCCACGGCAGCGATACCATTTGCAGAATACAAACGGCAGCGCCCAGCAGCGGTATGAACGGCACCAGCGGCACCTTGAACGGGCGCTTCAGCTGGGGCTGCGTTTTGCGTAGCACAACGATGGACAGGCACACAATGGCAAAAGCCATCAGCGTGCCAATGCACACCAGCTCGCTCAGCACGTGCAGCGGAAACAGGCCTGCTACCAGCCCCGTGGCGATGCCTGCAAAAATGGTGGCGTTTTGCGGTACGCCGTGCTTGCTGTTCACCTTCGAAAACAGCGGCGGCAGCAAGCCATCCTTTGCTATGGCGTAGTATATGCGCGACTGCCCCAGCATCATGACGAGTATCACCGAGCTGATGCCGGCAATGGCGCCCAGCTTAATCAGCGGGTTGAGCCACGACAACTTTCCGCCCAGCGTGTCGATGGCGTAGGCAATGGGCGCGTCCACGTGCAGCGTGGTGTAGTGCGCTATGCCGGTGAGCACAGCCGTAACCGCCACGTACAGCACGGTGCATACTATCAGCGATATCAGGATACCCCGCGGCATGTCCCGCTGAGGGTTGCGGGTTTCCTGCGCGGTGGTTGAAATGGCATCAAACCCCAAAAAAGAGAAGAAAACCGCCGCTGCTCCCCGCAGCACGCCGCTCCATCCGTAGCTCCCGAATGTGCCCGTATTCTCCGGTATGTACGGCTCCCAGTTGCCCACGTCGATGTGCGCAAGCCCAAAGCCGATGAACAAAAGGATAACGCTTACCTTGATGACGACGATGATATTGTTGGCAAACGCCGACTGCTTGATGCCGCCCAGCAAAAATGCCGTTACCACGGCAACAATAAACATGGCAGGAAAGTTAATAATGCTGCCGGTGAGCGCCCACCCCTCGGCGGTGTGGTCAAAGGTGGAGGCGGTAATGCTGTGGGGCAGCGCCACCCCCCAGCCGAGCAGCAGGTTCTGCACGTAGCCCGACCACCCGACGGATACGGTTGAGCAGGCAAAGAGGTACTCCAAAATGAGGTCCCACCCAATAAACCACGCCAGCAGCTCGCCAATGGTGGCGTAGCTGTAGGAGTACACGCTGCCCGAAACGGGAATCATGGCGGCAAACTCGGCGTAGCACAAGCCCGCCAGCAGGCATCCAAGCGCCGAAATGAGGAACGAAATGGTCAGCGCCGGCCCGGCATAGTCGGCGGCGGCCTGCCCCGTAATCACGAAAATGCCTGTGCCCACAATTGCGCCAATGCCCAGCGTTACGAGGTTGGTAACCGAAAGGGTGCGGCGAAGCCCTCCGTTCGACCCGCCGGACTCTTCCAGAATGGCGGCAATGTCTTTTCTTTTGAATAGCCTTTTCAGCATTGTTGATTAGCGTTTTAGGTTTTAATTTTAGGTAATAAAGTTACGAATTTTTGAAGCGAATAGCCCTTATTCAACGCGCAAAATTTACATAAAAATCTCACGATTTCCAAATTCAACGGGCAAAATTACATGAAAATCTCACGATTTCCAAGCGCATGGGTTATTTCTTTGGCTAATTCTTTTTTTTGAGGTGCTACGAAAATTTCATTTTGAGCCTTTCCCTCCTTCCTCCCGCTGTTATTCCCACGAAAGCGGGAATGATGGTGGCAAACAGCTGTTGCTGAAAAATGAGGTAATGATGTTTCGGAATTTTTTTATAACAACATGATATTGAGGTTATTTTGTTAGAAAAATAAGGTTGGAAGTGAGGTTTCAAGCTGCCGCCGCTCACCCCGTGGGCGGGATAAGGTTGGCGCCGGGGCAGGTCTCGAACCGGTTGCTACCGTCTTCGGTGTAGAGCACGACATATACCGAATCGCGCTCGGTGAACTTGTCCTGAATGTTTGGGCCGGCGGCGTAGTAGAGGCGTCCGGATGCCTTTACAATCCAGTCGCCCGACTCTCCCTTGCCCCACCACATGCAGGAGGCGGCGGAGAACGTCAGCCCGTGTTTATTGGTTTTCGGGTTGTTGTTCACCACGCGGAGGTGGCCGATATGCTCGTTGACCACCTCGGAGAGCTCGAGCGGCTTCTCCACCGCTACCGTGTAGCGCATGGCTTTGCCTCCGGATGTCAGCTTTGCGGTAAATATTCTGCGGATGGCGCGGACTGCCTCAACCGACGACATAGCCACGCTTACGTTGGAGGCAAGGGTGTACTCTACCCTTAGCTGCTCAAGGGTAGCTGCGCTGCCGCAGGGTAGCCTGTAGTAGATGGTATCGCTTTCGGCCTCGCTACCCCAGCGCTTCAGCACGCTACCCTTGCCATCAACGATTGATATCGCACACACGCTGTCGGCAGGGATGATTCTCCCGCCGCTAAGCGTGTAGCTCGCCGGAGCGACATAGCTGCCCTTTGCGCTGCCGCCAAGGCTGTAGATGACGGCTTGTGCCGTCGTAGGTTTTGCTCCTCACCGTGCCCCCGGTGATGGAGATGGGGGCTTGGGCTATGCGCTGGCCGGACAGCGTGTAGCTGCCGAGCAGCGTATAGTTGTTGGCCATGGCGCCAATCAGCGATACGCTTACGCTCACCGTTTTGTTGGTACCGGCGCGGGCGTTGTTAATGGCTATCGTGGCGGCCCCAGCGCTACCATTGGGGCCCATGCTACGATTGCCTCCTTGGATGATATTCGCGACAACAGCGCCGCCCGAGATGTCGATATTGGCAGCGCCGCCGTTGCCGTTTCGACCGGCGGCGCCGCCGATGCTTGCGCCGCTCCCATAGTTCCACGCGGTAACAACGCCCCCGGTGATGGTGACCGTACCCACGCCGCCGCCGGCGCCCGCATCGACTTGGTTACCGACTCCTTCACCGGCAAAACCGACGGGACGATCACCATATACGGCGACATTATCATTGAGGGCGAGAAAATCAGAATAGCCCCCGCCGACAAAGATGGGCTTGGCGTATTCCTTGTAGCCGCCGACGGCACGGAGTATCACGATCCCAACCCGCTGGTGTTCAACGACCCGAAGCGCATCGTTTGCCGCGTACCCAGCCCCCCGGCGGGAGCGTACACGCTGAAAATCAAAACGCAGTACTCCAACGGCAATACGCTGCTGAAAGCCCCCCGCGTAATCACCTACGGGCTGCCCCTTACCATAAAGTAGGTGGTCATCTACTCGTCGGGTAGATGACCATCTACTCATCGAGTAGATGGTCATCTACTCATCGAGTAGATGGTCATCTACTCATCGAGTAGATGGTCATCTACTCATCGAGTAGATGGCCATCTACTCATCGAGTAGATGGTCATCTACTCATCGAGTAGATGGCCATCTACTCATCGGGTAGATGGTCATCTACTCATCGGGTAGATGGTCATCTACCGGCAGGGTAGAAGAAATGAACAACTCAAAAGCAGCTTGTATATTATGGAATTCAAGTTTCCCACCCTTGTTAAATATAATAATAACAAAGGGTTATAAGACAGATAAAAATATAAATTTATAATAATGAGCGAATTAATAATTACAAATTAGATATTTCAAAAGCGCGTTTACCG
>JAISGH010000135.1 GCA_031263185.1 Prevotellaceae bacterium | reverse complement strand
CCGTCGAGGTTGAAAGGCGAGCGTACTCCTGCCGTTTTGATGTTAAAGGATGAGAAACAAATAACCTATAACGGATATAAAAGCTGTAGAGACCTCAAAGCTGTTATATCTTGTTTATTCGTCATTACTAAGGAGCAGCAGCTATGCATTTTTTTATCGGCAGGGCGCATATTTCGTCAACTTGTGCTATATTTGTGAAACATTCGCCGCAGGTGGCGTGGGTGCATTGTTGAATTTAAAAATTATTACTATGACAATTGAAGAGAAAGTGCTGGAGGCCATGCGTAAGGCAGGCGAGCCGCTGAACGCCGGAAAAATTGCTACGCTGGCCGGTATTGACAAGAAAGACGTAGAAAAAGCCATGACCCGCCTGAAAGCCGACGGCAGCATCGTGTCGCCCAAGCGCTGCTTTTGGGAGCCGGCAAAGTAAAGCCGCGGCACCACAAGCGGGCTGCTTTGACTTGAACTTAACGGAATTTGAAATTTGAACCTTTTTCTTTCCACTGCTTACTTTGCGCCGGTGCAGTATTTTTGCGCACTTGCGTCTTGCGGACAAGCTTTTATTGAGGCGCACGAGCGCTACCTCAAGCAAACCTACCGCACGCGCTGCAACATACTTGGCGCCAACGGCGTACTCTCGCTCTCGGTGCCGGTAGAAAAGGTGCACGGCGAAAAAATGCTCATCCGCGACGTGCGCATTGACTACAGGACACCGTGGCAGCGTATGCATTGGCGCTCGCTCGTTTCGGCGTACCGCTCCTCGCCCTTTTTTGAGCACTACGCCGACGAGGTAGCGCCTTTTTTCAGGCGGCGCGAAACCTTTCTGTTTGACCTTAACATGAAAATAACCCTGCTGATGTGCGATGTAGCGGGCATTAGGGCGGACATACGGCTCACAGACGCTTACCGGCAAGCCGGAAGCGGTGCGCTTGACCTCCGCCAAGCCATTAGCCCCAAAAGCGACTCTCGGCAGCGCGGCGGCAGCGCATTTGCAGCAGCAAAATACTATCAGGTATTTTCTCAAAAATTTGGCTTTATCCCCAACCTTAGCATTCTCGACTTGCTGTTCAACGAGGGGCCGGAGGCGTCGGCGGTCATCAAGAGGTGTATATCGGAAAACGGCGGCGCTGCCTGTTCTTGATAGCAGCTTAGAATCTCCACCCTAATGAAATGAAGAAGTTGCTTTGGTACATGGTGTACTCTTTTGCTTCGGATATGATGTTGGGAAATTCGGAAACTTGACTTTCTGCATAGTACATATATTCTTTATCTTTTTGGTTGGTAAGGCTGTACGTTAAATTAATGTTGAACATTGAGGAGATTTGTAGCCCCAATCCTCCCGAAAAGATATTTATTGTGCCATCTTTTTTTGCTTTATCGGTGTACGGATTATCGTAGTAGGCGTAGCCGAGGCGAAAAGCAATGTTTTTGTAGCCTAATTCTCCACCCAAGCGCACATTGTGAGTGCCTTTGTGGAATTCCTTAATGTTGGCGTTCGACACGTTGTAGTGCGGGTCATCGGGGCTAAGAGCAGGGTGATCGCGTTCTTCCCGCAGCTTTATGCTGGAGTAGTCCACATACTCATAGTCTGCGCTGAGAATGCCACGCCAATCATCTACAGCCGATCCGCTAAATACGTATGCCAAGCCCCCCATTATACGGGTAGGAGTTTCGATGTTGTAAAAAAACTTATTAGGATCTACCCATGCCTTCTCCGAGCCAAACGTACGGTTGGAGACGATGTTGGCGCTGTACTCGTCGTTCATGTTCAGGAATGTTCGGGTATGAACAGCCGCTCCGAGCCTCAACCCGTTCAGGACATCGGCATTGACAAACGGCCACGCAATGACGCCAAACTTGAAATTGTATCCTACGCCTCTTTGTTCAAATTTTTTATTGTAAGAAAAGTTTCTAAACTCTGACTTATTATTTTCTGCGGCATACTCCGACGCCGTATTATTTTCATTAAATTCCACAGCGCTAATGCCAATGCCAACGCCAAAATAGGCTACATTGCTCACGTTGCCGCCAAAGCTGAAATCGTAGGTAGATAGCGATCCGCTTAGCTCAGTGTACTGCCGAACCTGCGTTTCGTCGCCATCCACCAATGACGGAAAGTATATATTCTTGGTAGAGTCTTGGTGGTTAATGAGGTATGTTTTGTAAGCCATATATGCCTCATTGTCGCGTAACTTACCGGGCAGGTTGCCGTCGTTAGTTCCGCGCATGGCAAAGTAGTCCAAGTACGTATTGGAGTTTTGGTAGCGACCGACAGCCGCGTACCGCTGCGCGAAATTGTTAGTCCTGTTAAAGGAAAAACCAAAGCTCATGCTTATTAAGCCTTCGTCGTCGCCAAAATTATATACGCCAACAGCAGCTATGTTAGACAGGCCAAAATTGTAGCGATAATCGTTGGATTTTTGCCCCATGTAGGTAACGTCTGTTACTGCGGATAGCAAGTTTCCTGTAATAGTAAACTCGTTGGAGCGATATACGCCAATGCCTGCAGGGTTGAAAGCAATAGCACCGGCATCGCCGCCAAGCGCCGCAAATGCACCTCCCATAGCGGCAAAACGCGCTGTGCCAAGATGCGTAGTACGGGAAAATCGTAATCCCTCTGATTCATTTTGGGCTACGCTGCTGCTTGCAAAGCAAAGTAAAACAACAGCAAAAAGATATGTTTTTTTCATCATAGTATTGACCAATTATTGTTTTGTTTGTAGATATTTTGCAGCTATTTTCTTTCAGCTACCTTCTGCCGGAAGATGAGCCGCGGCTACTGCTACCCCCACTGGAGCGAGAAGAGGAGGTACCATAGCTGCTGCTACCGCTGCCGGAACGAGAAGAACTTCCATAGTTGCCGCTACTGTTGTTGTTGCTGCTGCTGCTGCTGCCGTAACTCCGAGTACCGGTACTGCTGCTACGTTGTTCTACCGATGTACTTGTGCTACTTTCTCTGCCGAGTATTCCTCGATAGCTCGTAGTACCCTGTTTTTGTTGAGATGCCTGTACCGAAGGTTGAGCAGCATTTGCGCCACTGCCTCCGCTTCCTCGAATCCCTCGATAGTTCGTGCTGCTGTTAGGTACAGCCAACCCTCCTCCTGAGCTGTAACGCTGACCGGAGCCGATTCTGCCCGATGTATAACCCGTCCCACGGTTGGTTCCGGACATATTGCTTGTCCTTTGCTGATGCGTTACGTTAGCGTAGGAAGACGGGTGGTATCCTCCCCAGAAATATGACGGGTAGTATCCCCAGTAGTACGGCGAATAGTAGCTATGATAGTACGGATAGCCCCAACCGTAGCCGTAGTATGGGGAGTTCCAACCTAACCCCCATCCCCAGCGGTCGCCCCACGTGCCGTAAAAGCCTATCGAGGGGTAGCTCCACCACGGGTCGTACCAGTAGGGGTTGCGGGCGTACACAATGTACGTGGGGTCGTCGTAGCGCAGGCGAGCGGCGTAGCTGTCTTCGTCGCGCTCATCCTGGGAGGCTTCGTAGTCTCTGTTTATTTCGTAGATTTTGCTGTTGGGACGGCTCCCCAGCGAATCAACGTCACCCCAGCTTTCGGTGTAGCGCTCTTCCTGCGGCTGCGGCTCTTGCGCGTAGCCGCGCTTTAGGCCGAAAGCGGTTATTTCGGCTGCCCTGCGCTCGGCCTGCTGCCTGTCCAGCTCCCTTTGCCGCTTGGGGCTGAAGTACAAGTCATCGTGAGCGGCTGCATCGTGCAAAGACAGGCAACACGCGGCAATGCTAAAAAAAACCTTATGTAATCTGCATTTCATGGCTAATTGCTATTTAAATTGACGAATAATAAATGAATAATGCTATATCCTGATGCTGAAATTTTACGGTTTCCCCAAACTTTTACCTGCGGTAAACACATACCGTTGGCGATACTGTTGGGTTTCCAGTAGCAGCGTATGTAATATCGCAGCTATCCTTATTTTTCTCAAATATACAAAAAATATTTTATATCTACTCCAAACACAAATCACTGGATTATTTTTTTCGGATGATGTCCATATCTATTGATATTGTTTCCCTAACGGGCAATGTCATTAACTTAATCCGCAATAGCCTGAAAGACTGAATTTTCATAGCCGCACCTTATATTTGCAGTATCTAAAAAATGGTAAATTTGCAAAAAAAAATAGTAGAAGTATTCATCGAAAAATCAAAAAGAAAGGAGTACCAAATCAGCAATCTAAGTAACCGCAAAAGTAAGACTTATTGACCTGTTAAGAGCTGGCTTGACTTTCTTGAAATAGCAACCTGAATAAGAAATTAACGTAATGTTATTAAGGTGCTTAGGTCTATTTCAAGTCCTCCTTTTCCCCCTTTGGTTTTCAAACGACAAAGTTATGAAAAAGTTTGTAATTAGCCCAAAATGTCCATTAGAGCATACTTTAGCATACAAATGACACAAATTTAAAAGATAAACACGGGTAAATCCCTCTATCTTTGTTTATCTTTTAAATCTGTGTCATCTGTGTGCCCAATTGGCACTTCAAGAAAAGCACCTGCTACATCAGGTAACTTTTTAATGGACATTTTGGGATTAATGGCTCAAAATTACAAATAAAAATACAAAATACAAACGCAGCAAATTATTTGCAAAACAAATTTTATTATTTTTAATTTCCCAGCGCGGCATCCAGCACGTCCCTTATGGTATCTACGTAGATAAAGTTGAGGCCCTGCAGGTACTCTTTCTTTATTTCGTCAATATCCCTTTTATTTTCTACGGGCAGCAGAATGTTGTTAATTCCGGCGCGCTTGGCGGCCAGTATTTTTTCCTTTACGCCGCCTATGGGCAGCACCTTACCGCGCAGCGTAGCCTCGCCGGTCATGGCCAAGCCTCGGCGCACCTTACGCCCCGTAAATATCGAAGCAATGGCCGTTACCATTGTTACCCCTGCCGACGGGCCGTCTTTGGGGATAGCGCCCTCGGGAACGTGAATATGCAGGTTGTTTTCCGTAAACATTTTAGGGTCTATCTTCAGGTACTCATCCTGCGCCCGCACGTACTCCAGCGCAATGACGGCGCTCTCCTTCATCACGTCGCCCAAGCTGCCGGTGGTGGTAATGGTGCCCTTGCCCTTGCTGATGCTTGCCTCAACAAAGAGTATTTCGCCGCCGTTGGGTGTCCACGCCAAGCCTGTGGCCACCCCCGTGAAAGAGTTGTCCAAGGCTTTGTCCTTGAAAAATTTCGGCATTCTCAACGCCTCTATCAAGGCGGCGGGGGTGAGCACAGGCTTGTACGCTTTTCCCGAAGCAATAAGCTTTGCCGTATGCCGTATAATTTTTGCCAGCTGCTTTTCTACGCCTCTCACCCCCGATTCGCGCGTGTAGTCTTCTATGATAGCAGCTATCAGCTCGTCGGGTATTTGCAGCTGCTGTGGCTCCACGCCGTGGTCTTTCAGCAGGCGCGGCAGCAGGTGGCGCTTCACTATTTCTACCTTTTCCTCCTGCGTGTAGCCGCTCACGCTAATCATCTCCATGCGGTCGCAGAGCGCGGGATGAATGGTGGCGATGTTGTTTGCCGTGGTGATGAACAGCACGTGCGACAAGTCGTAGTCAAGCTCCAGAAAGTTGTCGTAAAAAGTAGCGTTTTGCTCGGGGTCGAGCACCTCCAGCAGGGCGCTTGAGGGGTCGCCGCGGTAGTCGTTGCCCACCTTGTCCACCTCGTCGAGTATAATAACGGGGTTGCTCGTTTTGCACTTTTTGATGGCTTGGATAATTCTCCCCGGCATAGCGCCAATGTACGTTTTGCGGTGTCCGCGAATTTCGGCCTCGTCGTGCAGGCCGCCGAGCGATATTCGCCCAAACTCCCGCCCCAAAGCCTTTGCCACCGACTTGCCGAGGGAAGTTTTCCCCACCCCCGGAGGCCCGTACAGGCAGAGTATCGGCGACTTCAAGTCGCCCTTGAGCTTAATTACGGCAAGGTGTTCGAGCATGCGCTCTTTTACTTCTTCCAAGCCGTAGTGGTCGCCGTCGAGCACCTTTTGCGCTTCGTCCAAGTCCAGCTTGTCCTTGCTGTATTCGCCCCAGGGCAAGTCCACCAGCACTTGCAGGTAGTTGAGCTGCACCGGATATTCTCCGCTGTGCGGCATCATTTTTTCGGTTTTAGCGGCTTCGCGCTCAAATACTGCGGCAACCTCCTCGCTCCACTTTTTTGCCTTCGCTTTTTCGCGCAGCAGCTTCACCTCCTGCTCAACGGGGTTTCCGCCCAGCTCGGCCTGAATAGTTTTCATCTGCTCGTGCAAAAAAAACTCTCGGTTGAGCTGGTCAATTCCTTTGTGCGCCTTTTGCTGAATTTCCGACTTGAGCTCCAGCGCTTTACGCTCGCGCAGCAGCAGCTCCAGCAAAGCAGCCGCACGTTGTTCTATATCGTTGATTTCCAGCAACTTTTGTTTTTCGTCGCCGTTCACCTCTGTGTTGGAGGCCAAATAGTTGATGAGGAACTGCCGGTTATTAATATTTTTTACGGTGAATCCCGCGTCGGGCGCCAGGTGCGGCGAGAGCTTGATGATAGTCATTGACACATCGCGAATAGAGCCTACAATCAAGTCGTAGTTTTCGCTGGGTGTCGGCGCAATGTCATTCAGCACCTGCACGTTGGCTACAAAAAACGGATCGTCCGAAACCATGCTTTCCAGCGCAATACGCCGCGTACCCTGCAAAACTATGGTGGTAGAGCCATCGGGTATTTCGAACAGGCGGAGTATGCGCGCCGCTGTGCCGGTGTGGTGCAAATCGTCAAAGGTGGGGTTGTCTTGCTTAGCGTCGCGCTGCATCACCGCGGCGATGTTTTTGTCGGCGCTGTATGCCGCGCGCGCCAGCTTCACCGATTTATCGCGGCTAATGTTGATGGGCATTATTACGCCGGGAAACAGCACGGCATTACGCAGGGCGAGCACCGGCAGCTGCGCCGGAACTTTCACCTGATTTAAACGCTTCTCGTCGCCTTCGGAGAAAATGGGGATAAATTCTTCGCCTTCGCCGGAAGCATGCACTTGGTATGAAGATTTCATGTAAAGCTGTCAAGTAAATTTAAGTACAAAAGAGCTTTCGAGACCTCGAAAACTCTTTTGCGCAGTAGCTAAAAAGCGCCGGCAAAGCAGGGCTATACTTGCGCGGCGGGTCTATGGTTTTTGTAGCGGCTCATGAACTTATCTACACGCCCGGCGGTATCTACCAGCTTCATTTTTCCGGTGTAGAAAGGGTGCGATGAGCTCGATATTTCGACCTTGTACAGAGGGTACTCAACGCCGTCAACAGTAATGGTTTCCCGGGTGTTGACCGTTGATTTGGTAATAACAAGGCTATCGTCCGACAAGTCCTTAAATACAACCGGACGGTAGTTTTCTGGGTGAATTCCTTTTTTCATTTTTAAAATTGTATAGTAAAAATAGTTTATGCAGCAGCATCTGTCGTAACTTTGGGGTGCAAAGGTAACTTTTTTCCAGTTCAAAACCAAAAAAAATGAAAGATTTTCGGATTTATAATTATGGGGGCGCTACCGGTAAATGTCTTTACGATTACCAATAGCAAGGACTTTTATGATAAGGTTACTGTCGATAATGTCGTAAATAATACGGTAGTTCCCCGCGCGAACACGGTAGCCGTACTGTCCTCTGAGTTTTTTGCATCCTGCCGGTCTTGGATTCTCCGATAATTTTTCAATAGCAAGGATGATGGGCGTTGCAAGATGATCGGATAGTCGGTCTAACTAACGCCGATTGAGCTTTCTTCGACAAGTAAATCGTGTACTTAGCCATTACGCTGTGCTCTGCTTTTTAGATACGCTGAAAATAAAATACATTCGCCGGTATCTTCCGCCTTGGCCTGTTCGTATAGCATGTTATCTTCCCAGTCTTCTATGGCTTCCAGCAGCATTTCAAATTCTTTTTTGGGAAGCGCTACCAATGCTTCTCCATCCGTAGCATTAATAAATTGCGGATGAAGAGAATTAAAAACGCTCTTATGGGTTATTGTTTGCATCATAATGATATTATTTTTACAAAGATAATACTTTTGGCGGCTTGCAGCATTTTTCAGGCAACGTGCTTTGCCGTTACAAACAGCTTTTCCAGCCCCAGCTCCTTACGGCTCAGGCCGACTGCCAACCCAATGGCCTGCGTGACGTACATTACCGGAATGGTGGTTTTCATCTTGAGGTAGCTGTCTATGTGCGGGCGGCGCATGTCGAGGTTGGACTGGCACATGGGACAGGCAACGATGATGGCTTCTGCGCCGCGCTCCACGGCGTCTTGCACAATCTTGCCCGACAGCTTTGCTACAACGTCCGTGCGCGAAACGGAGAAGCCTGCGCCGCAGCACTCCGTTTTGTAGCCCCAATCTATCGGCGTTGCGCCGATTGCCGCCATGAGCGTATCCATTGATTGCGGGTCTTCCGTGCGGTCGAACTGCAGCACGTCGTGCGGGCGCACCAGCAGGCACCCGTAGTAGCAGGCCACCTTGCGCGTAAGTGGCTTTACGATTTTTTGGGGAATTTCTTTGGCGATGTACTTTTCGATAAACTGCATAACGTTTAGTATGCGGAGGTTGCCGGAGAGGGGCATTTGCAGCGCTTCGGATATGTCGCTTTGCAGCGCCTCGTTGCCGCTCAGCGTGTGCTGGGTTACGCTCAGGCGGTTGTAGCAGGCGGCGCAGGGCACAAGGATTTCGGAAAATCCTTGCTGCTGCGCCAGCGCCAGCACGCGCGCGGGCAGGGCTGCCGCCAGCTCATGGTTGAGGTTGTGGGCTGCCGTTGCCCCGCAGCAATTCCAGTCGCTAACTTCGACGGGCGTTACGCCAAATGCTTTTGCCAACGCCAGCGTTGACTGGGCGTACTCCGACGAGGTGCCGTTGAGCGAGCAGCCCGGATAAAATCCTATTTCCATATTCATTCACCTTATTCATTCACCTGAAAAATTTCTTCAACTGTTTTTTTCCTTTTACCATCTCCGGAAGCAGCGGCAGCTTGCCTTTTATGAGCATACGCGGCGCTACGTTCAAGTCCTGCAAGAGGTCGAATGTCCTTGCCTTGTAGCCGGCCACCAGCCCTACCTCGTAGAGCCGTCCGGTGTACTTTATGGAGTCGAGAAAAGCGCGGTGGAAGGCAACAATTTTTTTTGATTTTTTGTTCACCGTTTTTTTCGCCAGCGCCTGCACCCGCAGGTAGTCCATCAGCTGCGGAATATCTACCTGCATGGGGCAGCGGGTAAGGCAATTCTGGCACGATACGCACAGCCAGATAGCCTGCGAGCGCAGCACTTTGCTGACGTTCTCTGCGCTGTTGGTTTGCAACATGCGCATCACCACGCTTGGCGGGTAGTCCATGCTTTCGTTCAGCGCACACCCTGCGGAGCACTTGCCGCACTGGTAGCAGCGGTTGACGTTAACGCCGGTTTCCGACTTAACCTCAGCAATAAAACCTTTTTTTTCCGACATAATTTTTCCGACATCATTTTTTCCGACTTAACTTAGGTAATTCAAAATAGCTGCTTAAATCACAGCTGTAGTAACTACTCAGGTACTATTGATAATTTTCATATTAGCCACGGATATCAAAGCGCCGAATACATCCTGCCCGTTTTTGATAGTAGTATCAATAATAGAACGTATTCTGGCAAATCTGTCAGCACCTTTTCCCAGCGCGTTACGGAGCAGAGTTGAAACTTTCATTTTGACTTTGACATTTCGAATAGCTCTCTCCGAAGCGTTGTTGTCCGGCGGGACGTTGGGGTATATAAGGAAAGTAAGGACGCTTTGCCGGTGTTTTTGCAGCCGATTGATAAATGCCTGCTCTTTTTGATGAAAACCGGAAGCATCCACGGCCAGCAATTCGTCTTTTTAACAGCGCAACTTTTTTGTCCGCAACAACTCTACCTGTGATGTCAAAGCTGATATTTGTTGCTGCATTGATTCGTATTCCGAGCGTCGTATCGTAACCATTTCTTCCATGACGCAAAAGTAATGTTTTTTTTTAATTTGATAGCTTATTCCCAATTTTTTTTATCGTTTAGAGAGTACCTGAGTAGCTACAAATAGTTGAATATCAACGTATCTGATATGCTGCTATGCGCAGAGCACACGGGTCAGTACAGCTACTCGCTGCGCTGCGCCTGCGGCGATATGAAAGTTGACCTGTGGCTATGCAAATCCTGCCTTTCAGGCAAGCAGCCGAAGAGACGTAGCGCGCCGTGTCTCTACCTCATATCATAATTTATGGGGCAAATTTTAAAATTTACCCATAGATTTTTGCTTCAAAAAATCTTCGTTCAAAGCTACCTCGAAGCACGGCAGCCCGAAAGGGTGCTATATTTTCATAACCGCATGCAAGCGAAGCGCAGCTTGCGGAAGACACTATCTCCCCCTCCGCTTAAAAGCAACCTCATTTTCAACCTTATTTACTTAACAAAACAACCTCAGTAGCAAATAATTATATAGAATTCCCCAACCTCATTACCTCATTTTTTCAATAACCGTTATTTTAATGAGGTAATGAGGTTTGGATATATTATGTAACTATGTGCTACTGACGGCGCAACGTAGAGAAGAAGGGGGGGGGTAGCACAGCGCGACAATTTGAAATACACCAAAAAAAGGATTACCCAAACTCGAAACGGATACCTTCAAGTAAAGGGGAGAATTTTCCGCTTTTCGCCGTACGCCAAAAAAAATAACAGAATTTTTATTGCCAATTAAATTCTTATTGTTAAATTAGCGGCATGGTAGAGTATCATGATTTTTGGTGTGCACTTCGGCACCACCAATGCTGGCGCATACCTTCTCACACCAACGCTGGTGTGCAAACAAAAACAATCAATCTCTTAAAACATTATGAACAGAGTTGCTCGCATAGGGATTACCATTTGCCGCTTGCTGGTAGGGGCGATATTCGTATTTTCGGGTTTTGTAAAAGCCATTGACCCGCTTGGCTCAACCTACAAAATTGTTGACTACTTCAACGCTTTCGGCATGGGCTTTCTGGAGCCTGTGGCGCTGTATACGGGTATGCTGCAAAATGCCGCCGAGATTGTTATCGGGCTGTGCCTCATCATGGGCATACGCATGATGGTAACATCGTGGGCGCTCATGCTGTTTATGCTGTTCTTTACCGTGCTCACGTTCATTCTGGCAATCTTCAACCCCGTGTCGGATTGCGGCTGCTTTGGCGACGCCATAAAGCTGACCAACTGGCAAACGTTTTTCAAAAACCTCATCATCTTTGTGCCGGCGCTCGCCATTTTTAGCGTCCGCAGCAAGCTCCGCAACTTTGCCGGAGCGGCGCAGGAGTGGCTGTACGTTATGCTGTTTTTTGCCGGCGCGTTTGCGCTGTCGTCGTACTGCTACAAGCACCTCCCGCCGCTCGACTTCATGCCGTACCACGTGGGGCAGCACCTCCCAACGGCAATGCACATCCCGGAGGGTGCGCCGCACGACGAGTACAGCACGGTGCTCACCTACGCCAAGGATGGCAAGGAGCAGGAATTTTCCGAAGCCGATTTTCCGTGGCAGGACAGCACGTGGGTTTTTGTCAATAGCAAGTCGGAGCTGGTGAAGAAGGGCTACACCCCGCCGGTGCACAACTTCTCCATCACCCACTATCAGGACGGCGATATTACGGACGAGGCGCTGGCGGCAGAGTACGCTTTCCTGCTGGTGGCGCCCAAGCTGGAAAAAGTAAACCTGCCGGATTGGGAGTCAAGCCGAAGCATTGCCTCCTTTGCCCGGAGCAAAGGCTACACATTTTTGGGGCTTACCGCGTCAACCCAAGGCGACGCAACCGAATTTTGCAGCGACAACATGCTCAACTTCGACTTTTGCAGCGCCGACGAAACCACGCTCAAGTCAATGGTACGCTCAAGCGTTGGGTTGATGCTGCTGCATCGCGGCACGGTAGTTGGCAAGTGGAGCTACCACGACATTCCGCCGGTAGAGGCGTTTGGCGAAAACCCGCTGGCCGGCAACCTCAACATGCTTCGCCAAGCCGACGAAAAGGCCAGTACCTGCGCCTTTATCTGCGCCGGCCTCGCTGCGCTGCTGCTGTTCACCCTGCTTGGCTGTAAAAGAAAAACGGCAAGGCGGTAGCAAAAGGTTTCAGCGCTACTTTCCCGCCGCGCCATTTCCTGCGGAGGCGGGAATCTCTTCCTAAATCCTCGTACCACAGGTGTCTATTTTGCCGCTACGCTGCTTGTGGGGGCTGAAAAAATGAAAATCGCTATGTTGTGATGCTTATGCGATGCTTATTGTGATGCTCATAACCTCTAATTCGCAAAAAAAATGAAAAAGCTACTATGTTTTGCAGGCGTTTTGGTGCTATCTGCCGCCGGAGCAGCTTCGCTACACGCTGCGGCTCACCGCGACTCGGTCAAAACGGGGTGGAACTTTGGCGTGCTGCCGGCTGTTTCATTCGACAGCAACCTCGGACTTCAGTACGGCGGATTGATTAACCTTTTTTACTTTGGCAACGGCAGCGCCTACCCCAGCTACCTGCACTCCATATACGCGGAGGTTTCGCAGTACACCAAGGGGACAACCGTTTTTCGCACCTACTACGACTCAAAGTACCTGCTACCCGGCTTGCGCGCTACCATCGACGTGGCATACCTCACCGATAAGATGATGAAGCTGCACGGGTTTAACGGCTATCAGGCGGCTTACCACGCCGACTACCTGAGCAAGTACGGCGAAGGATTTTACAGCTACGACCGCAAATTGTTTCGCGTTGTGAGCAGCTTGCAGGGCAGCATTGGCGGGCGGCTGAGCTGGGTGGCGGGCATAGACCTGTACTCGTACAAAACGGGAGCGATAGACCGCAGCAAGCTCAAGCTGCAGGACGACTCTACCGCCTACGAGTACTACGTGCGCTACAGCGGCATCAGGAGCGAAGAGGCGGGCGGCGGAACGCACCCCTACCTCAAGGGCGGGCTGATTTACGACACCCGCGACTTTGAGCCTAACCCCATGCGGGGCTTGTGCACCGAGCTGCTGCTGCTGTTTTCGCCCGACTTGGCCGGACGAGGCAATACGCACGCCAAGCTGTCGCTGGTGCACCGGCAGTACTTCACCATCCTGCCGCAGGTACTCTCGTTTGCGTACCGTGTCGGCTACCAGGGGACGCTGTTGGGCAGCACGCCGTGGTACTTGCAGCAGAATTTCCACGTGCTCATGCTGCGCAAAACCCTCTCCGAAGGGTTGGGCAGCAACAGCACCATGCGCGGCGTAGTGCGCAACCGTATTGTGGGCGACGGAGTGGCCTTTGCCAACGCCGAGCTGCGCTGGAAGTTTGCGCACTTCAGGCTTATCGGCCAAAACTTCTACGTGGCCACCAACCCCTTTGTGGACGTGGGCATGTCGGTGCAGCCCTACCGCAAAAGCGAGCTGGCGCAAATGCAGGAGAGCATCAACCTGTACGCTGCCGACCCTCCGGCGCTGGTTGCGGGAAGCAGCGAAACGCCGCATACATGCGCAGGTATTGGCATGCAAATAGTTATGAACCAAAATTTTATAGTGTCGGTGGATTTTGGTAAGGCGCTGGACGAGCGAGACGGCAGCACCGGCACGTACGTGGGGCTAAACTACATTTTTTGAGAAAAAATTCAGAGCGCCATAAGTACATGACAAAAATCTCCGCTCCGTATGCTTCAGCATACGGAGCGGAGAGACGCGGCGCGCCACGTCTCTACAACGGGCAGTCCCGCAGAGCCTGCCCCGAGCGTAGCCGAGGGGGACGACAACCGTATGCTTTAGCATACGGATCGTTCACCCCAAAATCAAAGAGAAAGGGGGGCAAGTCAGCAATCTAAATAACCGCAGGTCGTAGACCTGCGGGAAAATGCACCCGCCGCCAATGCCGCTGATGCGTATTTCGAAAATTTCACGTATATTTGTGCCAACGAAAAATAAAAGCGTACAGCAAATGTCTATCAAAGTAGCCGATGTATCGAAGTTTTATGGAGCGCAGGCGGCGTTAAACCACGTTTCGTTTGAGGTTGAGCGCGGTCAGGTGGTGGGGTTGCTCGGCCCAAACGGCGCCGGAAAATCTACCATGATGAAAATTTTGGCGGGATTTATTCCCCCCTCGTCGGGCGAGGCGTTTGTTGGCGGCTTCAACGTAGCGGCGCAGCCGCTGCAGGCAAGGAAAATCGTTGGCTACCTGCCGGAGCACAACCCGCTCTACTTGGACATGTACGTGAGCGAATTTTTGGCGTTTGTTGCCGGCGTTTACGGGCTGAAAAAAGCATCGCAAAAGGCCGTTGGCGACGCCATAGAGGTTACGGGGCTGTCGCGCGAGGTGCACAAAAAAATAGGGCAGCTCTCCAAGGGTTACCGCCAGCGCGTGGGGCTGGCGCAGGCGCTGCTCCACAAGCCCGACGTGCTGATACTCGACGAGCCTACCGCCGGGCTTGACCCCAACCAGCTGTCGGAAATCCGGCAGCTCATCGTCAGGGTAGGAAAAGAAAAAACGGTAATGCTCTCCACCCACATCATGCAGGAGGTGGAGGCAATGTGCGGCAGGGTGATCATCATCAAGGAGGGAAAAATTGTGGCGCACGACACCCCGCAGCGCGTGCGGCAGCAGGCATCGGAGGTGGTAAACACCGTCGAGGTGGAGTTTATGGAGGAGGTGAGCAAGGCTATTTTTGAGCAGGTAGGCGGCGTTGCGTGCGTGGAGGAAATCGCGCCCCGTACCTTTCTGCTTACGGCTAACGGCGCAGAGGACATTCGCCCTGCAATATTTCAGCTGTCGGTAAAAGAAAAAATTACCATACTAAAAATACAGCGGCAGGAAAAACCTCTCGAAGAAATTTTCAGGGACTTGACGGCGCAAAGCAGCTAACAATTCGCTAAGCTGTTTATTACAATACATCAAACAATTATTCTAATTTCTAAATTATTTTTATGGAAGTAAAAGAAAAAAAATCAAGCCATGCGAGCTACAAGCTTGCCATTTTGCTGTTAGTAACGGCGCTTGCCGGCATTACGCTTTGGTACATACGGGAATCCAACAAGTGGAGCGAGGTAAACCAACAAATATCCGACGAGCGCGACAGCATTTCGCTAAACCTGAACAACATGCTGTTTGAGTATAGCGAGCTGCAAACCAGCAACAGTACCATTATGCTGGAGCTGGAAACCGAAAAAGAAAAAATCCAAACGCTGCTGCAAAAGCTGCGCTCAACCGAAAAAATACACTACGCCGAAATTCGCAAGTACGAGAAGGAAACAAATACGCTACGCAGCATTATGCGCGGCTACATTTACCAAATAGATTCTCTCAACACTTTGAGCCAGAGATTATTGGCAGAAAATGAAGAGGTAAAGCAAAGCTTGCAAAGTTCGCAGGAAGAGAACGTAAAGCTCAGCCAGGAGAAAGAAAATTTATCGTCGCAGATAGAAAAGGGCTCAATGCTAAAGGTGCGTAACGTTGAAGCAGCCGGGTTGAACAGCCGAGATAAAGATACCTACTCCGCCAGCCGCATAAAAAAGCTGCGCGCCTGCTTTACCATTAACGAAAATATGATTGCAAAAGCCGGCGAACGCTACGCCTACATACGCCTCATTGCTCCGGACAGCCAGCTGCTGGCCAACGAAGCCGGCGATACTTTTGAGGTGCAGGAGGAGCAGCTGGAGTATTCGGCACGACGGGAGGTTGACTACCAAAATCAGGATTTGGAAACTTGCGTATTTTATGACCTCAAAAATGTAAAGCTGCTCAAAGGCGCCTACACGGTAGAGGTATATATTGATGGGAATTTGAGCGGAAGCGGGCAGCTTTTGCTGAAGTAAGTAATGACAAATAAACAAGATATAGCAGCTAAAAATGTCATCCCGTAGAGACCTCACCCCCGGCCCCTCTCCAAAGGAGGCTGTGTGAAAAGGCGACCGCCTGCTATTTCCAACGCCGGAGGCGTTCTCCGTGCATAACCCCCAGATTTATCTGGGGGTGCGAAGATGAGGGTACTGCGAACAACCCTGTAGGGGTTGCCCGTGAATTCGGGGAAAAAACATACACGTCATGTGGGGCAACCCCTACGGGGTTGAGTGCCAGAGGTGTCGACATCTCCCCCAGCTTTAGCTGGGGGTTATTTACGGAAAACGCCTCCGGCGTTGGAAACAGCAGGCGGTCGCCTTTTCACACAGCCTCCTTCGGAGAGGGGCCGGGGGTGAGGTCTCTACGGGATGACACTGTTAACTGTTATATCTTGTTTATTCGTCATTGCTAACCGTATGCTAAAGCATACGGTAGCGGATATATGAAAGTTGGAAGTTGAATAATTGAATTATCACTGTAATAATATGAATTATTGCAAGCTATACAGGTTTTTATTCGTTGGTATTGCAAGCTTTGCATTTGCCTTGCAGGCGATGGCGCTACGGGAAACACGCCTGCAGCTTAAGGCGCGCGAGCTTGAAATGAGCGGCGATTACCTTGGCGCTATCCAGCTGTATGAAAAGGAAAAGGCGCACCGAAACCCGGAAGTAGCCGTCGTATCGCTGCAAGGCTTGGCGCAGTGCTACAAAGCGCTTGGCGACTTTGAGCGGGCAGAAAGCGCCTGTGAAGAGTTTGCCCAAAAATCCGGCAAGGCTCAAGCTCTTTACGAATACGCGGAGGTGCTGCTACGGAACGGCAAGTATGCTCAGGCAAAGCAAAGAGCAAAAGAGGCTCAAAAAGCCGAGGCATCGTACGCTGCGCAGGTACAGCAGCTCGTTACCGCGTGCGGCAACGCCGAGCGGTGGGAAAAAAGACCCACGCGGTACATTGTTACCAACCTCAGCAAGCTCAACACCTGCTACTCCGAGTGGGGTGCTATGGTAACCTCGTCGCAGGAAATGCTGTTCAGCTCCGACCGCCCCAAGGAGCGCCCCAGCTGCAACAATGGCCGCCAGCGGGGGGCCTCTTTCTCAAGAGCCTTTGCCGCCACAAGCGCTATGGAGGACACTGCCCTGACGTGGAATATCTCCAAAATGCTACCCTCCTCCATTAACAAGAGCGGTGCGCAGGTAGGCCCATTTAGCATAGCTGCAGGCAGCGAGACACTTTTGCAATCGCAAGTGAGTAACGGAAGTGATGTCGCTGCGTTTAGCCTGACGGCAAGCAGCACGAACCTTTACTACACCCGCACAAGCACAAAGAGCGTACAGTCAACCGCCAAAATAGGTAGAGAAAAAGTGCGCGTGGAGACAGGAAACCTTGAAATCTACGCAGTAAAGCGTACTAGCGCCAACGGATGGAGCGAATCCAAACCCTTTAAGTACAATAACCCCGAAAAATACTCCGTCATGCACCCCTACGTGAGCCACGACGGGCAAACGCTGTACTTTGCCTCCGACATGCCCGGCGGACACGGCGGGATGGACTTGTGGTACTGCGAAAAGCAGGAATCGGACGAGAGCTGGGGCGCTCCCGTCAACATGGGCGCCGCTGTCAACACGGCAGGCAATGAGGTGTTCCCTGCCACTAACGCCGACGGAACGCTCTACTTCTCGTCCGACGGACATCCCGGCATGGGCGGGTTGGATATTTTTGTCACAAAAAAAGACAAAGGCGAGTGGGCAGCGCCAAAAAATATGGGCGTTCCCATCAACAGCAGCGCCGACGACTTTTCGTTCACCTTTGACACGTTCAACGCCAACGTTTTTGGCCGGGCAGACGTCGTAGGCTACTTTTCGTCGAACAGACCCGGCGGCCAGGGAGGCGACGATATATACATGTTTGTACTTCGCGGGGCCGAGCTGCCGCCTGCTCCTGTTGTCCAACCCGACACGACACCCGAACCGGATGACGACGATGACGACGACGATGATGCTGACGACATTGCAGCAGATTCTATAGACAACGACGACGATGACGTTCTTGTTGCTAATGCTGATGCTGAGGAAAATGTTGCGGAAGACGACAGCAGCGCTGCATACGATGGTAGCGACGTTGCTGCTGCTGCTGCTGCTGCTGCTGCTGCTGCTGAACCCGCCGCAGTTGAACCTGTCGCTACCGAACCTGCTGCAGCAGCACCCGTTGCCGCTGTAGCAGATGCTGTTGTACAGAAGAAGGTCACAGTAGCGGAGGTGCCGCGCATAACGCTTACGGGCAGGGTAGTAGATAAAAACACGCGGCAACCGTTGCCAAATGCCAAAGTCTGCGCCACGCATGACGTTACCAGAACCTCGGAGTGCAAGGAGTGCGACAAAGATGGAAAATTTGTCTTTTTGCTCCAGAAAGATTCCCGCTACACGGTTTCCGGATTTAAAGAAGGCTACCACTCTACCGACCCTATCAGGATATTATCCACCATTTTTTTGCAGGAAGAAGAAATGGGTATAGAAATGGCTGTAAAAGACCAGGATTCTCAGAGCGCACAGGTGGTGATTGACCGCGCCGCAATACCAGCTCCCAAGAAAAAGAGTTTGCCGCGCGAATACCGCATACAAATTTTGGCCAACTGGATAGAAACAGACTGGGAATACTTTACAAGGCTACGCAGGACCTACCCGCAGTTTGACCTGCAATATACACGGCGCAACAGCGGCTCGGGCATGGCTACGAGGTTTACCTACGGCGCGTTCCACAACCTCGGCGAGGCTCGGCGGTATCTTCGATTATTTATCAGGCTTGGCTACACCGACGCATTTATTGCTGTGTTCGAGTACGGCAAACAGGTGGAGAGCATTTACGTGGGCGGCTCGAAGCATGTAATTAATTGAGGAATCAAGTGCGGTAGGGGGCTGTGGGGGGAGATTCCTCACTGCGTTCGGAATGACGGGCGCAGTGGAAACGGCGGCGGGGGGGGGGGAGCCGCCCCCCCCCCTACCCCATAATATAAGTTTGGTATTAAAAACACAAAAGGTATTTGTGGG
>JAISGH010000134.1 GCA_031263185.1 Prevotellaceae bacterium | reverse complement strand
CCGTCGAGGTTGAAAGGCGAGCGTACTCCTGCCGTTTTGATGTTAAAGGATGAGAAACAAATAACCTATAACGGATATAAAAGCTGTAGAGACCTCAAAGCTGTTATATCTTGTTTATTTGTCATTACTAAAAAAGATTTAGCCTTGCATTTATTTTATAGAAGTGTTGAAGTCAGGAATAAATGCCCAAGTGCGTTTTTTTGTTTTTGCAACTTTTTGTACCTTTGCGGGAAATTTTGAATTTTGAATTCTGAATTTTGAATTGTTCCGGCGGCGTAAGCCAATTCAAAATTCAAAATTTAGAATTCAAAATTTAGAACTCAAAATTCAAGATTCTATGAGCAAAAAATTTCCTGAGTATAAGGGCTTGGATTTGCCCCAAATCAGCAAGGATGTGCTGTCCAAGTGGAAGGCAGAGGGTACTTTTGCGCAGTCGCTGGACTTGCGCAGAGAGTGTCCACCGTTTGTGTTCTACGAGGGGCCGCCGTCGGCAAACGGAATGCCGGGTATTCACCACGTGATGGCGCGGGCTATCAAGGATATTGTTTGCCGCTACAAAACGCTCAAGGGATTTTTGGTCAACCGCAAGGCTGGCTGGGACACTCACGGGCTGCCGGTGGAGCTGGGTGTGGAAAAAATGCTGGGCATCACCAAGGAGGACATCGGCAAAACGATTAGCGTGGACGGCTACAACGCCGCCTGCCGCAAGGAGGTGATGAAGTACACGCGGGAGTGGGAAAACCTCACCGAGCAAATGGGCTACTGGGTGGATATGGGAGCTCCCTACGTAACCTGCGATAACCGCTACATCGAGTCGGTGTGGCGCCTGCTCCGCCAGCTCTACGGCAAGAAGCTGCTCTACAAGGGCTACACCATTCAGCCTTACTCTCCGGCGGCCGGAACAGGGCTGAGCACCCACGAGCTCAACCAGCCCGGGTGCTACCGCGATGTGAAGGACACCACCTGCGTGGCGCAGTTCGGGCTGGTGCAGAACGAAGCCTCGCGCTTCCTTTACTCCCATGCGGCAACGGACAAGCTCTTTATGCTGGCCTGGACAACCACCCCGTGGACGCTACCCTCCAACACCGCTCTGTGCGTAGGCGCAGGCATTGAATACGCCCTGGTGGAGACTTTTAACCCCTACACGGGCGAAAAAGTCGCGGTAGTTTTGGCGAAAGACTTAATCCCCCAGCACTTCAACCCCAAAGCGGCTGACCTGCCCCTCGATACCTACAAAGCCGGCGACAAGCTTATTCCCTATCGGGTGGTGGCCACCTGCAAGGGCAGCAGGCTGGAGGGGCTGTCCTACCTGCCGGTGCTGCCGTTTGTGCGCCCCATGGGCAGCGGGGCTTTTCGGGTCATCACCGGCGACTTTGTAACCACTCAGGATGGTACCGGCATTGTGCATATCGCGCCCACCTTTGGCGCCGACGACGACAGGGTAGCCCGCCGGAACAACATCCCCCCGCTGATGCTGGTTGACAAGGCCGGCAACCACCTGCCGATGGTGGACAAAACCGGCAAGTTCTTTCGCATAGAGGACTTAGACCAAAGCTTTGTGGAAAATTTCATCAACGTGGGAGCCTACAGGGAGTTTGCAGGCCGCTTTGTAAAAAACGCCTACGACGACCGCCTGACCGACAGCGACCCCTCGCTGGACGTGGACTTGTGCGTAAAGCTCAAGCAGCAAGGGTTGGTTTTCAAAATAGAAAAGCACCTGCACAGCTACCCCCACTGCTGGCGCACCGACAAGCCCGTGCTCTACTACCCGCTCGACAGCTGGTTTGTGAAAACTACCGCCTGCAAGGAGCGCATGGTGGAGCTGAACAAATCCATCGGGTGGAAGCCCGAAAGCACCGGCGCAGGGCGGTTTGGCAAGTGGCTCGAAGACTTGAAGGATTGGAACCTCTCCCGCAGCCGCTACTGGGGAACTCCCCTCCCGATATGGCGCACCGACGACGGTAGCGAAGAAAAGTGCATCGGCTCTATCGGCGAGCTGAAGGGCGAAGTTGAAAAATCCGTAGCGGCAGGCTACATGTCCTCCAACCCTTACGCTGACTTTGAGGAAGGCTTGCTGTCGGAGGAAAACTACGGCGCCTTTGACCTCCACCGCCCGTACGTAGATAAGATAATTTTGGTTTCCGACAGCGGAAAACCCATGAAGCGCGAGGCCGACCTGATAGACGTATGGTTTGACAGCGGCGCGATGCCCTTTGCCCAGGTTTTTTACCCGCATATTAGCAAAGAGGAGTTTAGTCGGGTTTACCCTGCCGATTTCATCTCCGAGGGCGTTGACCAAACGCGGGGGTGGTTTTTTACCCTGCATGCCATTTCGGTCATGGTGGCCGACAGCGTGGCGTTCAAGCACGTCATTTCTACAGGGCTTGTGCTCGACAAGAACGGAAACAAGATGAGCAAGCGCTTGGGCAACACGGTTGACCCGTTTCGGGTGATGGGCGAATACGGCGCCGACGCGCTGCGCTGGTACATGGTTACCAACGCGCAGCCGTGGGACAACCTCAAGTTCGACGTCGAAGGCGTGGAGGAAGTGCGCCGCAAGTTTTTCGGAACGCTCTACAACACCTACTCCTTTTTTGCCCTCTACGCCAACGTAGATGGATTTTCGGGTAGCGAGCCGCAAGTTCCCGTGAGCCTGCGCCCCGAAATAGACCGCTGGATGGTATCCCGCCTCCACACCCTCATCAGGGATGTCGGCGAAGCCTACGAAGCCTACGAGCCTACGCGCGCCGGACGGCTGATACAGGACTTTGTATGCGACCACCTCAGCAACTGGTACGTGCGCCTCAACCGGAAGCGGTTTTGGGGTGGCAGCATGGCGGGCGATAAGCTGGCGGCCTATCAGACCCTCTTCAGTTGCTTGCAAACCGTCTGCATTTTGGCCTCTCCCATTGCGCCTTTCATTGCCGACAGGATTTTTGGCGACCTCTGCCCCGACACTTCTCCTTCGGTGCACCTTGCAGATTTTCCGGCTTTCGACGAAAGCCTTGTAAGCAAGACGCTGGAGGATAAAATGAGCATGGCCCAGCAGGTAACCTCCATGATACTTGCGCTGCGCCGCAAGGCCGACGTCAAAGTGAGGCAGCCTCTGGCCAAAGCCCTTATCCTTATTGTCGAAAAACGCCTGCTGCTCTTGTTTACGGAGGAAATAAAAAGTGTCATCCGCACCGAAACCAACGTCAAGGAAATAGCGATTGTAAGCGACGATGCCGGCATAGCGCTCAAAAAAGCCAAGGCCAACTTCAAAACGCTGGGCGCCAAATGCGGCAAAAGCATGAAAGAGGTAGCGGCAAAAATTGCGGCTTTCACCCCGGCAGATGTGGCTGCGCTGGAGCGCGAAAAGCGCTATTCGTTACTCCTTGCAGACGGCAGCAGCGTTGAACTCTTGTCCGAAGATGTGGAGATTATCACCGAGGATGTTGCCGGCTCCCTGAGCCTCACCGAAAACGGCGTTACCCTTGCCCTCGACGTTACCATTACTGAGGCTTTGCGCCTCGAGGGTTTGGCGCGAGAGCTGATAAACCGTATCCAGAACCTGCGCAAGGATAGCGGATTGGAGATAACCGACCGTATCCGTATCTGTATTGAGCGCAGCCCCGCGGTGGTTGAGGTAGTCGCTGCTTTTGAAGACTACATCAAAAGCCAAGTTTTGGCGGTGGAGCTATCTTTGCCGGAGCGCATCGACGCTCCCGTTGTTTTCGATATTGACGGTCTTGTCGTCAACATCAGCATCAGCATCTCTCTCGGCTAAAACACAATTTAGGCTAAACCTCCTCCATTTCGTAGCTGTCCTTTCCGATGAAAATCAGGGATAGGTAGCGCACGTCGGAGCGGTCGGCAAATAGGGGAGAGTTGCGGTACTTTTTCAGCTGAGCGCGGGCTTCGTCGCGCTTACCTCTCAGCAGCTTTTTGCTGCCCGCCGCCTCCTTTTTTACATACTTGATTTCCCACACCCACTCGTAGCGAACATCGGGCAGGAGGTGGCTGCGCTGCATGTAGATATCCGCGTAGCCGCAGCTTACTTCCAGCTCGGTGATGGTGATGTATATCTTACTTTGGAACAGCCCGTTCAGCAGCAGCACTTTGATATACTTCTCGTCAAAGCGCTGCAAGTCGCGGTTGGAAAGCCTGCATAGAATGTTTTGGCTGATGTAGTCGAGGTACAACTTTGGGTCGCCTTTGTAGGCGAGGGCGCTGATGGCCTCCTGCTGGCGCCGCATGTCAATCATAACGTCCTTGTTGCGGTCTTTGGTGAGGCGAAGGATATACTCCCAGTAAATGGTACGGATGGAGTAGTTCGGGATTTTCAGGTAGGTAATCCCACCTTCGCACCGGTCAATGGTGAGCAACCCCAGGTAGAACAGCAGCGACACAAAGCACTCGTTATCGTGCAGCCTGTCTACCGAGAACTTGGGCATGATTTCCGAATCGATACCGTTGTCCTGCGCTATCTTCATCAGCTGGGCGCAGTTCTGCTCGTGGTTTACCAGCATTTGTAGCCGACCGTAATCCGTCTTCAGGTTTTCGTCTATCACATTTCCAATCTGCTTCGGTTGCCGTAATATTTGCGAAAGCAGGTAAAGCATCATCGCCGGATTGTACACCCTGTGCTCGCCGTCCTGATGGAAAAGGTACCCGTTGTAGAACAGCACCATGTTTACGGTAATCATGTCGGGAGTAATATTCGTTTCTTTCATCAGCGCGTTCACCTCTTCCTGCGTAAAGCCCAGCATTTCGTTGTATATCGGGTC
>JAISGH010000072.1 GCA_031263185.1 Prevotellaceae bacterium | reverse complement strand
CGCGAAAGCGAGAATGATGAGGGGGGATGAAAAAGATTGGCGGCGTTAGCCCAATTCAAAATTCAAAATTCAGAATTCAAAATTTCTTTTGCCCTACGGCTACCTTAACTACCTTTCTGCCGGCCTTGCCTTCGAGGACGAGGTGGTATATGCCGGGGGTTTCGGGCATGGTGAGGCCGGAGCGGAGGGCGGAGGCGCTGCCCGTGAGTACAGGGCGACCCTGAGCGTCGAGGAGGTAAAACTTTGCGTAAAGCTCGTCGTCGCCGTCGAAAAATTCAACCTCCTTGATACGGATGATGCCGCCTGCAGGAACGGGGTTGGGGTAAACCGATACGCTAACGGCGCTTTTGCTGCTGCCGCTGACTTCTTCTTCTTCGTTGCCGGACTTGGGATGGCTGATGTCGGGGCAGCTCGCGAAGCGGTCGCCGTCAACGGTGTACAGCACGACGTACATGAAGTCGTAGTCGGTGTCGGGGAACTTGGTGAGGTGGCTCGCGCCGGCCAGGAAGTAGAGCCGCGTGAAGCTGCTCGCCTCCCACTCTCCACTATCCGGCTTGTAGTGCCACTCGCACGCGCTGAACTTCATGCCGTGCTTGTTGATGGCAGGGTTGTTGTGCACCACGCGGAGGTGCCCGATGTGCTCGTTGATTACGTCGAACAGCTCAAACTTGCGCTCCAGCGCTACCGTGTAGCGCTTCTCCTGGCCCGTTACGGCGGAGTGCAGCCGTAAGCTGAACGTAGTCCGGCGACCGCGAAGCATCTCAACTTTAAGGTGGCAGGAGTCGCCTTCTACCTGCGTAACGATACCGCTGATGCCGCCACCGTTGCCAACGGCGTAAACGTCATCGAACCTGTCCACCACGCCGAACGGAACGGTGTAGCGAATGTGCAGCGACAGGGTGCTGTCGCTCACGCCGCAGGGCACCTCGTAGCGAATGGTGTCGCCAATCGCCTCGCGCTCCAAACGCTTCAAGCTGTTGCCTGCGGCGTCGGTGAGCACGAATGTTACCATCGAAATGGAGTCCGGCCGGTAGATGAGGGCGGGGATTTTTTCGACATTGCTGCCTATCACCACCCGCTGAGGTAGCGGCGTAAGGTAGCTGCGTATGGGCGCTGCCTGCACCAGCACCGTATCGCCCTCGCTAAGGCCGCTAATGACGTACTTACCGCCGCTGTTGGTGGTTTTCTCTTCGCCACCCAATATTTGCCCGCCCGAAGCGCTGATAACGGTGTAGCTGACGGTAAGGCCCGCCCACGGAACGCTATCGCCCTCCTCGACCTGCCTGAGCACCGTGCCAAGCGCGTCGAAAATGTTGCCGCTGCCGGCGCTGTCAACGATGGCACCGAACACTGTCGTGTCGCTCGGCGCTACGTAGCAGTACGAGCGGGGGCCGGACAGCGTGTAGCTTACCTTTATCGGCTTGCCCTCGCCAACCATGCTGCGGATATTGAGGTGGGAGTCCCGCCGTTTGTGCTGTAGTTGACCGCGTAGCCGCTTTTGGCTGTCCAAATGGCGTACAGCGTTACCGTACCGCCAGCGTTGGTGCCCGACGGGGTGAACGATTGCGTGCTGCTATAAGACGTGCCCGTGCCGCTTGAGTTGGTATTCCACATGCTAAACGTGTACCCCGTGCGCGTGTAGCTGTTGGCGGTGAGGTTTTTCGATGCGCCACACGTGTGCGTGGAGCTGGTCATGGCGGTGCCGCTGCCGCCGTTGGCGTCGTAGACTACCGTATAGTCGCCAGAAGGTAACGTGCCATAGCAATTTGCTATTAAATTTGTTTTTAAATTTGTTTTTAGCGGACTTGTGCTGCAAAGATATATTTTTTTCCAGAAATTGTCGGTATGGTGGACGAATAGAATTATTAAATCATTCTAAAATAAGCAATAAAAAGGTTATAGCGTAATGTAATTCATCAAATATAGGATAAATCCGGAAGCATAACCTGAAAGGTTGAATATGAATAACCCCCAATGAAGCGAAGCGATTGGGGGAGGGAGGAAGCGGAGACGGAGACGGAGGGAGGGGGGAGAGAAAGCGGAATGGAATCGAGCGCATAACCTGAAAGGTTGAATATGATTACCCCTCTCCCGCCGTGCACCGTCATTCCCGCGAAAGCGGGAATCTCCATCCCCCATCCACCGCACTCCCACGCTTCCGCCCCCAATCGCTGCGCTTCATTGGGGGTTGTTCACATTCAACCTTTCAGGTTGAGCGTCCGGTCTTACCCGATATTTGATGAATGGCATGAGCAGCACCTCAAAAAAAAGATTTAGCGCGTAAAAGCCACGCCGCATTGCAGGCTGCACAAAAAACGCTATATTTGCGCGTATCCAATGAATCATTATGAAAATTGTTTTTCTCGATAGCGCCTCTATGGGCAATACCAGCCTTGCCCCGCTCGAAAAATTGGGCGCGCTCACCGTGTACAGCGACACCCTCGCCGGCGAAGAGGTGGTTGAGCGCTGCAAGGAGGCCGACATTATCATCTGCAATAAGGTAAAAATCACCGCCCCCATCATGGATGCGCTGCCCAAGCTGCGCCTGATTTGCATCACCGCAACGGGCATGAACAACGTTGACCTGAAGTACGCCGCGCAAAAACGTATTGCCGTAAAAAACGTTGCCGGCTACTCCACCGCCAGCGTAGCGCAGGTAACCTTTGCGCTGCTGCTGTCGCTCATGCACAGCGTTGGCTACTTCGACGCGTACGTCAAGGGCGGGCAGTACGCCCAAAGCAGCCTGTTTACGCACTACGGCCGCTCATTCTACGAGCTGACGGACAAAAATTTTGGCGTCATCGGCATGGGCAACATCGGCAGGCGCGTTGCCGGCATTGCCGAAGCGTTTGGGGCGCACGTTGCCTACTACTCTACCAGCGGAAAAAATCTTGCCGCCCCCTACCCCGCCCTGCCGCTCGACCGGCTGCTGAAAACCTCGGACGTGGTGAGCATACACGCGCCGCTCAGCAGCAGCACCTACAACCTGATTGCCTACCCGCAGCTGCAGCTCATGAAGCCCACGGCGTACCTCGTAAACATTGGGCGCGGAAAAATTGTAAGCGAGGCCGACCTTGCCCGCGCGCTCAACGAAGGCCTGATTGCGGGCGCCGCGCTCGACGTGTTCGAGCATGAGCCAATCAACCACGACAACCCGCTGCTGAGCGTAAAAAATCCCGAAAAGCTGATGCTCAGCCCGCATATCGGCTGGCTTAGCGTAGAAGCGCGAAGAACGCTCATAGAAAAAGTAGCCAAAAATATTGAAGATTATATTCAATAGAGCTTATATTCAATAGTTGGGTAAGTGTGCCAAAAATGATTTTGTTGCAACGGTGAGGGACGCTTGCGCCGTCCCAGCGGGACGGAATGTTGGTAAAAAACGCTGCGCTATTGTATTTTTTCTGCTAATTAACCTCAACTAAGCGTTAAGGGATGAGAAATAAATAACATATAGCTGTAGAGACCTCACCCCCGGCCCCTCTCCAAAGGAGAGGGGAGGCTGACGCCGAATATCGTGTCCCTCTCCCCTCTCCTTTGGAGAGGGGCCGGGGGTGAGGTCTCTACGGGATGACACTTTTAGCTGTTATATCTTGTTTATTCGTCGTTACTTAATTCAAAATTCAGAATGGCTTTAATTCAAAATTCAGAATGTCTTTAATTCAAAATTCAGAATTCAGAATTCAAAATTCAAAATTCAGAATTCAAAATTCAGAATGGCTTTAATTCAAAATTCAGAATGTCTTTAATTCAAAATTCAGAATTCAGAATTCAAAATTCAAAATTCAGAATGGCTTTAATTCAAAATTCAAAATTCAGAATTCAAAATTTGTATGTTGCTGTACCGCTTGTGGCGGTAGCGGTGGCCGGCCTTGCGGCAACCATGCTGTACGCGCGCAGGCAGGCCGAAAAAGTGCTGTGCGCCAACATTCGGGTGGTCATTGTCGATAGCAGCCTCAACAGGTTTGTGCGGAAGGAGGATATTCCCGCTATTTTTCGCAGGAGCGGATTATCCTACTTCGGCAAGAGGGTAGGCGAAATATCAACAATGGAAATGGAAAGGGCGCTTATGAAGCGTAGCCTCATCCGGCACGCCGAGGTGTACGCCACCTCCGACGGAACGCTCCACGTGAACGTTGAGCAGCGCAAGCCCATAGTGCGGGTTTACGCCCAAAACGGACAAAATTTCTACATCGACAGCGAAGGGTTTATCATCCAACCCTACAGCGGCTACACCTCGAATGTGCCCATAGCAAGCGGGAATATCAAGTCGCCGTTTGGCAGCGGCTTCACGGGGAAGAGCATGTTTACCTTTTTTGAGGAGAAAAAAAAGAGCGATACGCTGCTTTGCCAGCTCTATAATTTTGCGAGCTACATCGGCAAGAGCAGCTTTTGGCAGGCGCAGGTAGAGCAGATTTACCTCACCGCGCAGGGCAAGGTAGAGCTGGTGCCGCGCGTAGGTGCGCAGATTATTCGCATGGGCACTTTCGATAACTTCGAGTACAAGCTGCACAAGCTGGAGGTGATGTACGAAAAGGGAATGGCGCGAAGCGGATGGAACGCATACGAGACCGTTGACCTTTCGTTTGGAAAGCAGGTCGTATGCAAAAGGAGAAGTACTTAACATATTATTCATTCAGCATATTATTCACTCAGTATATTTTTAGTAGTATATTTTTTTTAGAAAATGGAACAAAGCAATTACGTAACGGCAATTGATATTGGCACAACCAAGATTGCAGCCATCATAGGCAAGGTTACACCCAACGGAAGAGTTTTGATAGAAGAGTTGCACTGCACGTACTCTCGAGGCGTAAGGCGCGGCGTGGTAGAAAATGTTGAGGATACGGTAGTGTCCATCAAGGAGTGCCTTGCCGAGCTGTACAAAAAGCTGGACCTGCGTCAGGAAAGGGTGATTGTGGGCATTGCCGGACGGCACATATCGGGCATCCAGAACAGCGCACAGGTAATCCGCAAAAATCCCAAGGCGGTTATCACCGAAAAAGAGGTGAGCGACCTGAAAAGGCAAATGTACAGCATTGTCCTAAGCCCGGGGCAAGAAATCTTGCAGGTTATTACGCAGGATTACACCATAGACGGCGAGCCGGTGCAGAAGGCGGTAGGATGTCAGGGCAACGTGCTTATCGGCTACTACTACATTGTGATAAGCGATGCCGCAGCAGTCGAAAGAATACGCATGTGCATCAACCGCTGCGGCCTGACGCTCGACAACATTATTCTGGAACCCATTGCCTCGGCCGAGGCGGTGCTCACCGGCGAGGAGAAGGAGAACGGTACCGCGCTGCTCGATATTGGCGGCGGCACCAGCGACTTGGTGATTTACTACAAAAATATTGTCCGCGCAGCGGTAGTATTGCCTTGCGGAGGAGAGCTCATCACCGAGGATATTCGCGACGCCTACAAAATATCGCGCCAAATGGCCGAAAGGCTCAAGTGCTCGTATGGATCCTGCTTTGAGGATTGCTGCTCGGAGGACGTCATCATCCCCTACTACAAGGACACGGCAAGGCGGGAAACGGGGCATATCAACGAAAAGAATTTGGCCGGCGTTATCCGCGACCGCATGGAGCAAATCATAGAGGCGGTGAACCACGTCATCTGCGAGAGCGGATTTGAGGATAAAATATCGAGCATTGTGCTCACCGGCGGAGGGTCGCTGATGAGGCATTTGCCCCAGCTATTCCGGCTGCGCACAGGGCTCGACGTGCGCATAGGCTACCCCAGAGTGCAGCGGGTAGCCGGCAGCAAGTCCCCAAAGCTTAGCCCCATCATGGCCACCGGCGTTGGGCTGATGATGAACGGCTATGCAGACGGCAGCGGCGGCGGAAAAATCGGCGGACTTATAGGCAAGTGGCCCCTTGTAAAAAAGTTCAAAGGCAAGGTGCAAAATTTTGTCGAAGGCTACTTTACGGAAGAAAACGACCCGCACCGCCTGTATTAGCTGCGGCTGAGGTGCCGGCTCGCTGTCATTATACTGTGCGCGGGACGGTTTTGTGCATCGTCATGTAGAGACGGGGCGCGCCCCGTCTCTACGAATTGCTGCAACCTTCCTGTAGCTTGCATGTAGAAAGCAATGCACAAAACCATGCTGTGCGAAGTATAATGTGAATCAAGAGTTGAAGAACAGCGTTCGTCGTTGAGACCTCACCCCCGGCCCCTCTCCAAAGGAGAGGGGAGTCGGTACTTGAGGGTACCCGCTGCGGCTCTGCTCCCCTCTCCTTTGGAGAGGGACCGGGGGTGAGGTCTCTACAGAAATAGCGACCTAAACGCCTATACCATTTTTAAATTTTAAGCGATAAGCAACGAGGTGAGTAAATCTGAGGTGAATAAATCTGAAAAAAAATTTTTTGAGTTATGGAAGATATGATTGAAGCAATGTGGGGCGATGCCGTCGGCGGCGGCGTTTCCTCCATCATTAAGGTTATAGGCGTGGGCGGCGGCGGCTGCAACGCCGTTGACCACATGTACAAGCTGGGCATCAAAGATGTTGGCTTTGTAGTTTGCAACACCGATACGCAGGCGCTCAACAGCAGCCCGGTGCCCGTAAAAGTCCAACTGGGCAAAAAGATTACCGAGGGGCTTGGGGCAGGGTCGCAGCCCGAGCAGGGGCGAATGGCTGCCGAGGAGAGCATTAGCGAAATTGCCGAGCTCATGCGGGGCAGCACCCGGATGGTTTTCATCACGGCAGGCATGGGAGGAGGCACCGGCACCGGCGCCGCTCCCGTCATAGCGAAGGTTGCAAAGGATATGGGGCTTCTTACCGTAGCCATTGTTACCGTGCCCTTTTTGAGCATGGAGCCTTTGCGCGTGGAGACAGCCCACAGCGGCATCCGCGAGCTGCGCAAGTACGTCGATTCGCTGCTGGTGATCAAAAACGAAAAGCTCCTTGAGCTGTACAGCGACCTCACCTTTTTTGAAGCCTTTGCCAAGGCCGACGAGGTGCTCTGCACCGCCGTCAAGAGCATTGCCGAAATCATCACCGTATCGGGGCGCATCAACGTGGACTTTGCCGACGTGCGCAGCGCCATGAAGGATAGCGGCGTGGCGCTTATTGGCATTGGCCGCTGCGCGGGAGAGAACCGCGCCGTAGAATCCGTAAATCAGGCCATCAGCTCGCCGCTGCTCAACAACAACAGCATTCGGGGAGCAAAGAATGTGCTGATAAATATCATGATGGGCGAAAAAGAGCTCAAGGTGAGCGAAGTGAAAATGATAAACGAAGTTGTGCTCAGCGAAGTGGGCAACATCGACAAGCTCTACATCAAAACCGGCATTGGCAAAAACCCGCAGCTGGGCGAAGACGTTACCGTCAGCATTATTGCCACCGGATTTGAGATGGGCGATATCGATATCCCCGACAGCGCCGGAGAGAGGCTACCTCCCAAACCCCGCCCCATTTCCCAAGACCCGGCCGGCGCAGCCAAGCCCCCGATGGTAGATATTGGCTGGCTGGACAAGGACGAAGACCTCTTGAATCCCATCATGCAGGACGAAGATTGGGAGGCGGAGACGGAGGATTTTACGCGCGAAAGGCACGATTATGCGTCGGTACGCAGGACAGGCGCTGCGCATGTTGCGCCAAAAATCCCCGCACCGCAGGGGCGGCGCATACCTGTTTTGCTGGACAGAGAAAAAACCCGCGAGGAGCTGGAGCGCCCCATTCGCTCTGCCGCAAGGAGAGCAAAGAGCAGCAGCAGCGAAGGCGAAATATCGCTCTTCTCTTTCAACTCAAGCGCCAACAGGTGGGAAAACACCTCTGCCTCCTACATCAACGGAAAGCCTGATTAGGTCTATGGATGAGAAATAAATAACATATAACGGATATAAAAGCTGTAGAGACCTCACCCCCGGCCCCTCTCCAAAGGAGAGGGGTGACTGGCGCCAAATATCGTGTCCCTCTCCCCTCTCCTTTGGAGAGGGGCCGGGGGTGAGGTCTCTACGGGATGACATTTTTAGCTGTTATATCTTATTTATTCGTCATCTCTTAATTTAAAATTCAAAATTCAAAATTCAAAATTTTCCCCATGTCTTTAGAACAAAAAATTGCAGGCGACATCAAGGATGCCATGCTTGCCCGGGAAGCCGCAAAGCTGGAGGCGTTGCGAGCCATTAAGGCCGCCATTCTGCTGGCAAAAACCGAAAAGGGCGGAGGCGCCGACCTCACCGCCGACGCGGAGCTCAAGCTACTGCAAAAGCTGGTAAAGCAGCGCAGAGAATCTGCCGAAATCTACGTCCAAAATGCCCGCCCGGAGCTGGCCGAAAAGGAAACGCTCGAGGCAAGCGTCATAGAAGCCTACCTCCCCGAGCAGCTCAGCGAGGACGAGATAGCAGAGGCGGTGAAAAAAATCATTACGCAGCTGGGCGCCGCCTCCATAAAGGATTTGGGCAAGGTGATGGGCATTGCCTCAAAATCCCTTGCCGGCAAGGCCGACGGCAAAACCGTTGCCGAAACGGTGAAGAAGCTGCTCGCCAGTTGACATAATGTGCCAAAAATGATTTTGTTGCAACGGCGAGGAACGCTTGCGCCGTCCCGTAGGGACAAAATGTTGGTAGAAATGCTGCGTTCCCCTGCCTCTCCCCGTCCCGTAGAGCCTGCCCCGAGCATAGTCGAGGGGCAGGCTCTACAGGACGGGGCATGGCGGGAGGATAATCGTTTTTCTACCAACATTCCGTCCCTACGGAACGGCGCAAGCATCTATTGAATATAATCTCTATTGAAAAAGTCAATAGCGCCTCAAAAAAAGATTTAGCCAATTTTAAACCCGCAGGGTTGAATATGAATAACCCCCAATGAAGCGAATTGGGGGAGGGGGGGAGGGGCAGGGATTTTTGTTTTTGGCCGCCAAGGTACACGCCAAAAATCGCATAAATAACCATTCAAGCAGCTACAAAAATCACATGAATCATATAAATTCAGACCCCCCGCCCCCAACCCGCCCGCCCGCCGCGCCGTCATTCCCGCGCAGGCGGGAATCTCCACTCACGCGACCACCGCACTTGGGTGCTGGAGAAGAGGAGATTATCTGCGCACGGTTTTAAAATTGTGTAATGAAAGCGA
>JAISGH010000021.1 GCA_031263185.1 Prevotellaceae bacterium | reverse complement strand
TATTTATTTCTCATCCCTAAGAATTAATAAGCCTAATTTATACCCCCCCCCCCTCCAAAAAAATGATGATGTTTATATGCTACTGATATAAAAATATATCTTATTGAATATCATATATTTAATGTTTTTGGGAAGAACCTGTATCTTTATGATTATATGATGATTATATGATGATTATATGATAATTACATGCTAACTAAAAGCTGTATCGATAAAACATAGGCGCCTCCCAAAAAATCACCATAAATGATGATTGCATAGCAGCAAAGCAATGCGTAACTTTACATGGCAAAAGTTGTAGTCTGAAATCTGAAAATCTATACCCCTCCATGCGCTTATCCAACCTCGCCAACGGTGAAAAGGGCGTAATTTGTAAAGTATTGGGGCGCGGCGCTTTCCGCAAGCGTATTACCGAAATGGGCTTTGTAAAGGGCAAGGTAGTATTAGTGGTCAAGAACGCCCCGCTCAAAGACCCCATTGAGTACTCCATCATGGGCTACGCTGTGTCGCTGCGGCGCAGCGAGGCAAGCATGATTGAGGTAGTGATGGAGGAGGAGGCAAAAGAAATAGACCTGACCAGCTCCAGCACGGCCACCATGGAGCAAGCGCTGCTGGAAAGAGCCAAAGTATCCGGCAACGTAATCAACGTAGCGTTTGTGGGCAACCCCAACACCGGCAAAACGTCGCTTTTTAACCGGCTCTCGGGGGCGCACGAGCACGTGGGCAACTACTCCGGCGTAACGGTGGAGCTCAAAAAGGCGCAGGTGAAGCTGAAGGGCTACACCATCAACCTCGTTGACCTGCCGGGCACCTACTCGCTCACCGCCTACTCCCCCGAAGAAGTTTACGTGCGCAAGTACATTGCCGAAAAAATGCCCGACGTCATCGTAAACGTGGTGGACGCTACCAACCTTGAGCGCAACCTGTACCTCACCACCCAGCTCATCGACATGGACGTGAAGGTAGTTATGGCGCTCAACATGTACGACGAGCTGACGCTGCACAACGACTACCTCGACCACGAGGCGCTGGGCAAAATGCTTGGCATATCCATAGCGCTCACCGTAGGCTCGCGCGGCAAGGGGATTAAGGATTTGCTGCTGGCAACCATCAAAGCTTACGAAGAAATATACGCCCTCCCAAAGCCGTCGGCGCGCCAGCACCACCACATACACATTTACTACGGAGTTGAGATGGAGGGGGCAATTGCCGACCTGCAAAGGCGCATGAGAATTCCCCAAAATGCCGCGCTTTTTGACCGCTACTCCACCCGCTTTGTGGCCATTAAGCTGATAGAAAAAGATGCGCTGATGGCCAAGCTGGTGCGCAGCAAGTGCGCCAACGGCGACGAAATTATTGCCGCAAGCCAAAAGCACGTGGCCAAGCTCGAGGAGGAGTTCAAGGAGGATAGCGGAACTGTCATCTCCGACGCCAAGTACGGATTTGTGGCCGGCGCGCTGAAGGAAACATTCCGGTACGGCAAAGAGGACAGGCACAGCCGCACAAAGAAAATTGACAACGTTGTTACCGGCAAGATTTTTGGCTTCCCCATTTTTTTGCTGTTCATGTGGGTAATGTTCTACGCCACCTTTGCGCTGGGCAGCTACCCCATGGAGTGGATAAGCAGCGGGATGGAGGCGCTGTCGGGGTGGCTCTCGGCCGCCATGCCGCCATCGCTCCTCAAAGATTTGCTCATAGAGGGCATTGTGAACGGCGTGGGCAGCGTTATCGCTTTTTTGCCCAACATCCTCATCCTGTTTTTCTTCATCTCGCTCTTTGAGGACACGGGCTACATGGCGCGCGCCGTCTTCATAACCGACAAGCTCATGCACACCATCGGGCTGCACGGAAAATCGTTTATTCCGCTCATCATGGGGTTTGGCTGCAACGTGCCGGCCATCATGGCCACGCGCACCATTGAGAACCGTACGCAGCGTACGCTCACCATGCTCATCATCCCGTTCATGTCGTGCAGCGCGCGGCTGCCGGTGTACATCCTGCTCATCGGCGCATTTTTTCCCCACCACGCGGGCACCATGCTCTTCCTGATTTACCTCACGGGGATTGGCTTTGCCATTCTCTCCGCCCTGTTTTTCAGCAAAGTAATGTTCAAGGACAGCGGGCAGCCGTTTGTCATGGAGCTGCCCCCCTACCGCATACCCACGCTCAAAAGCATAGTGCGCCACATGTGGCACAAAGGCTCGCAGTACGTCCGGCACATGGGCGGCATTATACTCATTGCCGCCGTTGTAATCTGGGCGCTCAACACGTTTCCGCTCAGCAGCGCGCGGATGCAGGAGCTGGACGAGCAGGCTGCCGGCGTTAGGGAAAGCTACGCGGCGGCGCTTGCGCAGGCCAACGCCGATAGCGCCCAACTCGCCGCCGACATGGAGGCGACGCTGCTCAGCCTTACGGTAAAAAGAAACACCGCGCAGCACGAGTACTCATACCTCGGCCGGCTTGGCCACGCCATAGAGCCGGCTATGCGTCCGCTTGGCTTCGACTGGAAGATGAGCGTGAGCCTGCTTGCCGGCGTAGTTGCCAAAGAAACGGTGGTGAGCACGCTCGGCATTATCTATCAGGCCGACGAGGCGGAAGAGGGCAGCACGGCGCTCCTCAAGCAGCACCTGCGCGACGAGCAGCACCGCAGCGGCTCGAAGGCAGGGCAGCCGGTTTTTTCCGGCGTAACAACCGTTGCCTTTCTTGTGTTCATTCTCCTCTACCTGCCCTGCATTGCGGCTATTGCCGCCATTCGCCGCGAATCGGGCAGCCGGTGGATATCGGCGTTTACAATACTCTACACCACCATTGTGGCGTGGGTAGCGGCATTTGCGGTGCAGCACATCGGCTCTTGGCTGATGGCGTGAGAAGCTTAAGCGATTAATGGGGGAACTCCTAAAACGGTGGTGATGTAAAAAGTATGCTGCTGTAAATGTTTGATAATCAGAGAGTTGATATGTATTTTTGTAAATGAAAATAAAAAATGCCCTCTACTGCCCCGATTGCCAAAGTACAAAAATAAATAGATAAAAAAATGGCAAGAAATGGCAAGAAATGGCAAGAAATCGTATGGGAAGCAAAATTATTTGTGCAAGCAATGTGTCCGCCAGCTTATTGGCGGCCATGCATTTCATAATGAATTATTTTTTTGCAAAGGTAGCCTTTTGTATCAAATAAACACATAATCACTCAAAGGCTACAGCCGCGCGTTTCAATTCTTGCATAATACCGATGTGCTGGGGACAAACAGATTCGCATTGACCACATTCGGCGCATGTTCCGGCGGTGTTGCCGTTCCGTGCGTAAAAACCGTAAAGGCTTTTCGGTCTTTCAATATCGCCAAATACGAGATATTGATTCAGCGCGTCAAAAATATCAGGAATGGCAATCTCCTGCGGGCAGCCTTTAACACAATAGCTACACTTTGTGCAGGGAATGTTTTCAACCGCGTCAAGCGCATCCTGCCCCCTTTCTATGACGGCATATTCGGCATCGCCCAGAGGGTGGAAGTCCGACATGGTGGCAAGGTTATCTTCCATCTGTTCAATAGTGGACATACCGCTCAGCACCGTGATCACATTGTCCAGCGACGCGGCAAAACGCATTGCCCATGAGGACGGCGAAGCGTGGGGATTTGCCTCGCGCAGGATTTGAGCAAGCGGCGGCGGGA
>JAISGH010000133.1 GCA_031263185.1 Prevotellaceae bacterium | reverse complement strand
ATGACGGCGCGAGAGAGGGGTGGAGTGGAGAGGAGGAATCTGAAATTCAAAATTCAAAATTCAAAAATTTCTACTATGAAACAGTTTTTACTATTAGCAATGCTTGCCGGGGGTGCGGGCGCGGCGATTGCCCAAAGCTCGCACTCCGACAGGCTCCCCTGGGTGGAGGGTAAGCTGCCGCCCGTAAAGGGCAAGTATGAGTACAGAATTTCGCAGGGCGAAGGCAGCACGCTCCGGCAAGCCCGCGACGATGCCTTTAGCGGAATTTTGGTGGATTTGGGAAGTCAGGCGGGGATTGCCGTGGATTCGCGCTCCCTGGTGAAGCTCAAAAGCGAGCTGGGCTACAGCGCCGGCGCAAGCCGCTACAGCGAAAGCGACAGCCAAACAACCACGTTCAGCATCAAGCGAAAAGGGGTGAACATTGCCCTCGCCGAGGCCGGCGAGTACTACGAAAACCGCTACGGACGCTACCAGCTCTGGAAGCTGTACGAGGTAAGCACGTCCGGCAGCTTCAAGGCGTTTATACCCGAATATACCACCACGTATGGCTTTGACGGCGCGTGGAAATCTGCCGTTCTTCCCGGCTGGGGGCAGTTCTACAAGGGAAAAACCGGTAAGGGCATTTTTTTTCTTGCTGCGGAAGCGGCGGCTGTTTCGGGTTTGATTTTTTGCGAAATGAAGCGGTCGGACAACGTGCGCAAGTCGCAAGAATCAACCAACCTCGCCATCATTAAGGAGTACCGCAGCCGCGCCGACAGCTGGGCTTTGTACCGCAACGTGGCCGTTGGCGCGGCAGCCGGCGTGTACCTGTGGAATGTGCTGGATGCGGCGCTGGCTAAAGGAAAAATCAGGTACGCATGGATACCGAATAATTTGCATTTGGCAACCTTTGCCTATAGCGATGTTTGCTACTACGGGATTGAAATTAACTTTTAGACATTGAACATTATGAAAAGAAGAATTTACTTATTGATTGTGGCAGCGGCGGGTATTGTTTGCGGCTGTCAGGAAAAAGACGCGCTTCAGGTTACCGGCAACATTGAGGGCACGGTTACCGACTACGAAACCACGCAGGCCATACCCGGCGTGATGGTGGACATTGTGGCCAACGCCGGCACCACCTTTGCCAAGCAGAGCCGGCAAACGGGCAACGACGGCAAGTTTGCCTTCAAAGACCTTGAGGCGGGCAACTACAAGCTGTCGTTTTCGCGCAGCGGATATTCAGAGAATAATCAGGACGTAAACCTTATCGCCGGGCAAACGGTGTCGAGCGACGTGCGGCTAACGCCCGCTTCTCCGTTTAAGGTACAGAACGGCATGCTGGTGAGTTACTCCGGCAATGGCGGCAACGTGGTAATACCCGACAATCTGGGTATTACTGCCATAGGCAACGACGTGTTTGAGAACAACTCTTCGCTGGTTTCCATCACCATTCCTGCCGGAGTATTGAGCATTGGTAACGATACCTTTCTGCGTTGTAAAAACCTCACCTCCGTAATCCTGCCCAACACGCTGCGTACCATTGGGAGTAGCGCTTTTGATTATTGCGAAAAGCTCACCACCGTTGCCATCCCCAACAGCGTAACATCTATTGGTGCCTATGCCTTTTTTTTGAGCGGACTGGTATCGGTAACGCTGGGCAGCGGCATAACCGCTATTGGAGACGATGCGTTTAGCAGTACGGAGTTAAATAGCGTAACCGTTAGCTGGGTTGTGCCGTTAAGCATAAATCGCAACGTTTTTGCCGATGTATATATAGGCGATGCTACGCTGCGCGTTCCGGTAGGGAGAAAGGCTGTTTACCAGGCAGCTGGTGTTTGGTCATTGTTTAAGACAATAGTAGAATATTGAGTAGCTATCATGAATTATGAAATGGTGGAAAAAAATCAGCTTAATTATTTCGGCTGCATGCACAAGCCTTGCGCTGCCTTCCTGCGCGGAAAAAGAGCCTGTGGCGCTTACCGGCAGCATAACCGGAACGGTAACGAACTTTAAAACGGGCAATGCCCTGTCCGGAGTAACGGTGGAGATTGTGGCCAACGCCAACACCGGCTTTAGCAGGCAAACCGGGCAAACTGGCGATGATGGCAACTTCTCCTTTGGCGATATTGAGGCCAGCAGCTACAAAGTATCCTTTTCTCAAAGCGGCTACGCCGACAACAGCAAGGATGTGACCGTACCGGTGGGGCAAACGGTTACCTGCGACGCTGTGTTGACAATTCATCCCGACTTTGAAATAACAAGCGATGTGTTGACGGCATACTACGGCAAAGGTGGCAGGGTGGTAATACCCGAAGGCGTAACGAGCATTGGACGCAGCGTTTTTCAGGACAACCTGTCGCTAACCTCCGTGCTTATTCCCGAAGGAGTAAACGCCATAGGGGAGGAAGTTTTTAGCGGGTGCAACAACTTGGCAACCGCAACACTGCCAAACACGTTGCGTACTGTTGGCGAACACGCATTTGCATACTGCCACGCCTTGACCTCTATAACTATTCCTGATGGTGTAACGACTATAGATAATTGGGCTTTTTCTCTGGCGGGCTTTACCTCCGTGGCCATTCCGGGCAGTGTGGGTTCTATTGGATACTTGGCTTTTTCAGGCTCCACCAACTTAACCTCAATTGCGGTAAGCGCCGACAACCCATCATATCTTTCGGACAACGGTGTGCTGTTCAACAAGGCAAAAACTTTGCTGGTACAGTGTCCGGCAGGGAAACAGGGAAATTATGCTATCCCAAGCGGCGTAACGGATGTAGAAATCGGAGCATTTTATGGCTGTAGTGGACTGTACTCTATATCAATACCGCAGAGCGTAGCTCGTGTGGGAGATTATGCTTTCAATCTATGCACTGCCCTTACCCTTATGACGGTAGAATGGACGAATCCCATAAATGTTTCTTATAACATATTTAGTAATATATCCATCGAAAAAATTACCCTGCGCGTTCCCTCGGGAACAAAGGCAGCCTACCAGGCTGCGAACGTTTGGAAAAATTTTGGTACAATAATAGAATATTAGATTATTTATGAAAAAGATTTACTTAAATTCGATTTTTTGTGTGTGCATGGCGCTTTTATCATGCACAAAGGAGGAACAACTCGTCAGTGGCAACATAGAGGGCAGGGTAATCAGCTTCAACACAGGAGAACCTCTGTCTAACGTAACAGTACAGATACTCGACGGCGGCAGCAGCGAAACAGACAGCGACGGGCGATTCCACTTTGCCGATATGTTGGCCGGCATCTATACGCTGTCGTTCTCAAAAAGCGGATACCCTGCCGCTACAAGGGAAGTTAACGTGCCGGAAGGGCAAACGGTATCCTGCGATGTTGCCCTGACCACCGACCCTGACTTTGAAATAGTGAACGGTGTGCTCACGGTATATCAAGGCAGGGGCGGGGTGGTTGTCATACCCGAAGGAGTAACAGGCATTGGGACAAGCGTTTTTCAGGGCAACAAAGCCGTTACCTCTGTAATTATTCCCGAAGGGGTAGAAAGCATAGGCGACGAAGCTTTTGAACACTGCGAGTATCTGGTCTCCATAAGATTACCTAATAGTTTGGTTAGCATTGGGGCGAGAAGCTTTGCAAGCTGCTACCGGCTTTCGTCGCCAATCATTCCGGATGGCGTAACCTTTATTGGGGCGAGTGCATTCAGCAGCTGTTATTTAAACATGGTTTCCGTAACGCTTGGTAAAAATGTGGAACATATCGGCAGCATGGCTTTTGCAGGCTGCTTCGCATTGGTTGCCTTTGTTGTTGCAGCCGAAAACAGCCACTACTCAGCAGCCGAAAATGGTGTGCTGTTTAACAGGGAAAAAACTACCCTGGTGGTGTATCCGGGAGCCAAGGCCAGAGGTTACACTGTGCCAAATACCGTAGCTACTATCGGAGATAACGCTTTTAACGGCTGCATCAGGCTGACATCCGTAATCGTTCCCGGCAGCGTAACCCACATTGGAGACAGAGCCTTTGCCAATTGCACCAGATTGACTTCCATAAATATTCCGAATAGCGTAGTTACCATTGGAGCATTTGCTTTTAGCCCGTGTGAAAGTCTGACCTCGGTAACTATGGGCAACGGAGTAGCAGTACTTGGCGATAACGCTTTTCAGAACTGCTCAAAGCTTACCTCCGTAAAACTTTCCGGAAGCCTTGTAGCTATTGGAGATTATGTTTTTGAAAATTGCAGCGAGCTGGCTTCCATCATCATCCCGGAGGGCGTAACAAGGATCGGAGAGGATGCATTTAGCGGTTGTACCGAACTCGCCTCTATTGCCATCCCCAATAGCGTAGTCTCCATTGGTACCTGTGCCTTTGTAGATTGCTACAGTATTGTCTCCCTGCGTATAGGCAAAGGCGTAACCTTCATTGGCGAAGGCGCTTTCGCCAACAGCGCATCGCTGACTTCAGTAACCGTTGATGCGGAGAACAGCGCCTTCCTGTCGGACAACAACGTGGTATTCAACAAATCAAAGAGCACTTTGGTGTTCTGTTCGGGGAGCAGAAGAGACCACTACACCATTCCGAGCAGCGTAACTACTATAGGCCCCATGGCTTTTGGCGCTTGCTTGAAGCTGACCGCCGTAACCATTCCGAGCAGCGTAACCAACATTGGCAACGCTGCATTTGGCATTTGCAGCAAGTTAACCTCCGTAACGGTGGCGTGGGGGACCCCGATAAAGATACCGAACAACACATTTCAGGATACTCCCATGGCAACCTCCGGCACCCTGCGCGTTTCTGCGGGAACACGGGCGGCGTATCTGGCGGCAGATGTGTGGGGAAATTTCAAAACGATTGTAGAGTATTAATCAATAACAAATTATATTTTATTATGAAGGTAAAATCGTACAAATTATTCGGCTCAATGGGGCAGGCGCTTTGGGCGTTTGCCGTAATAGCCGCCTCCGTGCTGTACGCCTGCACAAAAGAGGAGGAAAAGCTCATCACAGCGCCCGGTAACATAAAAGGCATCGTTACCGATTTTAAAACCGGTCAACCGCTGACAGGAGTAAACGTAATGCTGCAGGAATATACCACTACCGTAATAGCAGACAGCGAAGGTAAGTTTCTGCTTGCAGATATTGACGTTTATGCGCAACATGGGGAAGTATCCGGCAGCTATACCCTGCTGTTTGCAAAAAGCGGCTATCAGGATAACACGCAGAAAGTGACGGTATATACGGGAAAAACGGCATACTGCAGCGTAGCCCTGACCGGCGACCCTGACTTTGAAATCGAAAACGGCGTATTGACAGCTTACCATGGTAAAAGCGCCCAGGTTATCATTCCGGAAGGTGTTACGAGCATTGGCAGCTATGCTTTTCTCGAAAATCGAACAATTACTTCTGTTGTTATTCCGGAAGGTGTAACAAGCATCGGCGTTCAGGCTTTTGACAAATGCTCCAAGCTGAACTCCATAACCATACCCAACAGCGTAATTGCTATTGGTAATTGGGCTTTTCGAGTTTGCGGGCTGACCTCCGTCAAAATTGGCAGCGGCTTAACAAACGTAGGAATACAGGCTTTTTTAGGTTGCGCGCTGCTGCTCTCCTTTACCGTAGATGCGGGGAACAACGCTTTTTTGGCAGAAGACGGAGTGCTGTTCGATAAGGCGAAGTCTACCTTAATTCAATTTCCGGGAGGAAAATCCGGCAGCTATACCATTCCCAGCAGCGTAGTTGCTATAGAGGAGTATGCTTTTACAGGAAGCACCAAGTTAACCTCAATAGTAATTCCGGAGAGCGTTACGTCCATTGGGGAGGGAGCCTTTCTTATTTGCGAAAAGTTAACTTCTGTAACGGCAAGATGGACAAACCCAATAGCGGTATCGAGTGGCGTGTTTGATAATACGCTTGCAGGCAAAGCGCTGTACGTGCCTACAGGAACAAAAGCAGCTTACCAGAAAGCCGACGTTTGGAAAAACTTTGGAACAATTGTTATTCCGTCCGTAGCCTCTGGAGCTACAGGCGACTGCACATGGACGCTCACCGGTACAGATCAGGACTATACCCTCACCATTAGCGGCTCAGGCGCTATGGCGGATTATATGCAACTTGTTGAACTTGCCACTAATATAACATTTATAACAGTTCCATGGTCTAAGTACCTGAACAGTATTAAAACCGTAGTGATACGGGAAGGGGTAACCACTATCGGCGATTATGCTTTTGCCAGTTGCAGCGGCTTGACCGGCTTGACCATCCCCAATTCGGTAACTACTATCGGCGATTATGCTTTTGCCAGCTGCAGCGGTTTGACCGGCATTAATGTAAACGCAGGCAATTCGAATTACTCCTCTGCCGACGGCGTACTGTTCAATAAAAACAAAACAGAGCTGATAGCTTACCCTGCCGGTAAAACCGGAAATTACGCCATTCCCAACTCGGTAACCACTATTGGCGTGGGTGCTTTTGTCGGTAGCAGCGGTTTGACCGGCGTGACCATCCCCAATTCGGTAACTACTATCGGCGGTTTTGCTTTTCGGGATTGCAGCGGCTTGGCCAGCGTTACTATTGGTAATTCGGTAACCACTATCGGCAATTATGCTTTTCAGGATTGCAGCGGCTTGGCCAGCGTTACTATTGGTAATTCGGTAACTACTATCGGCAATTATGCTTTTTACTTTTGTACCAAATTGAATACGATTACCAATCTTTGTTCCACGCCGCAAAATATCTCCGGCGGGGTTTTTACCGGTACTTCAATAAGCAGCGGTACGCTGCGGGTACCAGTCGGTTCGGTAAACGCATACAAGGCTGCTGATGGGTGGAAAAATTTTAAGAATATTGTTGCAATGGAATAGTAGGGAACGCGATTAATCGCGCTTATTTTGCTTTTTATGCGCTGATAATAAAATAGTTATAAAAATTTAAATCTCAATCTGCAATTAAATCAACTTAATCTATATTGTAAAAGAATATCTGAACTATTAAATAAGTTAAAAATAAAAATTAGCACAATGAATAAAAAATTTTTGATGATGGTGCTCGTTAGCCTATTTACAGTCGTAGCTGTATGCTCCTGTAACAAAGACGATGATGAAAAAAAAGAGCCGATTTCCGTTGAAGTTATGGAAGTGGCACTTAATAAAACTGCGATAACGCTTTTTGTGGACTCAAGCGAAACATTGACGGCAGTCGTCGTACCCGACAGTGCCACAGATAAAATCGTTACATGGACAACAAGCGATGCCTCCAAAGTTACCGTTATAGGCGGAACTATTACTGCTGTTGCCGAAGGTACGGCTACCATTACTGCTATCGCAGGAGGCAAATCGAATACTTGCCACGTAACCGTCGTCGCCAGCGGGGCGAATACTCTTACAGTTGTTGTTGGCAGTAGCTTTAATGAGAAAATTGATTTTGTAGAGGTGGTGGGTTGGGACAATAGAGCCGTTAAGTACGTGGTGGCAAGCGCCCCTTACAGCAACGGCGGCTTTACATTGAATTTGCCGGAAACTGTCAGTAATACGTATCTTGAAGAAGGCTTCCGTACTTATGGAGGAAACATGAGCAGCTCCGATGTAAAGGTCGGGAGGGTATCCATATATGCTTACAAATCGGGTAATGTAATAGGCTACTTTTACCATGGCACAGCAGATTGGACGGGCAGACTGATATATTCGACTGAAAAAGTAAATGTAAAAGATTCTCATATTTTCAATATAAATTGGAGCTTAGGTCAAGAAGGCTCTTCTTTTACTGGAGAGCCATACAGTAAGGTTATAGAGAAATCTGATATACATCTAGAAAAAGGGTGGAACATGATATATAGCAAAGATACGGTAAAAAAAGGAACGCGTGAGCAGGAAGAAACTACCACCATTCCTTCGGACGCGAAATGGTATTTTCACGATTAACTTTTTCCGATATGAACAAATATACCATTTTTCAGTAGTGCTCGCTGCAAACTTGCTAAGGATCCGTCTATGAATAAACATATCAAATTAAAAATTAACTATGTGTAAATCAATATGTTTCAATATTCATACGATATGTTTATATTTAGACGAGTCCTAAGCACCTTTTGCTTGCCATTGTACGAGGAAGACGACCCTTTGATAACAACAGGCAGTATTATGGGAGTTGTAACCGATGCGGATACTAGGCAATCCCCTGAAAGGTGTAAGTGTCGGCATTGAGCAGGGTGGCAGCACAAAGTTTACCGGCAAGGACGACGCCTACCGGATGTACGCCTTTTACAAAAGCCCCGAAGGCGGCTCGCTGCCCGACCAACAAATCGTCCTCCTGATAGACGAAGATGCCACCCGCAAAAACGTGATGGCAGCCATTCAAAATACGTACAGCAAAGCCGGCAAAAACGACATCGTCATTTTTTACTTCACGGGGCACGGCGCGCAGGGCGCCTTTGTTACCCGCGAGTTTGACGGTAGCAACCTCGACGAGTACAAAGGTTTGCTGCTGCACGACGAGTTGCAGTACGCTTTCAGCCGGTCGCCGGCCAAGTATAAGTACCTGATTGCCGATGCCTGCCATGCCGGCAGCTTTACCCAAGCCGGAGCAAAGCAGGCGGATACCCGCGCAAGGGGCGCTTTCTATCAGGCTTTCGAGCAGCCAAAAGGCGGCTCTGTGCTGCTGCTTTCCTGCATGGGCAACGAGGTATCGATTGAATCGCGAGGTGTCCGGCAGGGCATTTTCAGCCACTACCTGCTCAGAGGGCTGAAGGGAGAAAGCGACAGCAACAAAGACCGCGTTATTTCTATCACCGAGCTGTTCGACTACGTGAACGGTAGCGTGAGAGATTTTACGCAGGGCCGGCAAAATCCGGTGATTGCCGGCAGCTACGACGAGGCGTTGCCGATAGCCGTTGTGAGGGAGTAGTCAGGGAAAAGGAAGTTGCCATATTACGCGCAAAACACCATCTATATTCAAATAAATCCGTACCTTTGCGTTTTACAAAATCGTAGTTGAAAATCATACGAAATGAGACTTGGAAATACAATAAAATCGTATTTTCATTTGTAGTAAACACAATATAAGTATTTTATGAGTGGGTATAGAGTAAGGTTGATTGACGAAAAAATCGACAAAAAGCTCAAATCTTCGGGTGGTATTTTATTGAAGGGAGTGCGCTACTGCGGGAAAACCACAACGGCTGAATTTCATGCTGCAAGCGTAGTCCGTTTCGACGCTTCGGAGCAAATACGCCAACAGGCGGTATTAATGCCTCATATCGTGCTACAGGGCAAAACGCCGCGATTGGTTGATGAATGGCAGCTGGCGCCAAGCATCTGGAACGCGGCGAGATATGAAATAGACAAACGCGCTGCTAAAGGGCAGTTTATCCTTATCCATTGACGAAGCGTCAAACAATCTGCAAAAGCTGCTCACCCGCCTCACACCGGAAAAAGCGGCTCAATGCGCCTCGCTCAACGTCATTATTGCGGGTTCGTCGTCTTATACGCGCAAAGACAATATAAATGTGATTGCATTGGGGCATTTGTTTGTTTGACTTCGCATTGTGTATAATCGAATCGAAATCGAAAATTTTCATGTGTCTTTGCGAAAACGATTAAAAGCGCAAAAAAATGATAGCAGCGCAGCAACAGTACGTGCTTCTTCGTCGGAAGTTTTTGGCTGAGCATGGCGCAGAGTACGGCATTGCCCGCATGGGTATTTTTGGGTCGGTAGCGCGCGGAGAGCAGCGGGCCGAAAGCGACGTAGATGTGCTGGTCGAGGCTACTGTGCTAAGCCTGCTGTCGCTCATAGGTATCAAGCGCCGATTGGAGGAAATATTTGGCAATGCAGGTGGACGTTGTGCGCAAAACGGAGTACATGCCTCAGCGCTTTAAGGCAAGAGCAGAAAAGGAGGTGGTGTTGGCGAAGAAATCAAAAAAATTGACAATTACCCCGAAAATGTCAGGAAACGGGCTAGTCTCATTAGCTCATTTGAGGAGTTTTTAGGAGTTCCCTTCAGGCGACTACTGCGTAATGAGCTCCAGCGCCTTTTGTACAGCGCTCAACGTAGGCTGTCCCGAAATTTCGGAGCCTACCGCATTGCGCATCCATTTTTGGGGAGTTACGCTGCCTGCCAGCAGCATACGGGTGATTTCGTCGGCAAAATTTTTGCCGCGGCAATGTTCTTCTACCTGAAACTGAATTAGATGTCCCACCGGATAGTTTGCCAAATACATCGGTACGCAAATCAGGTGCGAATAAATAGCCAGCAGCGGCGAATTTTTTTCACCCAAAACAGGAGCATAGTATTTGTTCCACACGTCTTTGGAGATGGTTTCGACGGCAATGCAAAATTCCTTTGCCGTGCAGCGAGGGTGGTCGTAGAGCCATTGCCATGCGTACATATCGACAAGAGAAACGCCCATTATTTCGTAAGCCATCCAGCAGTTGTCGAGCGCGGCGAGCGCGTCTTCTCTCACTTTATCGACGGGTGGCTTTTGCCCGAGCAGCTTCAGATCGCTATTCTGAAACATAAACGCTACGGCTTCGGTAAAGGCTGTGCTCGGTACGCTTTTCAGGAAGTAATAATCCATATCGTAGAGCGTAATGGTTTGCTCCACGTTATGTCCAAGCTCGTGAACGGCAATGTTGTAGCCTTTGTAATCCATTCCTGTGGGCTGTATCCGGGTGCGGAGGTGCGCCGCATCGCCTTTCATTTCCGCCGCCCAGGCGTGTCCCGAACCGCGGGCAGGGTCTACAACAATTTTATCGGCAATGCAGGCCGCTTTTTCTTTCGTCCATCCCATACTTTCAATAATGCGGGGAATATCGGACTTGAAGGCGGCGGCATCAGGATAACGCTTTGAAGTAATGGCGGTAAGCGCATCCTCATCAAGAGCAGAGCGCGATTTGAAGCCGTCGTACCAAATATCAAACGGCTCTAAATCGCGCCCAAGGCGCTTGCGGATAAGCTCGGCCACCTGCTTTATTTCGGGTGCAGCAATAAAACCGGTAAAAAGCGTTTCGATTTCCTGCTGCGAAAGCTCCATTGCGCCGTCGTAAGAGCGTTGAATAAAGGTAGGATAGAGGGGATTGTATTTGTCGATTGCCTGCTCAACGCGGAAATTATTCAGCCAGTATTGGTAGCGGGTGTACGGCTCGCTTGCAAAATCGGTAACTTCTTTTTCAGCGTCAAACACCTGATTGGTTTCAGGATTCCACAAATACGTATCGGAATTTACTACACACTGAGGAATTGTTTGGTTGATAATGCGCTTCATTACGCTGTAAATCAGTCTTTGCTTTTCGAGCGCATTTTCGCGCGGGTAATCCGATTTAAGCTCGTCGCGTAAACCCCAATGGCTGTTAAGCTTCAAATCTTTGGGGAAAAATGTTTTGCCATCACCGTCAACCAGATTTCCGAGATAAATGTTGTACTGCGAAATGTAGGTGTCGGCATCGGTAAAGGCTTTTGCCTCGTCGGCAACAAGCCGGGCCGGGGTGCGCGACATAAATCCGTCAGCCAGGCGAGCGTAAGCCCACTCGCGCCGGGTCCAGACATTCATGTTTTCGGTTTTTTCCTGCAACGTGTAGGCCGGAAAATTCAGCAGCACAAAAAACGCGATTTTGTTGGCAAACATATCGTCGGTCACGTGTGCAGCCGGCGAGTAGGCGCCAAAAATTTCGTCCAACGGATGGATTTCGCCTTTCTCCAAGTGCAGCGGCTCCAGCAAGCGAACGCTCATCCCATTGTTGTATCCGCCGATGATCTCAAAATTGTTTCCAATTACTTTGTAGGCTTTGAAAAGTTCGGCTGTGTCGGCAACAAAATTTTCGAGACAGTACGAGCGAAAATCGTCTGCCGTACCATCTTCGCTTTGCCAAAGAGCGGCTACCTGCGCCACGCCTTTTTCGATCCGGAAATCGGCCATAGAGCTGTTTACTTTGGCTTTCAGCTCGTTCGTAACATTTCGAACTTGCTGTTCGGAAATCATTTTAGTATCGTTAGCCGGGCGTTGGCTACATGCAAAAAGTGTCATCGTTGCGATTGTAAAAAGAATTTTTGTTGTTGTTCTCATGATATTATGTTTATATTAAATTGTCATTCAGCATTATAGTATCCATACGTCGGCAATGCTTTCGCCCTCCTCCATGTCGAAAGGCGCGTCGATAATGCTGCCGTAAGGTTCCCAATAATACTGAAATCCGGCTCGATTGACCATTTCCCTGCCCGTGCGGAAACAGTCGAGGTATAAACGGCTGATGACTTCGGCATAATCCGCCGCAAAACGCTTCGTTTCCTCGCGTTTCAGTGTCGAGGTGTCTTTGAGATGAAAACTTGCAGGGTCAAAGAACTCCTCGCCGTGTTCGAGCGCCAGAACAATTTGCCGCGCGGGGTCGTAGCCTTTCATGCGGATAAAATCGGCACGAAAATTCTTACTCCAGCTTTGTCCCCAACTTTCGTAGCTGTCTGTCCAAATAATAGTAAACGTTGAGCCGATAAAGTCGCCGAAACGTTCCGTCAAGGGATTTAATACATTGTTCCAGTGAAAGCGCGTTAGCTCCGGATTCATTTTATCTACTTCAAAGGAGGTACGTTCAACGTCTTCGGGCGTGGGGTGTGACAGCTGCATGGTGGGCAGGTAGCCAAGGCGGTAGATTTTCCATCGTCCTTCGGCGGCTTGCCACGTCAACACGCCGTTGGAAAAATTTGGTGAAATATCAATCACATTTCGATTTTGTGAAACGGCAAACACCGCTATATCATTAAGCCATTCGGGGTTGACGTTTGGCAGATTTTCGGCGGGATTGGGTAAGGGCAAAACATGTTTTGCTCCTACATTGCCGTCGTCCATTTCCGTAACGCTCCACGCCACGCCACGCGCTGCATACCCATTTCGGGCGTAATCCAGGGGCCGCCGGTGGTGCTCCACCCGGGTGAATTGTGCAGCCCGACGGTCATTTTCAGCCGCCGCGCTTCGGTGAGTGCGTGATGAAAAGCGTCCCAATAAAGTTCGCTACGGTAGGTCTGATTTTTATACAAATTTTGTGCCGTATCTAACCACGACGGCGCGTTAAACACAATAACGCCATTTACCCCCACCCGCTTCATGGCTTCCAAATCGGCCGTCATTCCCGCTTTGGAGTAGTTTGTGCCGAGCCAATGCCACCATGCCTGCGGCTTATACTCATCGCTGGGCGAAACAAACTGCTCGGCAAGACTTTTCAACGTTTCCTGCGGAAATGTAAAATGTAGAATGCAGAATGTAAAATGCAGGGTGAGAAGTATGCGTTTCATTTCGCATCAGAAACATTAAATAACCGGCTAATATCTTCTATGGATTTACCTTCTTTCAGTAATTTGGTAATTTCCAGTAATGTTTCCTGTATGACTTTCTGTCTGCCTTCCTGTTCCCCTTCCCGACGTGCATGATTTATGCCGCTGATGTAGTCCGACAATGCCATTTCACGCATTTGGTAGGCGCGTAATACTTTCTTATCGCGCGAGACAAACGTGATCTTTTCCTGTGCTTTTGCTATTGCTTTTGCTATTGCTCCGTCCATTTTTACTATCGTTTTTATTGTTTCGTCATTCGGATTCGTGTCAAAATGGGAAGTAGACGTTTCATTTCGCATCAGAAACAGTAAATAATTGGCTAATATCTTCTACGGATTTACCTTCTTTCAGTAATTTAATAATTTCCAGTGATGTTTCCTGTCTGCCTTCCTGTCTGCCTTCCAGTTTTCCTTTTTGCTCGCCGATAGCCATACCTTCCAGTTTTCCTTTTTGCTCGCCGATAGCCATACCTTCGCTACGTGCATAATTTATGCCGCTGGTGTAGTCCGATAATGCCATTTCGCGCATTTGGTAGGCGCGTAATGTTTCCTTATCACGCGACACAAACGTGATTTTTTCCTGTGCTTTTGCTATTGCTTCGTCCATTGCTACTATCGTTTTTATTGTTTCTTCATTCGTATTCTTATCAAAAAATGTCAGCCACCGGTACAGGTGGTTATTGATAATATCGCCATTTCTCAGCTGCCGGAATTTTACCATGCTGATAAAGTGTATCTCCAAAGCATCGGTCAGCATTGTATCTTTGTGGCGGTCTTCCCATAAATGAAAGCTGGTATGCACTTCGTTGATCGGGATAAAGTCGAAGTCCACAATATTGATGGCGATGACCCCCGCGAGCTTTTGGTAATCCTGCCCGGATTCAATGCCGCGGACGTACTCCCGGCTCCAGTAAAACAAGCTGCGCTTGTCCATGTTCCCTACATTGCGAAGCTGCACTTCAATATCCACTTTTATTCCGTCTGCCGTTGTTGCCCGCAAATCCAGCA
>JAISGH010000097.1 GCA_031263185.1 Prevotellaceae bacterium | reverse complement strand
GGTGTATTTCAAATTGTCGCTTTAAATAATCCCGTAGGGATTATTTAGCAATGACGAATAAACAAGATATAACAGTTAACAGTGTCATCCCATAGAGACCTCACCCCCGGCCCCTCTCCAAAGGAGAGGGGAGGCTGACGCCGAATATCGTGTCCCTCTCCCCTCTCCTTTGGAGAGGGGCAGGGGGTGAGGTCTCTACGACGAGCGGGTGTCACTCCCGTCAAGTCCTGTAGGGAACGACACAATGAAAGTGTCACCCCTGCGGGGTTTTGTAGAGGCACGCGGATGTTCCTAACCGTATGCTGAAGCATCCGGTTAATAACGTGTCGTCCCTGCGGGACTCCGCTTGCTGTAAAACCCCGCAGGGGTGACACTCTATTAACGGCGGCGGTAGCGGTAATTTTCCCGCGTTTACAACCCGTTGATGTGTACGCTTCCTACGGCGCGCCCCGAGGGGTCGTTCAGGTTGCGGAAAGAGGCATCCCAGGCCAGCGCCTCGGGGGTGCTGCACGCAACAGAGGGTACGGAGGGCACGGTTTGCGCCGCTGCCTGCGATGGAAAGTGCTCCTCGAAAATGGAGCGGTAGTAGTACTCCTCCTTGTTTTGCGGAGGGTTGACCGGAAAGCGCTCGGCGCTGCGGCTCATTTTTTCGTCGGAAATTGCCGCTGCCGTAATTTTTTTCAAGCTGTCAATCCACCCGTACCCTACGCCGTCCGAAAATTGCTCTTTTTGCCGCCACGCTACGCTCTGGGGCAAAAGGTCTTCGCAAGCTTTGCGCAAAATCCACTTCTCCATCTTTCCATCCTTTGCCATTTTATCTTCGGGGTTGAGCCGCATGGCAACGTCCAGAAACTCCTTGTCGAGAAAAGGTACGCGCCCCTCTACGCCCCACGCCGCAAGAGATTTGTTGGCTCGCAGGCAGTCGTAGAGGTAGAGCTTGCCCAGCTTACGCACCGTTTCTTCGTGCAGCGCTTGAGCGCTGGGCGCTTTGTGAAAGTAGAGGTAGCCGCCAAAAATTTCGTCGGCGCCTTCGCCCGAGAGCACCATCTTAATCCCCATTGACTTGATTACCCGCGACAGCAGGTACATCGGCGTTGAGGCGCGCACGGTAGTAACATCGTAGGTTTCGAGGAAGTAAATCACATCCCGAATGGCGTCCAAGCCTTCCTGAATGGTGTAGTGAATTTCGTGGTGAACGGTGTTGATGTGGTCGGCAACGCAGCGGGCAGCAACCAAGTCGGGCGCGCCCTCCAAGCCTACGGCAAAGGAGTGAAGCTGCGGCCACCACGCTACGTTCTTGCCGTCGGTTTCGATGCGGCGGGAGGCAAATTTTTTGGCAATGGCCGAAATAATCGACGAATCCAGCCCTCCGGAGAGCAGCACCCCGTAAGGCACATCCGACATGAGCTGGCGCTGCACGGCGCTCTCGAGCGAAGCCCGCAGCGCGGCAGCGTCCGACGTGCTGCTTTTCACCTCGTCAAACAGCTCCCAGCTGCGGCGGTACCACTTTTTCGATTTCCTGTCGGGGCTGTAGTAAAGCTCTCCCGGCATGAACGTTTGGATGGTAGAGCAAACTCCCTCGAGGGCTTTCAGCTCCGAGGCAACAAAAAAGTGCCCCTCGTCGTCCCAACCCCGGTAGAGCGGAATAATCCCGATGTGGTCGCGGGCAATCAGGTACGCATCTTTCTCAGCGTCGTAGAGGGCAAAGGCAAAAATTCCATTTAAATCTTCAATAAAATCCGGACCTTTTTCGCGGTAAAGGGCAAGTATGACCTCGCAGTCCGAGCCTGTCAGAAATTCGTACTTTCCGGCCAGCTTTGCCCGCAGCTCGCGGTGGTTATAGATTTCGCCGTTAACCGAAAGAATCAGCTTGCCGTCCTTACTTTTAAGCGGCTGCCCACCCGATTCGGGGTCAACAATTGCAAGGCGCTCATGCGCCAAAATAGCGCTTTTTCCGCAGTAAATCCCCGACCAGTCGGGGCCACGGTGGCGGATTTTTTGCGCCATCTTCAGCACTCGCCCCCTGTACGCTTCGGGGTTCGAAACAATTTCAAACATTCCTACAATTCCACACATTTTGCTGCAAAACTTTAAAGGGTAATTTTTTTGTAAAGGTAGAAAAACTTTTATTGTTTTTGCAAAATGATTTGAGGTAAATGAGGCAAGTGGAGTATTCCGCTCATTTCGTCCATTCCTCACGCCATTTCGTCTATTTTCCAAAATCCGCATTGCGCAAGCCGCTACCTTTGTTTCGGAAATACAAAAATTATCAGCAGAACAAATTACAGTAATTCCAATTTAACAACCAACTAAAACCCAATTAACAGCAATTAAAAAAATGAAAAAGATTAAGCTATTAGCAGGCTTGTTCCTGCTCAGCCTGTGCGGCTATTCGCAGGCGGTAAGCATTGGTATCAGGGGAGGATTGAGCATTCCCAACATCGTTGCCGGAGGCGATAACCCGCTGAGTAAAGGCTACTCGTCGCGCCTTGCCGAGGACGGCGGCCTGTTTGCCGAGATGGGCCTTAACAATTATGTATCCTTTCGCCTTGGCGTTGAGTACAGCGGTCAGGGCGGCAAGCGCAACGGTGTTCAGGCAATGCCGTCGGGGCAGATAATGTCCGGCATTACAGCCAGCATAAGCGGCGGAGGTATGCCGGCGGGTATGGATGCCATGCTTGGCCAGCTGGCGGCCTACATCCCCGAAGTATGCTACGTAGATGTCAAAAACATTGCCGACTTCGACTACCTGATGATACCCGTATCAGTGCAAGTCGGGACGAACGTAAGCAACCGGTGGCGGGTTTACGCCAACGCAGGCCCCTTTGTCTCGTTCCTTTTGCACGGAAAGCAAACTACAAAAGGCCGGAGCAGAATATACACGGACGCCGGCAAATCGCATACCCTGTGGGACAATATTCCTGCGGCAATGCAGCCGGCCATTGAGGGTGGCGCTCCCCAGCTGGCCTACGCTTTGCAGAGCGAAATGGACTTTGGCGCTACGGAGGTGATTACGCGAGATTTGAATCCGGTAAACGCAGGCGTTCAGGGGGACGTCGGGTTGTCCTACCGGCACGACCGCCATAAGGTTTTTGTTGAAGCCGGCGGCAACTACGGCTTCGTCAAAATGCAAAAAGACAAGTCGAACGGCTCAAACCGTATCGGCGCGGCAACCGTCATGCTCGGGTATGCATTCCAGCTGCGGTAAATCTCTCCCGCGCTCCGGAAGAAGGCAGCAGCTATAAAAACGCCTAAATACTTACGGCTACTGTCGGCTTCAAGCGTGGACGGTAAGCATTTAGCCTGAGCGATTTTCAAAGCGTCGAGGCTCGCCTAACCAAGGCGAGCTTCGGCGCTTCGGCTTGCTATGCTGTGGAAAATATTTACGCCACAGGCGTGTTACTTTTTCGGTGCATTTACTCGTTGATTTTCTGGAACATACAAATTTTTTATGGCCACGGTTTGATATTTTCAAAAAAAAATTCGCTAAATTTTTCCTGTTATGCTTAACATTTTGTAACTTGCACGCCTTTTTAGCCATAAACAGATGCACTATAGTAGCTATAAGTAAGTGTTTAGTAGTTAAATAATAAATTGTTATTTATGAGCCAATCTCCTCAAGTAAAGTTTTATAGCGGAGAAAATATTCCGCTGGAATTGCACAAAGTTCGCGTGGTGCAAAAGTTGCACCTTGTCCCCATTGAGCGCCGCCTTGAAGCCCTGCACGAAGGCGGCTTCAACACTTTTCGCCTTAACACGGTCGACGTATTTCTGGATATGCTCACCGACAGCGGAACCAACGCCATGAGCGATAACCAGGTTGCCGCCATGATGATAGCCGACGATGCCTACGCAGGGTCGCAAAGTTTCTACCGCCTGAAGGCTGCTGTGGAGGAGGTGCTCGGCAAAAAGTACCTGCTGCCTGCGCACCAGGGGCGCGCTGCCGAAAATATCATCTCCAACGCCTACGTGAAGCAGGGTAGCCTCATCCCCATGAACTACCACTTTACCACCGCGCTGGCGCACATTACGCAGTACGGCGGAAAAATAGTGGAGCTGCTCTACGACGAGGCGTACAACATCAAGAGCACCCACCCTTTCAAGGGCAACATGAACGTCAAGAAGCTGGAGGAGGTCATCGAGCTGCACGGGGTAAAAAATATTCCGTACATCCGCATGGAGGCCTCGACGAACCTCATTGGCGGGCAACCTTTCTCGATTGCCAACCTGCGCGAGGTGCACGCCGTAGCCCAAAAGTACGGCATTAAGCTGGTGCTCGACGCCAGCCTGCTGGGCGAAAATGCCTACCTCGTGAAGCAGCGCGAGCCGGAGTTTGCCGATAAGTCAATGGCCGAAATTATACTCGCTATGACCGAGCTGTCGGACATCGTATATTTTTCGGCGCGCAAGCTAAGCTCCTCGCGGGGCGGCGGGATTTGCACCAACAGCCTCGAAATATACCGCGAGTTTGAGCCGCTGGTGCCGCTTTTTGAGGGCTTCCTGACCTACGGGGGCATTTCGGTGCGCGAGATTGAGGCAATGGCTGTAGGCCTGCGCGAAACGCTCGACGAAAGCATGATTTGCCAAAGCCCGCAGTTTATCGAGTACCTTGTCAACGCGCTCGACCGCAAAGGAGTTCCGGTGGTTACGCCGGCGGGCGTGCTGGGCTGCCACGTTGACGCCATGAGCATCTGCGCTCACATTCCGCAAACGATGTACCCGGCGGGATCGCTGGCGGCGGCGTTCTACCTCATATCGGGTGTACGCGGCATGGAGCGCGGCTCCATCTCAAACCAGCGCGACGAGTACGGCAACGAAACGTACGCCGACATGGAGCTGCTGCGCTTAGCCGTCCCGCGCCGCGTTTTCACGCTTTCGCAAATAAAGTACGTGGAAGACCGCATGACGTGGCTATACGAAAACCGAAGCCTGATTGGCGGCCTGCGGTTTGTTTACGAGCCGCGCGTACTCCGCTTCTTCATGGGAGGGCTTGAGCCTGTGTCCGATTGGCCTAAGCAGCTGATGGATAAGTTCAAAAAAGATTTTGGAGAAAGCTTGTAGGCGTGTCGGCAGAGAGGTAGAGAGATTCTGCAAATAAAAATCCCAACCAATTCATAATAAATTGGTTGGGATTTTTGTATCCTTGCTGCCTTTCGAGACGGCGCTCTACCTGTAGCTGTACAGCTTCACGTACTGAATATCGCAATCGCCCACTTCCAAGCGGAGGTGGCGACCCTGATGGCTTTGGTCGCCGTTCATCCGGCGGAGGGTTACCATTTTCCCGTCCGTAAAAGCTACCTTATCAATATACCCAATGCCGATGGCGGTGTCGCTGCCGGGGACGCCGGAAAAGGTGATTGCTACGCCCGTTCCGGCCACCAAAAACTCGCTGTCGGAGAGCTGTAGCGCCAGCGCACCCGCTTCGGGCCAGGGGCTGCCATCCTTGGCGCGCGGCGACCAGCCGTAGGTGTAAACATGCCGCACGGTGAGCCGGTAGGCGCCCATCTCTACCGTGCGCTGGCTGTTGTCCTTGCTCAGCAGAAAGCCGCGGGTTTTGCCTTTGCCCTGCGCTTCGGTCAGCAGCGGCGCTATTTGCCGGAGTACCTCGTAGCTTCTCGCCAGCGAGGGCGTACGAATGTCTTCGATGGAGAAGGGACTGAAGCCCATCGCCTCGTGCTCGCCAAAAGCGTAGAATACCCTGGCAGCGTTGTCGTCGGACATGCCTACTTCCGGGATAAAGAGCGGATTGCCGGCAGCGTGGTACTGCACACACCACTCCGCAAATCCGGGGTCGTAGATGTCGGGGGCAATAAAGTCAACGGAAGGCGCTGCGGCACGCCACACGTCTATCAGGTGCGCCAGCGGCCCGGCGCTGGGGTACTCTCCCGGCTTACGCCCGCGGCTGTTGAGCGCGGCGTTAAGGTACATGGGCAGCGGGTACGCCTGCTTGCCGGCGCGGACAACCTCCTCTACAAACAGGCCGTAATGGTAGGCCATGAAGATTTCGTCGGTTTCCAAGCCTTCGCCAAAAAGCGTTGTCCATGCGCCGTCGGTTTTCTTTCCGTTGGCCTCCCAGCGCCCGCGCAAGGCAGGGTACAGAGTAGCCTCGTGAGCAGCGAGGTAGGCGGACAGCTGCGCGGGCACGGGTGCGCCGAACTGCTTCACAGCCTCCGGATGATAGTCGCGCGCGCTGGGTATCATGCCGATTTCGTTTTCCACCTGCACCATGATAACCGTGCGCTCGGCGGCATCGGTTTTGGCAAGGTGCCCCATCAGAGCGACAAAAGCGCGGCGGTCGGCGGTGAGGTTGGCGCTGTCGAAAGGCGTCATGATTTCCAGCGGGAAGCCTGACTGTGCACGAGAGCGCGGGTATTTTTCGTAATTTTCCTTGACCCACAGGGGAGCGTAGCACGACATGCTGTTTTTCCACGCGCCAAACCACAGCAGGACTAACTTTATGCTGTGGGCGCGGGCGGCGGCAACGGCAGCGTCGATGGAGGTGAAGTCAAAGCGCTCCTCCTCCGGCTCTATCAGCTCCCAGTAGGCGGGTACGAGGGCTGTATTGAGCCCTGTCCGGCGCAGCTTGCCGAAAATGGTATCCAGCTCGTGCAGGGACGAGGCGGTGGAGTTGCCCAGCTCGCCGCCCAGCATCAGGAAAGGCTTGCCGTCCACAATAAGCTGCGTGGCGGCGCCCTGCCGGACGAGGTGCGGAAGGGTATCTTGCGCGGAGCGCTGCTGCTGCCTGCTGCAAGCCGCAAGGAGCAGCGCCGCAAAAAGTGATGTAAGAATAGTTGTTGGTTTCATTGTTGTTGTGTGTTTAGAAATAAAATTGAGACAATAAAAAAAAGCGTGCAATACAAGTTTGTTTACACGCTTTGTAGCAAGTTGAAGGCGGGGATAGTCCTACCTGTCGTTGAAAATGAAATGTAAATCTTGGTCAATATACTGCTCAAACTTCCGGTCGGAGCTGATTAAAAACATTCCCTCTGCGATGGCTTGCGAAATAATAATATGGTCATTGGGGTCGTTGTGCCACGTTGGAGTAGATAAAGCTGCATAGGTAAGAAGATGCTCCCGCGTGACGGGCAGCAACCGAAAATTTGAGGTTTCGATATCCAATATAATATCTTTGGAAGTTTTCCACTTCTTCGCCTTTTTTATCTTCCCGCTGTTGTACAAATGGATGATTTCTTTTACGGAGGTTGTACTCACGTAAAATAAGTTGCCATAATCATCCAGTATTTGCTGCACTTTTCGTGTCAGCTCCTTTGGATTAATAGAGATAAATAGTATAATATTTGTGTCTAAAAGATAGCGACGTTCCATAGCTACTTATTTTAGTACAGCCCGCATATCCAATATTTCCCCGCCAAAAAAATCGGGATATTTTTTCAACTCCTCCCATCTTGACGGGCCGGTGTTTTCAGGCTCATCTTTCAGGAACTCTTCGAGCGGTATTCTTATTCCCTTTGCAATGTACCACCCTCTGGGTTCTCTTTTTTTTCTTTTGGCTTTTGCCGTAGTTGTTGGTTTTTTTGCTTCCATAATGTTGCTGTTTTTAAAATTAGCGGTGAAAAATCTTCTACAAAAATACTGCTTTTTCTCGAAATATGGGAAAAAGTTTCGCAAGCGATAAACTTTTGTCTTTTTACAGCATGAAAGAAAAATAAAGACATACGGCGGATACTTTGAACAATTCATGGAAACGCTTACAGCGCTAAAAATAAAAAAATATGTTTTTTTCATCGAAAGAAAAACGTACATTTGTAGCCACATACAAAAAAATCAACAGCAATGGAAGCAACAACGCCAAAACGTTTGCCGTATGGCAACTCAAACTTTGAAAAAATACGAACCGGAAGCTATGCGTATATTGACAAAACCCGGTTCATCGAGCTGCTGGAGCAGGAAGATAACGACAACCTGTTTTTCACCCGCCCCCGCAAGTTCGGTAAGAGCCTGTTTTTTTCCATGCTGTCCCACTACTACGATATTAATCAGGCGGACAAATTTGAGCAGCTGTTTGGCGACCTGTACATCGGCAGGCACCCCACGCCAAAACATAACACCTACTTGGTGCTGAATTTGGATTTTTCGGGGCTGGACACCTCAAGCGAAGATTGCTTCAAA
>JAISGH010000243.1 GCA_031263185.1 Prevotellaceae bacterium | reverse complement strand
CTCCACTCCACCCCTCTCTCGCGCCGTCATTCCGAACGCAGTGAGGAATCTCCTCATCCTCAGCACCCAAGTGCGGTGGTCGCATTGGGGGAGATTCCTCACTTCGTTCGGAATGACGGTGCCGCGGAGGCGGAGGCGGAGGCGGAAGCGAAGGCGAAGCGAAGGCGAAGCGCAACAATCAGGAATTCTTAATTCCTAATTCCTAATTCTCAAACTCAAATCCTTCGCGTACGAAGTCCGATATTTTGTTTGCGTTTTCCTGCGCCATTTTTGTTTCCTTGGCGGCCATGTCGAGCGCGCGCATACGCGCCTGCGAAGCCTCCGCCTCGTTGACAATAAAAAACGTTTTGAACTCCTTTGTGTCGCCGTTATCCTTCACAACGGAGTATCCCTCTTTGATTACGCCGTTTTTGACTTCGGCCTGCACGAGGCGCTCGTACGCGGCGTAAAAGTGGTCAAATTCGCCGCTGCCGTCGGTTTGGTTGAGGCTGGCGTCGGAGGTAACGCGCCCGCGCACAAACGAGCCGGCAAGGTTGGCGTAAGCCACAATAGCGTTGTTGAACGCTACTTGCTTGCACACGTTTGCCGACTTGCAGGCCGACACCTCGCCCACCAGCTCCTGATTTTCGCCGTTGTTGAGCTTTTCGTAGAACTCCAGCAGCGCCACGTCTATAGATTTCGACGTGCCCGTCAGCTTCCAGCCATCGCGCTTGTACTCTTTCTTTTTTTCCTTAAACTGCTTTTCGCGAGCTTTTTGCAGCTGCTCGGCGGGCGTTTTGGAGAACAGGCCTGCATAGGCGGGCGCTGCTGCGGTGCCCGCCATTACTGCTGCAAGGGCAGCTGCCAAATAAATTTTTTTCATGGATTGAACAATAATTGCTTTGCTTGCCTACTCTGTTGCAGGATTTTCGGCTTCCTCCTGTTCGCTTTTCATCCTATACGCGGGATGGTTTTGTGCATCGCCGTGTAGAGACGGGGCGCGCCCCGTCTCTACTGTAGCTTTCTGCAATTTGCAAGCAGGAAGCAATGCACAAAAAAGCCGCGCATTGACCAAGCAATGCTGCGGCTATATATGAAATTTGAAAAATATTTGCTATAATACGCGCAGGCGTAAAATTACGTAACTCGCTGAGCGGTGTGTGTGTGTGTGTGTGTGTGTGTGTGTGGGTGTGTGTGTGTGTGTGTGTGTGTGTGTGTGTGTGTGTGTGTGTGTGTACGCACGCACATACATCTGCTACACACAAACTTCGGTTTGAATGTAGCGTAAAGAAAGGCGTAATATGTGCAAGCGCTTTTGGCATAAAAATAATAAAATTATTCGCCGTTTTTTTTTAAGTAACTTGTCGGCAGAAGTACACAAATAAAACGCCACAAAAGTAAGGTTTTATTCGATAGGTAGGAAGTCTATTATTGTTAAATCACATAAAAATAATAATAATTTTTATTAATGCTTTGTGCGGCGGGCATATAGAGACGGGACAGCAGCTTTGCCTCCATCGTTTTTTGGGAAAATATAGATAGTGTTTTTTAACAAAACATAAAAATATTGATTAATAGCATGTTGATATAGAAAATCGGGTTGATTGCACAGCTAAAAAGCAAATAAAAACTATACAAGCTTGCCGGATAAAAGATAATGTTGTACCTTTGCCCTCACGCTATCCCCCCTTACTATCCCCCTTAGTTGGGAAACACTAAGGCCCGCCCCCTGAGCAATCGGGGGGGCTTATTTATTTTTCATCATAAAACCCAACCCCGCGTAAGGCTTAAAACCTTGCGCGGGGGTTGTTGTTTTCTACTGCGCGAAATCCGCAACCTGAAAATTTATCGGGCTGCCTAAGCTTTGCTGATTTCTGCGTAAGCGTTGGCGTCCAGCAGGTCGTTAAGGTCTGCTGCGTTGCTGAGCTTTACCTTAATCATCCAGCCTTTGCCGTAGGGGTCTTGGTTTACCAGCTCGGGCGCGTCGCTCAGCGCGTCGTTGAGCTCCAAAATCTGTCCGCCAACAGGCATAAACAAATCCGAAACGGTCTTCACGGCCTCCACCGCGCCAAAGGTTTCGCTCTTTGAGAGCGTTTCGCCTACCGAAGTTACATCAACAAACACAATGTCGCCCAGCTGGCTCTGCGCGTAATCGGTAATGCCAACGTACGCTGTGCCGTCGGCCTCAGCGCGAATCCACTCGTGCTCGCTGCTGTACTTTAAATCTTTTGGGATGTTCATAATTCAAAAATTTAAAAATTTAATAATTCAATAATTCATGATTGTACTCTAAAAACAAAAAAACTCTCTCACTGCGATACTCCTTTCATCGAAAGCTGTATACGCTTGCGGGCAATGTCCACGTCAATAACGCGCACCTGCACGTGCTGGTGCAGCTTGACAACGTCGCCCGGGTTGCTCACAAAAGCGTCGGTCAGCTGCGATATGTGCACAAGCCCGTCCTGCTTTATCCCTACGTCAACAAACGCCCCAAAGCCGGTAATGTTGGTTACTATTCCGGGCAAAATCATTTCCTGCTGCAAGTCCTCCAGCGTGTGCACATGCTGCGCAAACTCAAAAACCTTGGCGTACCTGCGCGGGTCAAGCCCCGGCTTGGCCAGCTCCTTCATAATATCCAAGAGCGTAGGCAACCCTACCTCCTTGGACACGTACTTTTGCGGCGACAGCTGCTTTCGTAGCTGCTCGTTCTGCAGCAAATCGCTAACCGTGCAGCCCAAGTCGTTGGCCATCTGCTCCACCACGTGGTAGTTTTCGGGATGAACGGCGCTGTTGTCGAGCGGATTCTGTGCATTGCTGATGCGCAAAAATCCGGCGCACTGCTCAAAGGCTTTTGCCCCCAGCCGCGGCACCTCGCGGAGCTGCTTGCGCGAAGCAAACTGCCCATTCTCCCTGCGCCAGCTCACCACGCGCTCCGCCAGCTGAGGCCCCATGCCCGACACGTACGCCAGCAGGTGCTTGCTCGCCGTGTTGAGGTTAACGCCTACCATGTTTACGCAGCTCTCCACCGTTTGGTCGAGGCTACGCTTGAGCAGCTGCTGGTTAACGTCGTGCTGGTATTGGCCTACTCCAATGCTTTTGGGGTCAATTTTTACCAGCTCTGCCAGCGGGTCCATCAGGCGGCGGCCTATGGAAACCGCGCCGCGCACCGTTACATCGTACTCCGGCAGCTCCTCCCGCGCCACCGGCGAGGCGGAGTAAATGGAAGCGCCGTCCTCGCTCACAACAAATACCTGCACTTGTCGGTTAAGCCGCAGCTTCTTTACAAACTCCTCCGTTTCCCGTCCGGCGGTACCGTTGCCAATAGCAATAGTGTCTATCCGGTAAGCCTCCACCATTGTCTCAATTTTTTTGGCTGCCGCAACCTTTTCGCCCTGCGACGACGCGTGGGGGTAAATGGTATCGTTGTGCCGGAGGTTGCCCTGAGCGTCAAGGCACACCACCTTGCAGCCGGTACGAAATCCGGGGTCAATGGCCAGTACGGTCTTCTGTCCCAGAGGCGGCGAAAGCAGCAGCTGGCGCAGGTTGGCGGCAAATACGCGAATAGCCTCATCGTCGGCCTTAGCCTTGCTCAAGGCGGCAACCTCCGTTTCTATCGAAGGCGACAGCAGGCGCTTGTAGCTGTCGGCAATGGCAGCTTTTACGTGCATGGCCGACTCGCTGTCGTTTTTTACAAGCAGCTTTTCCAAAATATTGAGGGCTTTTTCCTGCTGCGGCGCAATGCCCACGCGCAAGATACCCTCGGCTTCGCCGCGGCGCAAGGCCAGCAGCCGGTGCGAGGGGCAGCTGTGCAGCGGCCCGCTAAAGGCAAAGTAGTCGCGGTATTTTGCCCCCTCTGCCTCTTTGTCCTTGCCCTTGACAACGGTGGCCGATATGCTCGCTTCCTTCTCAAAAAGGCTGCGTATTTGGCGCCGCGCCGCCTCATTCTCGTTCGCCCACTCGGCAATGATGTCACGTGCGCCTTCCAGCGCCTCGTCAACGCTTGCCACCTCGCAGGTAACGTACTTTTGCGCAAGCTTAGCTGCCTCCACGTAGGTTTGCCGTGCCAGCTCTCCGGCCAGAGGCTCAAGACCTTTCTCGCGGGCAATGGTGGCTCGCGTTCTGCGCTTTGGCCGGTAGGGCAGGTAAATATCTTCGAGCGTGGCCAGCACGTAGCATCCGGCAATGCGCTCTCGGAGTTCCTCGGTCAGCGCTCCCTGCTCCTCAATGGACTTCAGGATAACCTCCTTGCGCTTTTCGACTTCCTGCAGCCGCGCCGCCTCGTTGAATACGGCTGCTACCTGCACCTCGTCCAAGCTGCCGGTAGCCTCCTTGCGGTAGCGGCTGATGAACGGAATGGTTGCACCCTCGCCCATAAGCTTGAGCGTTGCGGAAACCTGCCCGGAAGGTATGCCAAGGGCTTGCGATATAAAATTTGAAAAATCCAACCTAAATTTTATCTATGCTTTGAGGAAACAAAAATACATTTTAATTTTGAATGAGGCTTTCTCGGAGAGCTACTGAACTTTCACAATAAAGTAGTTCTTTTTGCCTTTCTGCACCAGCAGGTATTTTCCGTTGAGCAGCATGTCGGGCGATATCAGGGCTTCTGTGTCGCTCACTTTCTCCTTGTTAACGCTGAGGCCGCCTCCCTGCACCAGCTTCCTAAATTCGCCTTTTGACGGGAAAATTTGCGTTTCTACCGACAGCAGCTCTCCGGCCTTGACGGGCAGCTTCTCTTTGCCGACGGTAAACGTTGGTACGCCCTCAAACACCGACAGAAATGTGGCTTCGTCTATCCTTTTTAGTATGTCCGATGTGGCGTTGCCAAACAGAACCTCTGAGGCTTCTACGGCTTTGGCGTACTCCTCTTCCGAGTGCACCATGCAGGTAACCTCTCTTGCCAGCGCTTTTTGCAGCGGGCGCAGGTGAGGCGCTCCGGCTTGCTCGGCTACCAGCTTTTCTACCGCGCTTTTGTCTAAGGTAGTGAAAATTTTGATGTACTTTTCGGCGTCGGCGTCGCTCACGTTGAGCCAAAATTGGTAGAACTTGTAGGGCGACGTGTAGCGCACGTCGAGCCAGACGTTACCGTCCTCGGTTTTGCCGAACTTGCTGCCGTCGGCCTTGGTGATGAGCGGGCAGGTGAGGGCAAATGCTTCGCCGCCGGCCTTGCGGCGTATAAGCTCGGCGCCGGTGGTGATGTTGCCCCACTGGTCGCTGCCGCCCATTTGCAGCTTGCAATTTTTGGTCTGGTAAAGGTGCAAAAAATCGTAGCCCTGCACCAGCTGGTAGGTGAACTCGGTGAACGACATGCCGTCGGTGGCCTCGCCGCTCAGCCGTTTTTTTACCGAATCCTTGCTCATCATGTAGTTTACGGTGATGTGCTTGCCCACGTCGCGGATAAACTCAAGAAACGAAACCGGCTTCATCCAGTCGTAGTTGTTCACCATCTCGGCAGCGGTGGGCAGGTTGCTATCAAAGTCCAAAAATTTGGACAGCTGCTTTTTGATACATTCCTGATTGCGTCGCAGGGTTGTCTCATCCAGCAGATTGCGCTCCTGCGATTTGCCGCTTGGGTCGCCAATCATTCCGGTAGCGCCTCCCACCAAGGCAAGGGGCTTGTGCCCGCAGCGCTGAAAGTGCTTTAGCATCATAATGCCCACCAAGTGCCCTATGTGCAGCGAGTCGGCGGTAGGGTCAATGCCTACGTAAGCCGTTGTCATTTCTTTTTTCAGCTGCTCGTCAACGCCCGGGGTCATATCGTGCACCATGCCGCGCCACGTCAGCTCGTCAATAAAATTCATAGTAGCGTTTACTGTTATCGTTATATTGTTGTGTTGTTGTTGTTAACCTCATGCCGGAGCGTCAGCTCATTCCTCTCTCCTTTTTGATTTGCTCGTAGGCATCCTGCACCTTACGGAATTTTTCGGCGGCAGCGCGCTGCACGTCGTCGCCCATTTGCGCAACCTTGTCGGGGTGGTGCTTTACGGCCATGCGGCGGTAAGCTTTTTTCACCTCCTCGTCGGTAGCAGCGCGCTCCAGCTCCAGCACCTTGTACGCCCAGCCCTTGTCGCTCATGGCAAACATCGCTTTGACGGAGTTGTAGTCGGCCTGCGAAATTCCCAGCCGGCCTGCAATTCGCGCAATAACGTGCTGCTCGCTGGTGTGTATTTCGCCGTCGGCGGCGGCAATGCCAAACAGCAGGTGCAGCAGCTCAAGGCACGCCGACAGGTTGAGGTTAGCGCGTATCTGGTCGCACACCTCGTACAGCGGGAGAGGCTGCTGCAGCACGTTGCGCAAAAAAAGCAGGTACTCCTTGGCTGCCTCTGCGCCGAACTGCCGCACGAGGAATTTTTTGACGTAGTCCAGCTCCGATTGCAGCACTTTTCCGTCGGCTTTGAGCACAGCGGCCATGAGCACCAGCAGGCTCACGGTGAAGCCGTCGCGGGGCGCTCCGCTGCCTGCGCTTTGCCGCGGGGCGCTTTTACTCGATCCCGCGTCAAACAGCGATCCCAGGGCAAAACCCACAATGCCTCCTATGGGGCCTAATATCCACCAGCCAATAGCGCCGCTAATCCATTTTCCGTATTTTGCCATGCGTAGATTTTAACGTGTAGATTTCAACGTGCAGATTTCAACATCCAAAAACTTTTTTAAGCTCCAAAATCTGTGGCAGCAAGGGGACTTCATCGTCATTTACAATGCAGAAGTCTGCCCGCGCTGTACGCTCGGCATCGCTCAGCTGACACTTCATGCGGCGAAGCGCCTCGCTGCGCGTACAGCCGTCGCGCTGTATCACCCGCCGTATCCTCAGCTCTTCGGGGGCGTTTACGGTAACAATTTTGTTGAGCAGACGGTTTACGTTGCTTTCAAACATCAGCGCAGCCTCCAGCGCAACGCAGGGCGCACGTTGCCGCTCTACCCATGCGGCAAAGCGTTTTTCCACAGCAGGATGGGCAATGGCGTTGAGCGCGGCAAGCGCGGCGGCGTTGCCAAAAACTTTCTCTGCCAAAAACTTTTTATTCAGCTCACCATTGCTGTACATATTCTCTCCAAATGCTCTGACAATCAACATTTTCACCTCATCGTCATCCTCATACATTTTTTTCACCTCCGTGTCGGCGTAAAAAACGGGAATATTCATGACTTCCAACACTTTGCAGACGGTAGTCTTACCGCTACCCATACCGCCGGTTACCCCTATGCGCATCATGGCCTTTGCTTCACAATAACGTTTACAAACGCCGGCTCAATGGACGTAGAAAGCATGTACGCAGGCGGTTTGCTAAGAGTTACGCGCACCTGCCCCGAAATGCTTTGGTGCAGCTCGGAGTAGTACGCCGTGAGAAAAAGTTCCTCCTGCTTGAGCTTGTGGTACTCCTCCATTGCAATGGAGATAAAAATCTTTGCGTTTGCAGGAATAAGCTCCGCGTAGAGCGAATCGGGAACGCCGATAAGGTGAACGGGAAGTTCTCTCGTTATTTTAGTAACACGCTGTACATCAATATGATATAATACGTATTCACGCGATAGAAAGGTCTGGGGAGGAGCTTCGAGCATAACTTTTCCCGAAAGGTTGGCAATGACTTTCTCTTTTTTCAGCGGCACGGTGTAGATTTCGGATGTAGCGTCAACAATCTCCCGCGGCCCGCTGACTATCACGCTATCGGCGTCAAGTATTATTTCGCCCTGCTGCATGTACTGCCGGGCGTAGGCTATGTGAAAGTTGAGCGCCACCGGCACCTTTTTGCTTGCCACCGGCGACATTTGAAAGTAAACGGTGTCGGGAAGAACAGCCTGCACGTCGAAGTTGGCGCCCAGCTGCTGCGCAATCATGCCGCGAACTTGCCCCGTGAGTAGCACCGATTTTCCCTCCGAATTTTCAAAGTAGCGCAGCAGGCCGAGGTTCACCCTGAATGTTTTCGAGTAGAACAGCTTGTACCTTACAATGTCGTAACCACGCGCCTGCACACGCAGGCGCAGGGGATTTATCCTGCCGTCGGTAAGCACGGCGTCGATGGGTCTTGTTTCGGTCAGCAGTATTTTGGCCGAAATATTGGTGGTGTACGTGAGAGAGAGCTTATTGAGCGTCCACAGGGTGGCGGATGTAAGCAAAAAAACTCCAAAGACAAGCAGCTGCTTGTCCCGCTTGAACAGGCGACGTGCGCCCAGCAACGTTTGAGGCAAAGGGGCTTTTTTGTCCATCACCTGTTAAGTACAAATGCTCTGTGCGCGGTCGGCATGGCTACCCGACAGCGCACAGAAACCGTAGTTTTTTGTAAAAGCGTAAGGCTTCCCCTTACTTTACTATTTTGCTTGAATCAGGTCGGACGAGTCTTTCAGCACGCTCGACTTGTCAAAGCGTATGCGCACGTTGCCATCCACCTCAATAATCACGTAGCTGTCCTTGATTTCGGAAACGGTGCCGTAAATACCGCCAACCGTTACCACCTTGTCGCCTTTTTGCAAGCTGTCGCGAAACCGGCGCAGCTCTTTTTGCCGCTTTTGCTGCGGGCGAATCATAAAGAAATACATTACCACAAAAATAGCAATGAGCATAACCCACGTCATGCTACCTCCGCCCAGCGGCGACGAGGATGCCGCGGCTTCTTGTAAGAGAATAAAATTCATTATTGGTTACTTTTAATTTAAAGAAAAAAATTTGGGTGCAAAGTTAGCAAAAGATTGCCGATGCGCAAGTTTTTTATTTTCATTAACAGGGTAAGCGCACAAAATTTAAAGCTGCTGAATTTGAAAATTCAAAATTCAAAATTCAAAATTTCTTCTGCCGGTAAAGTCCGTTGCTCTCCTGTTTTCATGTTTTTGATGGAAACATTTTGCTGAGATATTTCATTTTCACCGGCAATCACCACGTATGGGATAGAGCGCTTGTTGGCGTACTCGAATTGCTTTTGCAATTTTTTGCGGTCGGGGTAAATTTCAACATTCACGCCGCTTTTGCGCAGCTGCGCGGCAAGCGGGATAGCGTACAGCTCCTCGCGGGCGCCAAGGTTGGCAAACATCACCTGCGTGCCCACCTGTGTACTCTCGGGAAAAAGGTTGAGCTGCGCCATTACATCGTAAATGCGGTCGGCGCCAAAGGAGATACCCACGCCGGAAACGTTGGGCAGGCCAAATATGCCGGTGAGGTTATCGTAGCGGCCGCCGCCGGTGATGCTGCCCATCTCCGCGCCGTTGGCTTTGACCTCGAAAATAGCCCCTGTGTAGTAGCTCAACCCTCGCGCCAGCGACAAGTCCAGCTCAACAGCGCAAGTCAAGCTGAGGCGCTCTAAGTAGCCGAAAATTGTGCTCAGCTCCTGTATGCCGGCCATCCCAACGTCAGAATTTGCCAGCAGGCGGCTTAGCGCTTGCAGCTTTTCCTCCGGCGCTCCGCTAAGCAGGAGTATAGGCTCCAGCGTAGCAACAGCCTCGCTTGAGATGCCCTGCTCCCGCAGCTCCGACTTCACTCTGTCCAAACCTGTCTTTTCTATTTTGTCAATGGCTACCGTTATTTCCGTCAGCTTGTCGCTTGCGCCCATGAGCTCGGCAATTCCGCTCAGCAGCTTGCGGTTGTTGATTTTCAGCGTTACCGCAATGCCCAGCTTTTGGAAAACGGTGTCCACAATTTGCGCCAGCTCCACCTCGTTGAGTAGCGAAGTGGAGCCAATGACGTCCACGTCGCACTGGTAAAATTCGCGGTAGCGGCCTTTTTGCGGCCTGTCGGCGCGCCACACGGGCTGTAGCTGGTAGCGGCGAAACGGAAAGGCTATTTCGCCCTGATGCTGCACCACGTAGCGGGCAAACGGTACGGTGAGGTCGTAGCGCAGCCCTTTTTCGCACACCTTTGCCGACGCAGCGCCGGCGTTGGACAAATCTTCGGGCGCGAGCTTGGAGAAAGCGTCGCCGGAGTTGAGAATTTTGAACAGTAGCTTATCGCCCTCTTCGCCGTACTTGCCGAGCAGGGTTGAGAGGTTTTCCATTGCAGGCGTTTCAATCTGCTGAAAGCCAAATGTTTTGAAAACGCTACTGATGGTGTCGAAAATGTAGGTGCGCTTAGCCGTTTCTATGGGCGAAAAGTCGCGGGTGCCGGAAGGGATGGATGGTTTCATAGTGAATTAAATTATTTTTAAGATTATTTTAAGCTGTTTTTTTTAATTATAAATTCTTTGTTGCAACGTTAGGTGTGCGCTTGCGCCGTCCTGTAGGGACGGCGCAAGCGTCCCTCACCCATCGTTTTACTCAAAACGGGTATCCGATGGCCAGAAACAGCGAGTTTGCCCCGTTCAAGAACCACCTGTCGGGCGTTACAAAGTAGCTGTCGGTGAGCGCGGGGTCGTGCAGCCTGATGCCGTAGTCAATTCTTGCTATCAGCACACCGAAGTTAAACCTCAAGCCTATTCCCCAGTTGAGCGCTACCTGCTCCGGAAAATTGCGCAGCGAGAAGCGCGCGTCCGTGCGGGAGTCTTCCTCCCGAATAGCCCAAATGTTGCCGGCATCGGCAAAAACGGCGCCTTCCAGCTTCCCCAGCAGCTTGAAGCGGTACTCAACGTTCATCTCCAGCCGCATGTCGGCAAGATGGTTGAGCAGGTTGCCGGTTTCGCTGTACGAGCCGGGTCCGAGCGTTCGTATTTGCCATCCTCTTAGGCTGTTGGCTCCTCCGCTGTAGTACATTTTATCGAACGGTAGCGAAAGAGAATTTCCGTAGGCAATGCCCACTCCCGCCAAAGCGCGAAAAGCAACGGAGGAGGCTGTGCTGAAAACTCTTAGGGAAGTATAGTTGGCGTCAAACTTTACAAACTGTGCAAACTTGGTGCCGCCTACTTCATACGCCGTGCGCTCTGCCACGCCGTCGGTCTTGGGGGTAGCGCCAAAAGCCCTGTACCCGAGCCATAGCAAGTTACCCTTGAGCTCCACATCCAAGCGCAGGTGCCGCTGTAGCCTGCCGTTGTCGCTGCGCGTGCTGTATATGGCCGACGACGAAGAGCCTAACAAAAAAGCGTCCTGATAGGAGTTGAGCATGTAAGGGTTGGAGCGTATGCTATTCTCAAACGAAGAAGCCATTTTAAGAATTTTTATAACGTTCATGTTCATCGTGAATATGTATATCATGCTGCCCAAGCTGCGCCACGAGTAGCCAAAGGTTATATCGGCCAGCGCGCGCGTGTAGTCGGGGCGCTGCTGAAAGTTGCCCGAAAGCGCTACCTGCGTACGCGGGCTGTACACATTACGGTAAAAATCGAAGCGAAGGGGAAAGAGTATGCTGGGGGTATTAAGCGAAACAGAAGCCCCCAGCTCATACGAGTTTTCGGGCGTGGCGTCGGCGTAGAGCTGCACCTTCTGAAATATTCCGGTGATGCTCACATCCAGTATTTCGGCGCCGCGAAACAGGTTTTTGTGCTGGTGGCGGCCGGTAAGAGAAGCGCCGAAAAGCCAGTTGTCGCTAAGCGAAACTTCGCCGCCGTACTCGTAATTTTGCCGCATAGACGGCGCTAACGTAATGAAGCTGCGCAGCGGACGTGGCAGCGTATCGGCATACGGCGGCGCAACGGGCAGCTCGGTAAAGCGGATATCCATAGACTTGAAAAGGCGAAGGTTGGCAAAATTGCGGTACGTCCAGTCAACCTCCTGCACGTTGTACAGGCTGTCGATTTCTATCCGGCTATTCATGTCAATAACCTCCGGGCGAAGGCCGGGGCGCTTGCCCTCGCCTGTGCACCCACGGCAAAACATTTCAAAAGATTTGTGGTGAATGGTATCCCAGCCGGCAGCGGCGTCGGCAGCGTCAACCTGCGCTTTTTTTGGGCTGTTCTCCAGCGCCACCAGCAAGCTTTGTATGTAAAATCGGCGGTGGGCGCCGGTAGGATTTTCCGGCGAAACCTGCTCCTTTGCAACCAGCACGGTCAGGTTCACCTCGCGGTTGCCGAGGGCCGTATCGGCGCGGTAGGTAACGTAGCTATCGTAAAAGTTGTAGTAGCCGCAGGTGCGCATGTCGCCGGATATGCGGCTGCTTTCTTTTCTGAGCACCTCTCCGTCAAATATATCCCCGACCTCAATAAGGCTTTTTTTCGGGTTAATAATCAACGAAGTATCTATACCCTCATCCATAATGTCGTACGAAATGCTCCGAATACGGTAGGGTTGCTCCAGCTTCACGCTGTAAGCTACTTTGGCTTTGCGCTTGCCGTAGGTGATTGTCGTTTTTGCCGTGGAGCCATAGTAGCCCCGGTAGCTCACGTACTGCTCCATGCGCTGCGCCGTGTTGATGGCCAGCGCGCTGTCAAGAATAACGGGAGGCTCGCCGGCGTTGCGCATTAATCGGTTGATGAGGTTATCTTTTTCCGAGGCAAGGTTGTAGAAAATCAGGTACAGCGGAATTATACTGAAAATCGTTTTGTTTGGCTGCTGCCGGATGAGCGGCTCAACATCGCTTTTACTCAACCCTTCTCCCTCTATCTTGAGCTTGCCTTTGGTCAAGAGGTAGTCGCCTTGCGGAACATGCTTGGTGGTAGAGCATGACGTTAGCGCGTATCCTAACATTGCTAACAGGAGTACTTTGCAGGGTATATGGCGTATTATCGGTGGTGCTGACAAGGTCTGTTGCTATCTAAGTTTATCTGTAGTTCAAAAAAAATATGGCATAGCTGTTACGCCAAATTTCGCTTGGCAAAGATAGAAATACAAATCGTACCTGCCCCGCTTTTTGCAAAAAATAATTCAAAAAAATAATTCAAAAAAATGGAAAATGGCTAAATCTTTTTTTGAGGCGCTACTATATTCAATAGTGAGCGCTTGCATCGTCCCTGCGGGGCTGCCCGAGAATGGCATCCGCTTGCCTGCTTGTTGTCGTCCCTGCAGGACTGGGATAGGAGGGGTAGGGGCTGCCGCTATGGCTATTTCAAATAAAATACAGTATCAATGAAGTACAGTTATAAATTGCTGTTCTACAACAACATATAGAATTGCATTATCCTCGAAAAATCCCAGTAATTGATAGGCTGTATCAGGGAAAAAATAATTGTTCAGCAACAAATTGACAAAATAATCTATCCACGAGAGGTAATAAACAGCATCGTTCAACTTGATAACCGACTGATTGTTTTTTTTAATATACTTTTTGCTCTGCGCCTTCCGAAACATAGCTGCTCAAATCAATATCTTTTAGCCAAAGCTCTTGCTCTTCAATATATTTTTTCAATCTTTCTGTTTCTTCACTTTTGCAGTGCTTGTCTGCTTTATCCAAAGAGCCTGACTTCTCGCCTGTTCTAAGGTAGTTGATGGCTGCCTGAATAGCTGCGCTATACCTAACTTCGCTCTTTCCTGAAATGATACGTTGTATTTCATTGTGCATATTATTTTATGTAATACAGAATTTAGCGCCGCTAAGATACAACTTTTTCGGTATCGAACAAAAAATATTGGCTGCGCGTAATCCAGCATGTCAGCGACGGGAGGGCGGTATTTTCTACCAACATTCCGTCCCTCCTCGGCTACGCTCGGGGCCGGCTCTACGGGACGGCGCAAGCAATCCAAACCTCAACTTTAAATTTCGTGCGTAGCGCCTCAAAAAAAGATTTAGGGATGAAAAATAAATAACATATAACGGATTAAAAGCTGTAGAGACC
>JAISGH010000231.1 GCA_031263185.1 Prevotellaceae bacterium | reverse complement strand
TGAATCACGACTATGAGATTGTTGATAAAAGTCATGACTATGATGCACATACCCCTCATAGCCTCACTCCGCAAAAACCAAAAAAGTTGAATATAGCACCGGGAGTTTGGCCAATAATGGTTGATTGGATAAATGATTTATAAAATCTTTAACCTATATGATAAACGGTTTTTCGGTAATGATAGGACACCATCCAAAAATCAGCTATGAAAAAAAAAATTGTTTTCACTCACCATTTTTTTAGCAATCCCGAATTTTTTCACCGGATGCAGGGTGCATTTCCAATTGCCGCGCCATCAAAGAATGTCATTTTTCCTCTATACATTTTGCATGATTTGCATGAAAATTTTATTCATCTGTGTGCACATTGAAAAATTTCATGTATATTTGCGCCGACAATTTTTCTGCAAAAAAAGTAAAACAGCGTATAACATAATTACTATATAATTACTACACAATTAATTACATAATTAATAATCATGTCACAAATCATCAACATTCATGCGCGCGAAATCTTAGATTCTCGCGGCAATCCTACCATTGAGGTAGATGTAATCACCGATTCGGGCGCCGCAGGGCACGCCGCTGTTCCTTCGGGCGCTTCAACAGGAGTGCACGAGGCCGTGGAGCTGCGCGACGGCGACGACGACCGCTTCGGCGGAAAAGGTGTGCTAAAGGCAGTGGAGCACGTAAATACTACCCTGTCCGAAAACCTGTGCGGGTTCTCCGTGTTCGACCAGCGCGGCGTAGACAGCCAAATGCTGGAGCTCGACGGTACGGACAACAAGGGCAACCTTGGCGCCAACGCCATACTTGGCGTATCGCTGGCGGTGGCACATGCCGCCGCGCAGGAGGCAGAGCAGCCGCTGTACCGCTACGTGGGAGGCGTAAACGCGCACGTCCTGCCTGTCCCCATGATGAACATCCTCAACGGAGGATCACACGCCGACAACTCCATCGATTTTCAGGAGTTCATGATTATGCCTGTGGGCGCCGATACCTTTGGGGAAGCCCTGCGCATAGGGGCCGAGGTGTTCCACTCCCTAAAAGCGGTACTCAAAAAGCAGGGCTACTCTACCAACGTGGGCGACGAAGGCGGGTTTGCACCCAACCTCAAAAGCAACGAAGAGGGAATAAAGGTAATCCTTGAGGCCATCGAGAAGGCAGGCTACCGCCCGGGAGAAGATGTATTTATTGCCCTCGACCCCGCGTCGAGCGAGTACTACCTGACCGAAGAAAAAGTTTACCACCTCAAGAAAAGCAGCGGCGAAAAGCTCACCGCGCAGCAAATGGTGGACTTCTGGAAAGGCTGGACAAGCAAGTACCCCATCCTCTCTATCGAAGACGGAATGGCAGAGGACGACTGGGACGGCTGGAAGCTGCTCACCGACACCATTGGCGGCAAGGTGCAGCTGGTGGGCGACGACCTCTTTGTTACCAACTCGGCGCGCCTGCAAACAGGCATCGACAAGCAGGTGGCCAACTCAATTCTGGTAAAGGTAAACCAAATAGGAACGCTGACAGAAACCATCGATGCCGTAAACCTTGCCTACCGCAACAGCTATACGGCCATCATGAGCCACCGCAGCGGCGAAACGGAGGATACCACCATTGCCGACTTGGCCGTAGCGCTCAACACCGGCCTCATCAAAACCGGCTCGGCTTCGCGCTCCGACAGAATTGCAAAGTACAACCAGCTGCTCCGCATAGAGGAGGCGCTGGGAGATACGGCCTGCTACTTGGGGAGAAACTTCAAGTACGCTCGGTAGATAATTACTCCTTATGTTGAGAAAATTGCAGCCTCGCATTTCTCCCGCCGCAGCAGGAGAAAGGAGGCTGCAATTGTTGCGTTTGGCGGTGTCAGCTTGTCCTTGCTTTTGTTCGCCCAAAGCTGCGCCGCAAAGCGCTTGCCAGCATGTTCATCAAAAAAACGATGATGATTAAAACCAGCGCCGTGCCGTAGGCGGCAGGGCGCGACGCTTCGACGTCAACGCCGCTGGTGGCCATAACGTACAGGTGGTAAGGCAGCGCCATCACCTGGTCAAAAATGCTGCGGGGCAGCTTGGGCAAAAAGTAGGCCGCCACGGTGAACAGAATAGGCGCCGTTTCGCCCGAAACACGGCCAACGGACAGTATCAAACCCGTAATGATGTTGGGAAACGCCGCCGGCAGCGTAATCCTCACAATGGTTTGCAGCTTGCTTGCGCCCAGCGCAAGGCTGCCCGTGCGGTAGGAGTTGGGTATGGCCTTGAGCGCCTCCTCGGTGGTGCGGATTATTAGCGGCAAAATCAGCAGCCCCAAGGTAAAGGAGCCGGCAATGATGGAATCGCCAAACCCAAAGGTATTGACGAATAGCGCCATGCCAAACAGCCCAAAAATGATGGAGGGAATACCTCCAAGGTTGTTGGTCATAACGCGGATAAACCGCACCGCCGGCCCGTTGCCCGCGTACTCGCTGATGTATATTCCGGAGGTAAGCCCAACCGGAAAAGCGAAGATAACGCTGCCGGCTATCAGGCACAGCGTCCCAACAATGGCGGGGAATATGCCGCCGGAGGTCATGCCGTCCGCCGGAGCAGCGGTGAGGAACTCCCAGCTGATGGCGCTCATGCCGTTGTACGCTATAAAGCCCAGCATCCACAGCAGTATCCCAACCACCAGCAAGCTCAGGCCGCGAAAAAGTACGAAGGCTATTTTTTGCTTTACATTCTTATCCATCTGGCGACATTTTTTTTATAAAAAAATTCTCTTTTTCTCTTCTTCTTCTTCTTCTTCTCTTCTTCTTTTTTTCTTTTCTTCTTTTCTTCTTTTTTTCTCTTTTTTTCTCTTTTTCTCTTCTTTACAGCGTAAAGCAAGGCAAAAAAGGTTACGAGCCGAAAAAGATATTGTTACAAGTCGGTTAAAATCCAAAAATCATGAAAAAAAATCATGAAAAAAATCATGAAAAAATGCCCCTCAAGCAGTATTTTTATTGCCAAGTGGCGAATTATGCTTACTTTTGCGACGTTGAACCTCATAAATCTCATTTTACAACCCTAAAAAAAAGACATTCAAAATGAAGCTGCGTTGCTACCTGCTTGCTGCTGCGCTAACGCTACAGGCAGCTGCCGTAAGCGCATACGGCGAGTACAGTATCGGCAGTGCCGCCGCCGTTAGCGCCCCGGTAGCCCCATTTGGCGATACCCTGTTTATCCTCTACGGCAACCTTGGAGGCATAACGGTGCAAAAGCGCGCCGTGCTTGTTGCCGAAAACATTATCCGCCTAAAGGACGACTTGCTCTTTTACCCCGATTCGCTCGTTGTTGTTAACGCGGACGAGGAGCACCTTGTAGCTTACCGCGGCACGGTACTCGTTGGGCTAACGGCGCAGCAGGCCGCGGCCACGGGCGCATCCTGCCGCGAGCTGGCGCAGGAGTACCGCGACGTTATTGCTGCCGCCGTTACCGCAGCGCGCGCCGAAAATACGTGGCTTGCCGTCGTAAAGCGGCTTGCGCTGGCCCTGCTCGTCGTGGCAGCGGCGTACTTCGGCATAAAGTACCTGAACCTGTCACACCGCAAGCTGGTGGTGCTGCTGAGGCGGCACAAGCTGAGACCTGTAAAATCGCTGAGGTACCTGATGGATACCAACAGGCAGATAGCGGTGGGGCTTGTAGCGCTAAGGGTTGTGAAGTATTTCCTCGTTGTTGTTGTGCTGTACGTTTGCGTGCTTACCCTGTTCCGGCTTTTCCCGACAACGCGCTGGCTATCGGATACATTGATCGGATACATTACAGCACCGCTGAAAAAAATTTTTTCTGCTGTGTGGGACTACCTGCCAAACGTTTTTTACATCGCCATCATAGTTGTTTTGTTCCGGCTGATAGCAAAAGCGTTGCAGATTATTGCCAATAAGGTAGGCGCCGGATCGCTTGCCATTAAAGGCTTTCAGCCCGACTGGGCAGTCCCTACCTACCGAATTCTCAGGGTGATGGTGATAGTTTTTGCGCTCATTTTTATCTTTCCGTTTTTGCCCAACTCCGATTCGGACATTTTTAAGGGGGTATCGGTGTTTGTGGGGCTGCTGCTTTCGCTCGGCTCCACCTCCATCATTAGCAACATTATATCGGGCATGGTGATTACCTACATGAACCCCTTCAAGAAGGGCGACCGCATAAAAATGGGCGAGCATGTGGGCGATGTGGTAGAAAAAACAGCCCTCGTTACGCGCCTTAGAACGCCCAAAAACGAGCTGATTACCATACCCAACTCCATCATCATGACTGCCCAAACTATCAACTACAGCAACTCGGCCAAGGACTACGGGCTAATTCTCCACGCGCAGGTGACTATGGGGTACGAGGTGCCGTGGCGCAGGGTGCACGAGCTGCTCATGGAAGCCGGCGCAAAGACCCAATACGTGCTGCAGGAGCCAAAGCCATTTGTGCTGCAAACAGCCCTCGACGATTTTTACGTGCGGTACCAAATCAACATCTATACCGCCGAAGCCTGCAAAATGCTCGACATATACTCCGACCTCTACGCCAACGTGCAGGACGTATTCCACCGCGAGGGCGTAGAGATGGTAATGCCGCACATAGCCTCTGTGCGCGACGCAAGCAAGGTGTCCATACCCCGGGAGTATGTTCGCCCCGGGCAGGAGCACACGCCGCCGTTCAGGGTGACGGTAGAAAAGAAATAATCAGATTTTTTTTGTCAGGCAAAAAACAGCATGATGCGACAATTTGAAATGCACTAATCGCCACCCAATATTTTTTTTAGCTGCTCATTTTTATTTCCAACTTTTGCCCAATTCGACCCGTTGATAGCGTGTAGCCAGCTTTCATCAAAATATTGCACATAATCTTTATGAATGACTTTACCATTCCCGATATTCACAAGCTTTGCTTTGGCAAACTTCATAGCGTTCAGGTTGGCTTTTTTATATAGCACAGCATAATTTGCGCCGCCTGTATCCAAGTAGCAACCATTTGCCAAAGCAGGAAGAAAATTTAGCCGCTTGTTGCAAATCGCCGCAAGCTGATAAAAGCAGAAACCTGCCCATAAGTACGGCGCGGGAGGAAACCTTGGATTAAGATATCCGTAAAAATCTTGATGTTGTAGCTGCTCTTCAACGCTGTAAGATTTTATGGGAAATAAATCGTGATCAATAAAGCCAAAATATCTCGGTTTGTTTTTTGCAATTACGTTGTAGTACATCCAATTCAAAGCAAAACCATGCGAGTAGCTTACCATCTTGCGCTGTACATGCCAAATATTGTAAGGTAAAGCAATATAACCCACCTTTTCTCTTTGGCAGGCGTATTGAATTGCTGCTCTTTTCTTTCTGTCGGTTGAATTATCGGCTATAATATGCAGGAAATTTTTATCCGTAATGTGCTTTTTTACCAGCTTGATTTGCTGGTTTATCAAAAAATCGTTGTTAAATGCTACGGTTACCAAGTAAAAATCCGACGGCTCAATATTCAATTTTATTCTTGATTTCCTGTGAATAAACGAATAATTCAACAAGCGAATAAAATTTTCCCAGATGTAACGCTTTGCTGTCATGTTCTAATATTCATTTTTAAGTGATGCAAAATAAATAAGCTGTAATAGTTTTTTGGTGTCCCGTAGGGACACAATGTTGGTAGAAAACAGCTGCCTACCCATTGCAGGGGCAAAAAATTTTCGTCCCCCTACGAGCGCACCGGCAGTAAATACACAAAAAAAACCGCGCATTACCCAAAGTAATGCTGCGGCTATATATGAATTTTGAAAAATATTTGCTATATTACGCGCGCACGTAGAATTACGTAACTCGCTGAGCAGTGTGTGTGTGTGTGTGTGTGTGTGTGTGTGTGTGTGTGTGTGTGTGTGTGTGTGTGTGTGTGTGTGTGTGTGTGTGTGTGTGGTGGGGGGGGTGGAGTGTGAGAGAGAAGGGTGTGTTA
>JAISGH010000137.1 GCA_031263185.1 Prevotellaceae bacterium | reverse complement strand
CATAAATAAGCTTTTGCTTTCCTCGTATCGCGGCAAGCTAATTTTTAATTCTTCTGCTTTTAGCGCTACATCTTTGCAGTACGATTTTAATTCGTAATAATTTGAATGTCCTGTAAGTACTTGCTTTATGGAAGGCAAAAAGCGAATAGCAACTCTCATTAAAATACCGACAACGACCGGCGGAAGATTTAGTAGCTTCAAATCCGTACCTGCTTTCAAATCCACATTTCGAGCTTTAAGCAATGGCAATAGCTCTTTACCGTTTGATATTACATGTCGCCAAAATTTGGCAGCTTGCAGCTCTGCAAGTGGCGCCATGCCGTTATACTTCATATTTTCAAGATGCATTGCGGCATTGAATACAAAGTGAGAAAACAACCATGAACGGAAATCTTTGATTTCTGTAATTTTGAAGCCCGACGACTTGAACAAGCTCATCACTTCCATTTCGCGCTGGGTATATTCGTTGCCGAAAGCGCTGATGCTTACCGCTCCCCACAACGTACCGTTTAAAACACCCTTTTTGTCAAATCCGCCACCTGCACCCGGAAACCCCCACGCCAATTGAGCTGCAGGAAGCTTGGAAGCCAACTCTTTCGGTTCGTCCCAAATATTATTAAAGACGAGTACGGTTGCATTTCCAACTTTATCGGCTAAAAAATCAACAGCATTTTTGAAATGATAGTGCTGCACGCTTACAACTATTAAATCATAATCGTGGTGAGCGCTTAAATTTTCCCTTAATTGGATTTTCCAATTTTCATTTACTAAAACACCTCTTAGTTTTTTCCTTGCATCGTAAATATTTAAGGAAACCGTTTCTCCATATTCGGCAATTCGTCCTTTTCTCACATAAAATTCTACGGAGTGTCCTGCTTTTTCAAAAGCCCAAGCGTATTGAGTAGCAATAACGCCTCTGCCAAACATTAGTATTTTCATGCTTTTTTGTCTTTATTAAATAATAAATGCTCAAAATCTTTGGATTTGGTCGCATAACGTTTCGGCTGTTTTCGGTTTCAATTGTTAATAAAACATGATCGCCCGCTTGCGCTCGCAATTGTTTATGCCTGTTTAATTTATTTAACTTTCTTATATACTCTTACATAATCAACTTCATAGTGCAGCGGGAAGGCCAAATCGTCGGGCGTTCCGCCATTTTCGCCAAGCGCAAGGTTTAGCGGGATGTAATGCGGCTGACGGAAAGGATTTTGGTAGTTGCCGTTAGCGCCGTTTTGAGTTTTCGCCAGTAAGGTTTTGTTCAGCAGTTCATCGTCAAGGTAAAGGCGTATTGCATCTTCGTCCCAATCCATTCGCCAAACATGAAACTTGTTTTCCCAATCGGGGTCTTTGTTTTTGAACGTAGAGAAGGGTATCCTCACCGTATTCCATTTGGCATTGCTCCGGACGCTTGTGCCCCAAGCCGTGTTTGCCAAGATATATGGAAGACGAGGTATATTCTGCAAATTCACGGTTTTTTTGCCATTCATTGCTTTCCGGCGTATAGTTCGGATTCGGGACTTTTTCTTTTCGGCCCGCCAGCACTAAAACACCGTTTTTATTCTCTTATCGCATGGTCTTTGAGAAATGCTGCGCCGCTCCACGCTTTCTTAGCCGTCCAATCCTGCGCGGGCGATGTCCAGAACGGGTGGTTGGCAGGTAAACCCAGCGGCAGGAAAACCTCCGATGTTAAGTACAGGCTACCGTTGTTGGTGTACCAATCTGCCAAGCCGGGCTGATGCCCTGCAAAGCCCAGCTGCAAGAAGCTGCCGGCGTTGAAATTTCCATCCATCGAAAACATCCGCTCCATTACGGCTGTCAAGGCAGCGCGTACCTGACCTTCGGGAAGCTCCGCTGGCAGCAGCTCCTTCCAGGCCAGCAAAGCCAAGGGCTGAAAAACGCCCAGCCGGTACGTCATCGAGCGCCCAAACGCAGGGAATGAGCCTTCGGGAGAAATCAGGCGTTCCAAAATAATTCCGTACCGCTGCATACGCTTGCGGGCAACCTCCAAGTTTTTCTGCACAACGGCCAAATTCTTATCCCGCAAGATTAGCTTCTTTTCTACCAGCACGTCCAGCGCCTGCACGTACATCGGCTGAATGACGTAGCTGTTGTAGTAGTCAAAGGCAAAGCGCTCGCCGTCGGAATACCAGCCATCGCCCACGTACCACTCTTCAATTTTGCGGATAGCGCTGTGTATGCGGTACATATCATATTGGGCATCTATGGAGAGCAAAAATGTTTCGACAGTCGCCGAGAACAGCAGCCAGTTGGTGTAGGGCGGGTCGATGCGGCGGAGCTGCTGAAATTCGGCGATATACCGCTGCTTTGTTAATGAATCCAGCGGTTCCCAGAGCTGCCGGGGCGCACGGAGAAAGCTGCTTGCTACGTAGGCAGCATCCACCAGGGGTTGACCTTCGTTGCGCCACAGCAGGTAATCGGGGCTGTTGGGGTCAACGGCGTTGGCGTAACTTTTGAGCGCCCACTCGCGCAGCTGCTTCCGCTGCTTGCCCTCCTCGGTGCTGTCGTCGGGAAGGGAAAGCCAGGGCGCAATGCCGTCCATCAGGCGGCCGAAGCACTCCATGTAGGACACTCGCCTGTCGCGGCCATCCCACGTTGGGCTTAGCTCCAGCTGCATGTTTTCGGACAGCTTGCCCTCGCTCATGTTGCTGAGCACGGGCGAGGCTATTTTGTACGCCAAATCTGTCCAGCGCTTGCGGTCGGCAGTCGCTTTTTGGCTACTCACATTCGAGCCGCTATCAAAAATGCTCAAATTCCACCGGTCGTGCCATTGCAGCGCCGGCAAGCCATTCTCAAACCGGATGGGCAGCCAAATGTAGCGTCCGTCAATCGGGCGCTTGGGTGTCCAGCGGTCGGCCATGAAGACGAAAGCGTCTTTTTTGCCCTGTACAGGCAGTATATACGTCCCCTGCGAATGGAAAGTCAGGTTGGCGTCTTCTCCCCTGCAAGGATTGCCGTGCTCCGTCCACGTACCCCAAATATCGGCGGCAGAGAAAAGGCGCGCCGCGTTGGGCGCCCAACCCGTACAGCCGGAAGTAATCAGAAAATACTTTCCGTCTTTTTTGAAAATGGCCGGCGCTTCGTTGTGCCCGGCAGGCGCTATACGGGCATACTTGCCGGTGTAGCTCAAGTAGTCGTCCGACAATTCGGCCACGTGCAGGGTCAAGTTTTCTTCCGAGGCGTAAATATGGTAAGCTTTTCCGTCGTCGTCAACAAACAGGGTCATATCGCGCGACATTTGCCCTCTTTCAAAATCGCGGCGGACAAACATTCCGTCGGCAACGGCTTTTTTCCATTCATCTGTCCATGATTTCGGAAAATCCGAAGGTTTTACCGGCGATTGCTGCTGCTTTTTGCTCATATTTACCGGATAGCGATTGGCATTTGGTCGGCAGGATTTCAAATACTTGTACGTACCCGCTATACTGTCGCTAACGGCTATTCCTACCTTCGCCGCCTCGTAGCCTTTGCCCTTCAGCTCCAAATGGAAGTACATAACAAACTTTTTCGTTTTTTCGTTGTAAATTACTTTGGGGCGCTCAATGACGCACCCCTCTGCGATCTCGCTGCCGGAGTCTTTTTCGACGGATAGCGCTACGCCTTCGTTCGTCCAGCTGTAGAGGTTGCTCGACGAGTAGCAGGTTACGCCCACAAGCGCAGCGTTCGACCGTTCGCCTTTATGCTCGCCAAACCAGTAGTATTTTCCGTTGTGGTATAAAACGCCGCCACCGTGCGCGTTAATATGCGCGCCGTTGTTGTCCTGCCACGTGGCGCCCGGATAAAACGCCTGCTGCGCCTGCGATTTTTCCGTAAAGCGAAGCATTTCCGAAGCGGCTAATAAAAACGCGCCAACCCCAAAATCGGCAGTAGTCGCGGCGCTTACCGTATGCTGGTCGGCTCTTTCGCCAATGGGCTGCACGTAGCCTACTGTTCCATCCGGCTGCAAGGCTACTTTTGTCAAGTAAGCCCAAGCCTTTTCCGTAACGGCTTCATATTCGCTCCTCTCCAGCAAGCCGTGATTAATGCCCCACAGAAAACCGTAGGCAAAGAATGCCGTACCGCTGGTTTCGTATCCGGGCGCTTGAGCGGCCTCCAGAATACTTCGCGTCCAGTAGCCTTCCGGCTGCTGGGCGTTTTTCAGCGCCTGCGCCATGGATTGAAAAATTTGGATGTACTCTTCCCTGTGAGCGTCGCTCCGGGGCAAATCGTTCAACACTTTTGCCAGAGCGGCAAATACCCAGCCGTTACCGCGCGCCCAGAAATCCTTTGCGCCGTGCTTAGTTTTGTGCTTGGGGTAAATGTACTTGGCATCTCTGTAAAATAACCCCGACACGGAATCGTACATCAAATTCTTTGCATACAAAAAATATTCGTGCAGCTTTTGCAGGTACAGTTCGTTTCCGGTTACTTTATGCAGCTTAACCATCACCGGCATCACCATGTAAAGCCCGTCGGCCCACCACCAGTAATCGTTGCCGGAAGTAGCCATTTGGTACTCCATGACTTCCCGCGCGCGGGCAATTTTTCGCTCGTCCGGCTGCTGCATGTACAAGTCGGCGTAGGTTTGAAAGCAAATTTGCCAATCGCCAAAGAGCACAAAGTCGGCGGTTTCGCCGTAGGTATATTTCCACTGCGATTTGTCGTTTGACGTAGCGCCCTTCCACTCGTTTTTCTCCGCCCACGCCTCGGAGTAGGCGCGGTATTTTTCATTTCCGGTTACAGCGTAAGCTTCCATGTTTCCGGTGTGGTAGGCAGCCGTATGCCAAAAGGCATTACCCTGATTGGGGTGCGCGCTTTGCCATTGGTCGTTGACTTTTTCGATGATGGCAAGCACATCGGCAGGCTGCCTCGCGTTGTCCTGCGCAACCGTAGGCAGGCAGGAGAGGAGGAGCAGCGGTAGGGAGATGAAGTAGTAATGTTGCATGTTGTAGCGAGATTGTATGAAAGATTATATGCTTAATCTAATGAAAATTATATCATGAATTTCTTTTTATTCCCGGTAATCTATTATTTCAAACTTATTTTTCCCGATAAAGACGAGCAACGCAGTCCTCAAGCCGGGGCGACCTTTCATCCGGTGGGAATGGAGGTACTGCTGCAGCTGCTCCAAACCCTCACTTCGCTTGGTGGCGACTTCTGCTTCGGCAGCGGATGTTTTGCAGTATTTTATTTCGAACACCCACTCGTATTTGACTTCCGGCAGCAGCGGGTTGCGCTGCAGGAAAATATCCGACCGACCGGGTACCGCTTCGTATTCGCTCATCGGAATGTAAAGCTTGCTCATGAACAAATAAGCTAGCAGCAGGAGGTGTATATATTTCTCATCGAAGCGCTGCAGGTCGTAGTCCGAAAGCTTGCTGAAGGCGTTTTCCGAAACGTAGGCGATGAATTGATGCGCGTCGCCTTCCATTGCCAATGCTAAAATTGCATCGTCTAACGGTTGGGATTGAATCGTCATCTCCGGCGATGTTTCCGTAACTTGCTTCGCCAAATATTCCCAGTACAGCGTTTTAATGGAATAGTTCGGAATCTGTAGCCTCAGCCGCAAGCGGTACGGCGCGTCGATAGTCAGCAGCCCCATGTAGAAGAGGAGTGAAACGAAGTAGCTGTCGTCGCTGAGCATGTCGATGGAGAACTTTTTCAGGATTTCGGTAACTAAGATGCCGTTGTCCTTCATGATTTGAAGCAACGTTTCACGATTGTTTTCGTTTCGCGTTAGGCGGCGCAGGCGGCCGTAATCCGTTTGCAGGTTCAAATCGATGATGTCCCGGGGCGGTTTCCCGAAGTCAAGGATTTGTCCGAAAAAGTACAGTATCATGGCGGGATTATATACCCTGTTTTTCCCGTCCTGATGAAAGAGGTAGCCGTTGTAGTAGGCTTCCATATCCACGTTAATCAGGGCGGGATCGACGCCGGTTGCCGTCATCAGCGCCTCCACCTCCTCATGCGTGAAGCCCATCATTTCGTTGTACTTCGGGTTGAGGGTAAGGATTTGGGCGATGTTGTATCCGCTGGTGAGGTCGTCGAGCATCACGGGCGAAATGCCGGTGATAAACGTCCGGTAGGCTGCCGACGATTTGGTAGCCGCCTTTATTCTTTCGTAAAAGTCGCGCACCAAACCGTTTGCCGATACCATCGTCCGGTAGAAATCTTTGCCTGTCTGCGTTCCCATGGCAATCAGGTCGTTGGCGAAGTGGTCGTACTCGTCGATGATGATGAAAAGCTTGACGTTGTCGGTTACTGCCGCATCAAATGTCAAATTTATCGTCCGTACTCCCGGATCTTTTTTTGCAATTTGATCCAGATAGTATTCCGCTTCGGAAAACGTGTGCTGATAGAAGCGAAAAAATTGACGAACCGTATCCTGCACAGCGCTTGAAAAAGATTCAACAAATCCTTTTTCGCTGGAGGTATCTAAGCCGGAAAAATCAAATTGCAGCATGGCATACGAATTTCGTTCGGGCGTAGGGTGTTTGCCGATATAGAGCTGGCCGAACAGCCGGTCGAAATTTTCCGCCTCGTTGAGGTCGTAATAATACATCAACGTCGTAAGGAACAGGCTTTTCCCGAACTTGCGCGGGCGGATGAAAAAATGATTC
>JAISGH010000113.1 GCA_031263185.1 Prevotellaceae bacterium | reverse complement strand
CTTAAATCAAATCCGGTCACCGAACAAAATATATCGGGGCTTCGCCGCTGGGGGAATCGCTGCCGATATATCCCCGACGCTAAAGCGTCGGGCTACCAAGATTGCATCCGTTCCGGATGCCCTGCTACTCTGCAAATTATGCTTCTTTTTGCAGCAAACAAAACTTTCGCGGGAATGGCCGCTTGGAAGGGCGCATGTTGCCTACAACCCTAAGCACGTACAAAACTCTTCAAACTCGTACCCTTCCTTGCTGCTCGCCTTTACGTTGCCAATGGCGGGGTACGCAACGTGCATTCCGCCCACCGGAATTTTGTTTTTGGCTGCGTACTCCAGCAAGCTCCGGCGGGATTCGGCGGCGGTTTTGGGGTTTACGTCGTAGGTTACCGCCACGTCCGGGCGTGGCATCTGTATGCGCATCGCGTGGGTCAAATCGCCCCAAATCAGCAGGCGCGAATTGTCCGACTCGAGCAGGTAGGCTGTGTGCCCGGGCGTATGCCCAAACGCGGCAATGCCCAGAAAGCCGGCAAAGAGGTTGGGCGTTGCTGCGCCAAGCGCGTTGGGGGCAAACAGGCGCAGCCGGCTTTTGTACGCTGCTATCACTTTTTGCGCCTGCCGAAATCCGCCCCGCCGGTTTTCGGGCACAGCCTGCATCGCCTTGTCGCTTGTCCAGTAGTCGTGCTCCGGCTGCGCTATGTAGAGCTCGGCGTTGGGAAAGGCCGGCTCGTCGCCGCGGAGCAAGCCGCCAATATGGTCGCCGTGCATGTGCGTAAGCAAAACTGCCCCTACCTGCTCGGCGCTCACCCCCAGCGACTGCATGTTGTCGAACAGCTTGCGCCCAAATCCGGCGTCAATCAGCACGGTTTTGTCGGGGGTGCGCACCAAGAATGCGTTGACTGCGCTGGGGTACGTCCCCTCCGGAAGGTATTTTTTCAGCATATCGGGCGTGGCGCCAATCAGCACATCGCCGCTACCGCTCTGCTGCCCCTCGGACAAGGTACTTACCAAAAAATCCCCAACGCTAAAGGTGATAACATCTTTTGCGCTCTGCTTCTCCTGAGCAGCAAGCCTTGCGGTAGGCATGGCTACTGCAAGCGCGGCTAATAAACAGATTTTTTTCATTTTTTAATGGCATTGAATTTGTGATTAACTTGAAAGAACTCCAAAAATTCTCTAAATGGGGTGCATTTCAAATTTGAAATACACCCAGCCGCAAATAATTTTTATGGCTGCAAAGATAAGAACTCCTTTGCATATCTAAAAATCTGAGTGGTTTTTATTTGGACTTTATAGACAGGCGCTCATTAATTGATACATGGTGTTGTTGTCCATCTATAGTGCTCGGAATTTTGTCGTACACTCTTTTTAGAAGTTCCCTATAGTAATCCGAGAATTTTATGTACATTTGCTGGTATTATGCTTTATGGAAGCTGTTAGCAGCGCCACAAAATACAGTAAATATACCAAATGCAGAACATCATTCAGCTTTTACCCGATAGCGTAGCCAACCAAATCGCCGCCGGCGAGGTAGTACAGCGCCCTGCGTCGGTGGTGAAGGAGCTGGTCGAAAACGCAATAGACGCCGGCGCTACCTCCGTAAGCATCGTCGTGAAAAATGCAGGGCGAACGCTGGTGCAGGTGGTGGACAACGGCAGCGGCATGAGCGAGGTGGATGCGCGGCTTGCCTTTGAGCGCCACGCCACCTCCAAAATTCGCGAAGCGTCTGATTTGTTCAACCTGCGCAGCTTTGGCTTTCGCGGCGAGGCGCTGGCGTCAATCGTGTCTGTTGCCGAGGTGGAGGTAAAAACGCGCACCTCCGATGACGAGGCCGGAACGCGCTTGGTAATAAACGGCTCGGAGGTGCAGCTGCAAGAGCCGACAAGCTGCCCTGTGGGAACGTCCATTGCCGTAAAAAACCTGTTCTACAACATCCCCGTCCGCCGCAAGTTCCTTAAAACCGACAGCACCGAGCTCCGGCACATCGAAACCGAGCTGAAGCGCGCTGCGCTGTGCCACCCCGAGGTAACGTTTGTGCTCTGGAAGGACAGCAGCAAGGAGTTTGAGCTGCCCGCAGCCTCGCTCAAGCAGCGTATCACCGCGCTGTTTGCCGGCGCAAAAAGCGTGAAAGGGCTGGTGGACGTTAATACAAAAACGCAGGTCGTAAATCTGCACGGCTTTGTGGCAGCGCCGGAAAATGCAACCAAGGAGCAGGACAAGCAGTACCTGTTTGTCAACGGGCGATACTTTCAGAGCGCCTACTTCCGCAGCGCCGTGCTTCGCGCCCACGAGCAGCTGCTGCCGCAGGGCCTTTACCCCTCGTACTTCATCTACCTCGAGGTTGACCCTGCGGGCATAGACGTAAACATTCATCCCACCAAAACCGAAATCAAGTTCGAGAACGAGCAGGTGATATGGCAAATACTTCACGCCGCCGTGCGCGAGGCGATAGGCAAGTACGCGCTGGCGCCCACCATTAACTTCGACACGGCAGGGCTTATCAACATTCCCGCCCTGCGTCGCGACACGGTGGTGAGCGTTCCTCAGGTTGCCGTTGACCCCGCCTACAACCCGTTCAGGGAGGAGGGCAGGAAAGCGCAAAGCCCGCGCGACTGGCAAAAAATGTACGACGGCTTAGCCGCAGACCATCCGTTTTTTCGCGGCGAGCAGGGCGACGGCAGCGTGATTGTCGAATCCCGCATAAACGCCGATGCGGAGGAAGCAGCGGCAGCGTCTGCCTTGCCGGGCAAGATTTTTCAGCTCAAGGCAAAGTACATTCTCACGCCGATTAAGTCCGGCCTCATGGTGATAGACCAGGCGCGCGCGCACCGGCGGGTGCTGTACGAAGAGCTGCTGCAAAATATTGACGGTGCGCTGCCGGCGCAGCAGGAGCTCTTCCCGCAGACGGTGCAGCTGGCGCCTGCAGACTACGACTTGCTGCTGAGCGTTTCGGGAGATTTGCTCCGCATGGGGCTGGAGGTGCGCGATTTTGGCGACCACACGGTGGTGGTGCAGGCCATACCCGCCATGGCGCAGGGCAAAGATGCCAAGGAGCTGCTGGAGGAGCTGCTGGTAATGCTCAAAAGCGGAGAAAAATCGCTGCACGAAAACCACCGCCACGCGCTGGCATCGTCTATGGCGGCAAGCATGGCCATTGGGGCCGGAAAGGCGCTAAGCGAAGAGGAAATGCACAATCTGGTAGCGCGTCTGCTATCGTGCTCCTCGCCCGACGTTAGCCCCGACGGAAAGCCCGCTATGGTCGTTATCGGCGTAGAGGATTTTGATAAGAAATTCCTGAAATAAATTAACAATTAATAATTAACAATTAATAATTATGAGTTATGAGTTATGAACTAACCGAAATAATTCGGAAATGTTGATGACTTGAATCTGAAATTTGAAATCTAAGCAATGCGAAATCTTTCACCTGTTGTAAAAAATCTGATTATTATCAACGTTGTGCTGCTGCTGCTCACAACGCTGCTTGAGCGCACAGGCTTTGACCTGGTGCGCTACTTAGGCCTGTTCTACCCCGGCTCCCAATACTTCATGCCGCACCAGCTTGTTACGCACATGTTCATGCACGGCGGGCTGATGCACATATTTTTCAACATGTATGCGCTGTGGATATTTGGCAGCGCCCTCGAGCAGGTATGGGGCGGCAAGCGCTTTTTGTTTTACTACTTTGTAACGGGCGTAGGCGCCGCCTCCCTGCATTTGCTGGTTAGCTGGATAGAAATTTCGCACGTGCAGAGCGCCGCCAAAGCGCTGATGAATACGCTCACCCCCGACGCCTTTGAGGAATTTGCCGTAAAGTACCTCGGCAAGAGCGTTAGCCCCGACGCGCTGGACAACTTTGTATCCCGCTGGTCGCTTACGCCCGACAGCTCCGCGTACTTGGCGCAGGCAGAGGAAACGGTGAGCAACTTTATAGTCCGCATGATGGATATTCCTACGGTGGGCGCCAGCGGCGCCGTTTTTGGCGTGCTGCTGGCGTTTGGCATGTTGTTTCCCAACACGCAGCTTATGCTGCTCTTTCCGCCCATCCCCATCAAGGCAAAATATTTTGTTATTGGCTACGGCGTGCTGGAGCTGCTGCTTGGGTTGAGCAACACGGGGAGCAACGTTGCGCACTTTGCGCACGTGGGCGGCATGATTTTTGGATTCCTGCTGATTAAGTACTGGCAGAAAAAATCGCAGCACTTTTACTGATAGCTTCTATGTCTCGGAATTTCTATCTAAATTAACCATGTTCTCATTTTTAAAAAATATTTTTCGTAGCAGAGAAGATAGGCTGGCTCGCGCTGTGATGGACGATTTTGACATAGCGTACAACCTGTACCGGCAGCTGCGGCAGCAGGAGATTGACCGAATACTCGACAAGATCTCGGAAAAAGGGGTGGCCTGCTTGACGAGGAAGGAAAGAAAATTGCTGGAGAAGCGTTGAACTACCTTGCCCACATACTGCTTTCGGGGGATAGCGCGCAGCGCCGCACCGGCGGATTTATCGCCGATTTTGTCAAAGGCAGCCGGCTGGAGCGCTTTCCGGACGAGATCCGCCGCGGCATTGTGCTCCACCGGCGCATCGACACGTTTACCGACGCGCATCCGCTGGTGCGGGAGGCGTGTGCGTTGCTGCGCCCGTACTTTGGGCGGTACGCCGGAATTTTTTTGGATGTTTTCTACGATTATTTTCTGGCAAAAAATTGGAAGCTATTCTCCGGCGTTAGCCTGACGCGCTTTGCCCTGTCGTTCTACGTGGCCTTGCTGCGGAGCTACCGCTGGCTACCCTTGACGGTCAAAAGCTTTGTGTGGCACTTTATTTTTACCAACCGTCTGGGGCGCTATGCTCATTTGGAGGGTATCCGGCAGGCGCTGTGGATTATGGGGCGCTACAGCTCGCTCCCGCAGGTGAGCGGAGAGGCAGTGCAAATCCTGCGCAAGCACGAGGAAGAGTTGGAGCAGAATTTCCTGAAGTTTTTTCCCCTCCTGCAAGAGTACAGCCGCGAGGTGTGCATGTCCTGCCTTTCAGGCAGGGAGAGCGTGGTACTCAACGCTTTGCGCAGTAAAGCTTTCAGCCCTTAGCTTAATGATATAGAATTTTCCAACCTCATTACTACGATAGGAAACACTAATTTTGCCGGAACAATTTATTGAATGTAAAATATGAACACAACGATATGAACACAACGATTGTAGAGATAAAAAAAGGTATTGCATACAGCTTTTTGCGGCTAAATCTTTTTTTGAAATGCTATGAAAATAGCTTGCAGCTCGGTAGTTAGAATGTTAGATAGAATGTGGGGCAGCTGGAAAACCTCATTTTTACCCAATTTTTCTTACAAAACAACCTCAGTAGCATATTAGCTACATAATATATCCAAACCTTTCATATAACTAAATCGTAAACGATTATTT
>JAISGH010000101.1 GCA_031263185.1 Prevotellaceae bacterium | reverse complement strand
CCTTAGCATGATTCCGTTAGAAAGTAAAATTCGGCTGCTGGATTTTGGTTGTGGCGACGGCATATTTCTTAACATGCTGAATATCAATAATAAATGGGGGGGGGTGGTAGAAATGCTTGGTTATGAGCCATATATGCCTGCCTGTCCCAACAACTCCGTCGCTATTGTACAAGATTGGGCTGCTGTCGAGCAAAAAGCGCCATTTGATTGTATTACCTGCTTTGAGGTGCTGGAGCATTTTGCTCAAGGCCGACAGCAAAGATTGCTTCAGGATATATGCTCTGTGCTTGCCGAAGATGGACTGCTAATAATTTCCGTGCCGATAGAAAAAGGGTTTCCTTCTGTAGTAAAAAATATCTGCCGGAGGCTAAAGCATAAGGAAAAAATTACTTATTCTGCCAAAAATATCGTGGCTTCTTTTTTGGGGAAACCGTTTTCTGAGCTTCGGCAGGGAGAGGAATTTTTACTCCATATGGGATTTTACTTTCACGATTTAGAAGTTCTTTTGGGGCAATATTTTGATATTGTAGAAAAACATTTTTCGCCTTTTCCTTTTTGCGGGTACAACGTCAACTCGCAAGTTTTTTACAAGCTGAAAAGACGAAGCATCTAACTTTCGCATCCCTTAATTTCACCTTTCTTGCCTAAAATAACCGACAGCATGAACTTCAGCAGTGAGAAAGAGTTTTGCATAAATTGTAATGGCGGTTACAGTAATGGCGGTTACAATTCGTACTTTGTCGGTACACCCTACTCTTTGGGCGAAGGGCTGGCGCGAACGCTCAAGTACGAGTTCCTGCACCCGCAGCCGGACAACATCACCTTTGTATCGGAGTAATGGAGCAGAATCCAAAAATTCAGCTTCATTATTCCGACAAAATTTTTGAAAACAGGCAAAAAAATAAGAAGATATATTTCGTATCGCCTGCAATAAAAAAATGCCGTTAAGCACTCGTCTACATTGCTTGCACAAATAATTTTGCTTCCCATACGATTTATTACCGGTTCTTTTTATCTTTGTGCTTTGGCAATCGGAGCAACGGAGGGTATTTGAAAACAAGCAAGCTTTACAAAATCAAAAGCAGCAATGACACACTTATAATATCGTAAAAATATGGATTTCAACAATTTGAAGCAATGCGTACAGCAACTTTCTGCTGCCTTTCGGCAAAGCGCAATGGTTGCCGTCAACAGCCATCTCACTATGCGAAATTGGCTGGTAGGATTTTATATCGTTGAGTTTGAGCAAAACGGCGAAGACAGGGCAAAACGTAAAAACATACCTTCCACAATTCGTTCAAAAGCATTTTTCAATTGGGCAGACGCTGTCTGCCCAATTGAAAAATGCTGGCGCTATGAATATTACAGTTCATCAGGCTGTACAGGGGCAATTATCAACCGCTCAATCGGCAATGCCGTTTCTTCCTGCGGAAAAATTGCTTCAAAAGTTATCGTTTTCACATATAACCTTGTTATTACCCATTGATAATCCGCTCAAGCGATTGTTTTACGAAGTTGAATGCATCAAGGGAACATGGAGCGTACGGGAGCTAAAGCGACAAATTGACAGCCTGTATTTTGAACGAAGCGGTCTGAGCCAGAATCCGGCTTTGCTGAGCAAGCTGACGCAAGAAAAGAGCGAACCCTCAACGATGCTTGATGCCATTAAATCCCCGTTTGTGTTTGAATTTTTAGGCTTGAAACCCAAGCAGGTTGTGTACGAATCGGACTTGGAGCAAGCTTTGATTGAGCATTTGGAGGAGTTTCTGGTAGAGCTTGGCAATGGATTCTGCTTTGAGTCCCGGCAAAAACGAATCATGATCGGCAGCGAATATTATTTCTGCGATTTGGTATTTTATCACCGTATTCTAAAATGCCATGTACTGGTTGAATTAAAAGTAGGTGGTTTTTTGTACGAACATATCGGGCAGCTCAAAACCTACATCAACTACTACCGGAAAGTTGTTATGCGCCCGGACGACAATCCACCAGTGGGTATTCTATTGGTAACCAACAGAAATAATGCCTTGATTGAATACGCCACTGCCGATAGCGATAAGGAGATTTTTGTTTCCAAATATGTTTTAGAATTGCCCGATAAAGAGCAATTGGCAAAATTTATCAGCAACGAATATGCAAAGCTGTAAATAGAAACAGGTTCGCTCCGTATGAGGTAGCGAACAGAAAAAGTGGTACATCTTCTTTGGGCGAAGGGCTGGCGCGAACGCTCAAGTACGAGTTCCTGCACCCGCAGCCGGATAACATCACCTTTGTATCGGAGTAATCCACAAAATTCTATCGAAATTATGAATATGTAATATTCATTAGGTTATTAATATTTTGTATTTAATTCAAAACCGTTATCTTTGCTTTCGATACACATCGCATAGTGGAAGTAGTAAGTTTATTGATATTTACATGTAGTAACCATAAAAAAAAAAGATTTATGTACGAAATTATTAGAAGAAGGGATTTTTCAATCCCTCAGCAAAGACTTCAAAGTCTGTCCAAAGTTTTGGAAGTATCGAAAGTGAACGACGAGCCTCCTGCAGGATCTCTGTTTTGGAAGCTGTGGAATAGCTGCACGGACATTGCCCAAGACGTTCTTGCAACCGGTTACTTCAACGGAATACAGAGAGGAAATCTCAACCCTGTCGCCTTTGGGCAGCTAATGGTGCAGGATGCCTACTACTGCATGAAGGGGCGCGACGATTACAGCGCAGCAGCAACGCATGCAGCTGACGATGTGTGCAGGGATTTTTGCATGAAAAAAGTACAAAGCTACGACGACTACAATCAGTATTACCACGAAACATGGCACATACGTGAAGCCGAAAGCGTCATTCCCGGTGATGAAATAAAATCATACGCCGACTACGAAGCGCATGTAGCCGGAAACCTGGAAACCCCGTACCTGTTTTGCGTTATGCTGCCCTGCGAGTATTTATGGACTTGGGTGGCCAATAATTTAAAAGATAAAACGCCGGAAGATAGCCTGTACTATTTTTGGATAAAGAGTAACGAAGGAATTCCCGAAGGAGCTTACCAAATGGGCAACCTGCTCGAAGCATACCGTAGCCAAATCAGCGAGGACAAGGCAATGGAAATCTATCGAAAAGCAATGAATTATGAGTTGGCTGTATTCAACGCAGCCACAGAATTAACAACAATCACTAATCTTAAAAAGTAAAAAATTATGGCAACGCAAGACAAAACTTACGATCTGTCCGAAGTCAAGTCGGGCTACTTTATGTGCTGGGAGGTTTGTACCCAAGCAGGCTATGCATCCACCGTTAAGCTGGTGGATGAAAGCGGAAAAGAATATTTCAAATACAGCAAGCCCCGGTCAAGCGGCAACTTTCAAATGCTGGGGCAGGGTTCTGCCGACTGCCGGGGCAACAAGCTGCGGCTTGTTGTATCTACCGAAGTAGATGGTGGCATCAAGCAGAGTATCAACTCCTACAACATTACAGATTCAAATGCCAAAACCATAGGGCATGGCTACAATCTGTGCATCGAAGACAGCACGGACGAAGACTATAACGACATTTATGTCAACTTGGTCGGGTGGGCAAAAAAAGGATAAAGCGCCCGGAAGCAGCTTGTTTATAGGTAAAAGAGCAGAGGATGGTTTTCTCTGCTCTTTTTGTTGGCTGCTTTGCCGCTGCGAAGCAAGGGCTAGCTCTTTTTTTGAGGCGCTATTGATTTTTTTAATGGCGTCCATGTTTTATTGGTATAACTTTTATGCTGTACGCGGGCTATTTTTATGCATTTCCCATTAGGGGAGCCATATCAATAGAAAAAGAGGAATAATAGAAACGGACATCGCTTATCTCTTATTGGCTACGCCGAGCTCCGCTTCGCTCCGGTTCCCCGTAGGAGATTAATAGCTAAGAGATAAATGCTCTGACGGGCAATGCACAAAACCACATCACGCGAAGTATAGCATATAATCGTAAAGATACAAGCGCTGCAAAAAGGAAACAAATATGTGATATTCAATAATATATATTTTCATATCAATAAAACATGGATGCCACCCGGAGCGATTTATGCGCGACAATTTGAATGTACCAAAAAAGAAATACTCCCCGGACAGGTGATTATTTTGAAAAAAAGTAATATATTTGCAGGCGTAACGCCAGTAAAGAATTTGTACCTGCCGATTCAGGTAAGGCTTCAAACCATGCTTGAGCCGGCTTAAATGAGAATAAAAATGAGTATGAATATGAGTATGAATAATATGAGCAATATCAATATAGAACACGTAAAATGCTTAATCATTGGTAGCGGGCCTGCCGGCTACACTGCTGCCATCTATGCTTCGCGGGCAAACTTACACCCTGTTGTTTATGAAGGCTTTTTGCAGGGAGGGCAGCTAACCATGACAACGGATGTAGAGAATTTTCCCGGATATCCCAACGGAATTAACGGCGCTGCCATGATGGAGGCAATCCGCAGCCAAGCTTTGCGCTTTGGCGCAGACACTCGGCCGGGCTTAGCCGTTCAGGTGGACTTATCCAAGCGCCCGTTCACCGTCACCACAGACGGCGGGCACGTGCTCGAAGCCGAAACGCTGATAGTGGCCACAGGCGCTACGGCAAAATACTTAGGCTTAGCCTCCGAAGCCGAATACGTGGGGCAAGGCGTGTCGGCCTGCGCCACATGCGACGGATTTTTTTACCGCGGGCAGGATGTAGCTGTGGTGGGCGGCGGCGATACCGCCTGCGAAGACGCGCTGTACCTCGCCGGCTTGTGCCGCAAGGTATACATGGTGGTACGCCGCAACGTGCTGAGGGCCTCGAAGCCCATGCAAAAGCGCGTGCTGGAAGCGCCAAATATTGAGGTGCTGTGGGAGCATCAGCCCAGGGAGGTGCTGGGCAACGCCAACGGCGTAACCGGCTTGCTGTTAGTCAGCGCCAAGGGCGAAGAGCGAACGGTAGCCGTAACGGGACTTTTTGTAGCGATAGGGCACCACCCCAATACGGAGCTGTTCAAAAAATGGCTAACGTTAGACGAGCAAGGGTACATCGTAACAAAAGGTAAGAGCACGGCAACGAGCGTAGAAGGCGTATTTGCATGTGGCGACGTGCAAGACCCCGCTTACCGGCAGGCCATCACTGCCGCCGGCTCGGGGTGCATGGCGGCCATTGACGCTGAACGATTTCTGATGGAAAAAGGTTGAGGCGAAAAATAATAACCACATTCTTATCCGCATTTCCCAAAAAAATAGTTACCTTTGCTTGATTTTTTTGCCTGATTTTTCTCTATATTATGCTTGTGATAAAAAAATTACATATAAAGGAATGTGCGCTTTTGCTGCTGGCAGCAGGCGCGATGGCTTCCTGCAACTCTTTCGAGAAGCTGCTCAAAAACAACGATTTTGCTTTGAAGTACCGAGAAGCTAATCGGTACTACGACATGGCCAAGTACGACAAAGCCGTGATGCTGTACGAAAATATCCTGCCGTTTTACCGCAGCACGCAGCAGGAGGACACCGTTAACATCCGCATTGCGCGTAGCTACTACTACCAGCACGACTACGAAATGGCGCAGTACTACTACGAGCACTTTAGCAACAGCTTTCCGCGAAGCGGGTTTCTGGAAGAAGCCGAGTTTATGCAGGGCATGTGCAGCTACAACGCATCGCATAAGGCATCGTTAGACCAGACGGAAACCCACGGCGCTATTCAGGCTTTTAACCTTTACCTCTACAAGCATCCTCAAGGTCAAAAAGCGGATGAGTGCCGCGAAAAAATAGCCGAGCTGCAGGATAAGCTGGCCGAAAAAGCGTATCAAGGCGCAAAAATATACTACACCACCGAGCACTACAAGGCAGCAGTGGTGGCGCTGAAAAACTGCATCAAAGCATACCCCGACTCGAAGTATCGCGAGGACATGCTGTTTTTGATACTAAAATCGAGCTACCTCCATGCGGAAAACAGCGTGTCCGATAAGCAGCGCGAGCGCTACCAGCTTACTATTGACGAATACTACAGCTTGGTTAGCGAATATCCGAATACGAAGTACAAAAGCGAAGCGGAAAGGATGTACAAAAATCTACTCAAAAATACGAAGGTAACAACAACTTGATTTATTCAGGATTAAGAATAAAATGGCTATCCCGCAGCATTGATATTCTCTAATCCTTAGTTCTTAATTATTAATTGTTAATTATTAATTCTTAATTATATCAGCATCATGGACTTAAAGAAAATAAACGCTCCTCTTAATACCATAACCCGCGACATGGGTAAGCTGGACGTAACGGGCAACGTGTACGAATCAATCGCCATCATTGCAAAGCGCGCCAACCAAATTTCGGTGGAGATGAAGCAGGAGCTCAACAACAAGCTGGAGGACTTCTCCAACTACACCGACACGCTGGAGGAAGTATTTGAAAATAAGGAGCAGATAGAAATTTCGCGCTACTACGAAAAACTTCCAAAGCCCGGCCTCATTGCAACGCAGGAATTTTTAGAGAATAAGGTTTACTACCGTAAAACGGGCGAGGCTGCAAAGTAGTTTTGTATGGCCTTGTGGGGCAGATTTCATTATTCCAAAGTAAAGCAGCAGCGCGCAAAACGAAGTGTGCATTGCTGCTTTTAATCTTAACATCAAACAACATTATGATACCTAAAAAAATTCATTACGTGTGGCTTGGAGGCAACCCATTACCAAAAAGATTGCAAAAATGCGTAGATTCTTGGAAAAAGATAATGCCGGATTACGATATTATAAAATGGGATGAAAGCTCCATAGATATAAATAAAAATCCCTTACTGGCGCAATGCTATCAAGCTAAACAGTTCTCAAAAATATCCGAGTACTTTCGTGCATACGTGCTTTATACCGAAGGAGGTATATACATGGATACCGATGTGGCGCTGCTGCGCCGTTTAGATGAATTTTTGGTAAATGATGCTTTTTGCTTAAAGTTGTACGGTAAGCCGTATATTGAATCGTACATCCTGGGCGCAACAAAGGGACATTCGTGGCTGCATTTATCAATGAATGCTTTTATACAGAATGAAAGTCTGCTGCCGGTATCGTGGGTAGGAACTGCTACAAGGTGCCTGCAGGAATATTTTGATTTTAATGTAGCTAAAGAGTACAAAGGAATGGCAGGCATAGCTTACGCGAGGAAACAAGGAAGCAGTAAGCAGGAGAGCAGAGCAGAGCAGAACAGAGCAGAGCAGAGCAGAGCAGAGCAGAGCAGAGCAGAGCGTAACCGTTTACTCAGATGATGTTTTTTCGTCATGGTTCAATTTTTCATACAAATACAGCTACATCTACCATTTGTGCGATTCTTCCTGGAAAAAACAATCATTTGTAAAGTATATTTATAAAAACATACTATACCGCAGCTTTTTTTTATCTGCTATTCATAGATTTGTGAAAGTTAGATGTCGTAAATGATGAAGCGTAAAGAAAATTAAGCTGTTTTTTATTGGGGGAAGCTGTAGGCAGAAAATTTAGCGGTAAAATAATCTTCCAACTTACTAATTTCCATTTTATAGACGATGCTTAGCGGAAAAAAAATAGTGCTGGGCGTAACCGGAAGCATTGCAGCCTACAAGGCGGCGGTGCTGGTGCGCCTGCTGGTGAAAAGCGGCGCAGAGGTCAAGGTGCTGATGACCGATGCGGCCAAGCAGTTCATCACGCCGCTTACGCTGGCTACGCTATCCAAGCATCCGGTGCTGGTAGAGTTTTTCTCCCCCGAAAACGGCGAGTGGAATAGCCACGTAAAGCTGGGACTTTGGGCAGATTTGCTGCTCGTTGCGCCGGCTTCGGCAAACACTATCGGAAAAATGGCATGTGGCATTGCCGATAACCTGCTACTCACCACCTACCTCTCGTCCAAATGCCCTACGGCCGTTGCGCCGGCTATGGATTTGGACATGTACGCCCACGCTGCTCATCAGCAAAACTTAAATGTGCTCCGCTCACGCGGTGTGCTGGTGGTAGAGCCGGCCTGCGGCGAGCTGGCAAGCGGATTGCAGGGGCAAGGGCGCATGGAGGAACCGGAGGAAATAGTGAAGCAACTGCAAGCTTTCTTTGAGAAAAAAAATCGGCTGAGCGGCAAGCATTTTCTTGTTACCGCAGGCCCTACCCACGAAAGCATAGATGCCGTGCGCTTTATAGGCAACCACTCTTCGGGCAAAATGGGCTACGCCATTGCAGAAGAGCTGGCGACACGCGGTGCACAGGTTACGCTGGTATCGGGGCCTGTGAGCATAACGGCAAGGCACACGGGAATAACGCTCTGCAAGGTAACATCGGCGCAGGAAATGTACGATGCCGCCGTGCGCATATTCCCCGCTACCGACGGCGCGGTTATGGCAGCAGCGGTTGCCGATTTTACGCCGGAGCGTAAAGCTGAAGGTAAGCTGAAGCGGGGCGCAAATTCGCTCTCGTTAGCGCTCGCTCCCACCAAGGATATTGCAGCGTATCTGGGTAGCGTCAAGAAAAAGGGGCAGGCGCTGGTGGGCTTCGCGCTGGAAGCTGCCGACGAACATGCCAACGCGCGAAAAAAGCTGCGCGAAAAAAACCTTGATTTTATCGTGCTCAACTCCATGAATGAGGCCGGCGCAGGCTTCGACGTTGATACGAACAAGGTGTATATTATAGACAAAAACGGCGAACAAACTGCCTGCGAGCTGAAGCTAAAGTCTGAGGTGGCAAAGGATATTGTGGATAGGCTACAGAGCTTGCTGAAAGTTAAAAACTAAAAGTTAAAAACTAAAGGTTAAAAACTAAAAACTAATAGAAAAACGGTAAATTTATAGCGTCATGAGAGCTCCTAAAAACTTTCCAAATGAGGTAATGAGGTGTAGCCGAAAATACTTTTTGCTCATAGCCGCGCTGTGCACTTGTGCAGCGGCAGCGCAGGCGCAGACTGTTCACTGCAACGTAACGCTGAACGCCCAAAAGGTGCAAAGTACCAACCGTACGCTGTTTGAAACGCTGAAAACGGAGATAGCCAACTTTGTCAACAACCGAGCGTGGACAAACCATACCTACCAGCAGTTTGAGCGCATAGAGTGCAACTTTATCATTACGCTCAACGAGCAGCAGGGCGAGAGCGACTTTAAGGGAACGCTACAAATACAAGCGCAACGCCCCGTTTACGGAAGCATTTACAACAGCCCTACCATCAATACGATAGACAACGATTTTGAGTTTTCGTACAAGGAAAATGAGATTTTGGATTTCAGCGAAAACACGCACTCGTCGAACCTGACCTCCATGCTGGCCTACTGGGTTTACGTTGTGCTGGGCATAGACTACGACACGTTTTCGGCGAGTGGCGGCACCGAGTGGTTTCGTCAGGCAGAGCGCATAGCGCAGAACGCGCAGAGCGAAACCCGGCAAGGCTGGTCGTCGTCGTCGGGGCTAAACCACCGCAACCGCTACTGGCTCATAGAAAATATCCTGGGCAACAAATATACGCGCGAGCGCCGCGCATACTACACCTATCACCGGCTGGGGTTAGATGTGATGAGCGAAAAATCCGACGAGGGGCGCAAGCAGGTAATGCTGGCCTTGCAGGAAATGCAAAAGCTGTATCAGGAAAAACCGGATAATACGCTGTACTTTTACACCATATTTTTTGATACCAAAGCGGACGAAATCGTAAACATTTTTTCGGAAGCAACGCCTGCCGAAAAACAGGCGGCCTACCAGCTTCTCTCTGCAATTAATAATACTAACGACCCCAAGTATAAAAAATTGAAATAACTATATTGAAATAACTATGCTGCAATCGCTGATTATAGAGAACTATGCCCTGATTGACAAGCTGGAAATAAATTTCAGGCATGGATTGAATATTGTTACCGGCGAAACCGGCGCCGGCAAGTCTATTTTGCTTGGCGCAGTGGGGCTGCTTTTAGGCCAGCGCGCCGACATGGTCGCGCTAAAAGACAAGGAGCGCAGCTGCGTGGTAGAGGGTATGTTTGTGGTAACAAATCAGGATATTGAGCCGCTGTTTGAGGCAAACGATATTGACTTTAGCAGCGTTACCACCATTCGCCGCGTAATTAGCCCCAACGGTAAATCGCGTACATTCATCAACGACCAGCCCGTAACCCTGTCCGTGCTGAAGGATATTGGAGAAAATCTGGTGGACATCCACTCGCAGCACCAAAATATGCTGCTGCAAAACGCCGCATTTCAGCTCAAGGTAGTAGATTCTTTGGCCGACAGCAAGAAGCTGCTGGAGGGCTATAAAAGCGCCTTTGCCAAGCTAAAGCGCACCGAGCGGCAGCTGGCTGAGCTGGAAGAGCAAGCACGCTTATCCCAAAACGATGTGGACTACTTTACCCACCTGCTTGGCGAGCTGAAAGCTGCAAGCCTGCGGGAAGGCGAGCAGGTTGAGCTGGAAAATGAGCGGCAGCAGCTCACCCACGCCGAAGAAATTAAGTCAACATTTACGCATGTGGCGGCGCTGCTTTCGTCGGAAGAAACCTGCGCAACCAAAATGCTGCGCGAGGCGGCCTCCATTCTCGAAAAAACAGGCGGAGTTTTTGCAAAGGCCGAGCCGCTGGCCGACCGCCTGCAAAGCAGCCTGATTGAGGTCAGGGATGTAGCGCACGACGTGGAGGCTATTGCCGAAAGCACAGAGGTAAACGTAGAGCGCCTCGCGGAGGTAACCGAGCGGCTTGACCTCATCTACGCGCTGCAAAAAAAGCACAAGGCAAACTCGGTGGAGGAGCTGATAGCAGCGCGTGAGCAGCTGGAGCAAAAGGTATGCTTGGTGGAAAACATGGACGAGCAGCTGGCTGTCGTGCGCAAGGAGCGCGACGCCCTGCTCGACGAAGCCGAAAAGCTGGCGAAGCAGCTAAGCATGACGCGCTGCAAGGTTTTTCCCAACATCGAAGCACACGTGGTGGACATGCTGAAAGAGCTGGGGATGCCCAGCGCGGCAATGCTGGTGGAGCATGCAGCGCTACCGGAGCTTGCCGCCGACGGAAAAGATGAAATTCGATTTTTGTTCTCCGCCAACAAGGGTATGCAGCCGCAAGACATAGCGCGGGTTGCGTCGGGAGGCGAAATATCAAGGCTCATGCTCAGCCTCAAATCGCTGATTGCGTGGACGGGCAACCTCCCTACCATCATTTTTGACGAAATAGATACCGGCGTTTCGGGCGAAGTGGCCGACCGGATGGGAAAAATTATCAGCAGCTTGGGCAAGTCCATTCAGGTGGTAAACATCACGCATTTGCCGCAAATAGCGAGCAAAGGACAAACGCACTTCCTTGTGTACAAAGAAGAAACAGGCGCCGGAACGATTACCAATATCCGGCAGCTCTCCGATAGCGAGAGGGTTACAGAAATAGCAAAAATGCTTAGCGGCCAATCGCTCAGCGAAGCCGCAGTAAAAAATGCCAAGGAGCTGCTAAGAAATCGGGAGTAAAAAACGGAGAGCGCCGCCCTCCATCTTCAGCTCACTTTATCTCCACCGTAAGCAGCGGCGTACCCTCGATTTTTGCGGCAAGCGTATCGCCTATTTTTACGCTCCCTGCACCCGGCGGCGTACCCGTAAAAATGAGGTCGCCCATTCTGAGCGTAACGTAGCCCGATACGTGCGATACAATGCGGTTAAAGCCAAAAATCATCTCGCTGCTGCCGGCCTGCTGCACCGTTTTGCCGTTGAGCTCCAGCGAGAACTTCACATCCGCCGCATCCCGCAACGCCGACAGTTCCACAAACTTGGAGCTAACCGGCGCAGAGTAGTCAAAGGATTTACACGCTTCCCAGGGCAGCCCTTTTTTTATGCACTCCAGCTGCACGTCGTGCGCCGTAAAGTCAACCCCAACGCCAACTTCGGAGTAGTATCGGTGCGCAAAGCGCTCGCTTATGCTGCGGCCAAGTCGGCATATACGCAGCACCAGCGCCACTCCGCAGCGCAAATCTTGCGTAAATCGGGGGTAGTATAGCGGCTGGTTGTTGCGCAGCAGCGCAGTATCCGGCTTCATAAAAAAAACGGGGCTACCCGTACATTCGTCCGGTAGCATTTCGCTATGGCTATGGTAGTTATAGCCTATACAAATAATTTTCATTGGGTGATTTCAGATTTTATTACACTTCAAAGCTCATATAATTTTCGCTTTTTAGATTTCAGGTTTCAAAAAATAGCTATATTTGCCGAAACAAAATTAAACATTTTCGTTATGATAATTGATCAACTAAGCAGCGCGAAAAAATATTTTTCGCTAAATCGGCACTTTGAGAAAGCGTTTGACTTTCTCGCCAACAACGATTTGAGCAAGCTGGAAGAGCGCAGGTACGAGATTGACGGCGACAACGTTTACGCCACCTTAATGGTGCGTCAGGGTATTGCGCCGGAGGCCGCCAAGCACGAAGCGCACGATTGCTACATTGACATACAGCTTTGCGTTAGCGGTAAGGAGACCTTTGGCTGGAGCCACCGCTCCGATTGCGAAAACGTCAAAGAGGCGTACAACTCCGAAAAAGACATTATCTTCTACGCCGACAAGCCCGATACCTACATCGGAGTTAAGCAGGGGCAATTTGCCATCTTCTTCCCCGATGATGTTCACGCGCCGCTAATCGGCAACGGCGAAATAAAAAAAATAGTGGTGAAGGTGAGGGTGTAAATTTTGAATTCTAAATTTTGAATTTTTGAATTATCTCTCCCCAAACGTCGATGGTGTCTATGTTTTATTGATATAGCTTTTATGCATTCTCTGTTAGGGGAACAATATCAATAGAAAAACGGGTATCGCTTTTCTATTAAAAAATCTGGCTAACGGACATTTTGGGATAATTTTCATCATTGGCGTTAGCCTAATTCACTGCCTCTCCGGCTTTACGTTGGGGAGAAAAGCTGCCACAACGCCCAGCAGCGGCATGAACGAGCAGAGGTTGTAAACGTACGCCAAGCTTTTGGCGTCGGCAACGCTGCCCAGCACGGCGGCGGCCACGCCGGCAATGCCAAACGCAAGGCCGAAAAACAGGCCGGATATAAGCCCTATTCGCGTAGGAAGCAGCTCCTGCGCGTAAACAAGTATTGCCGAAAAGGCTGAGGAAAGGACAAGGCCAATGACAACGCTCAGCGCACACGTCCACATCAGGCCGGCGTGCGGCATCATCAGCGAAAAGGGAGCGGTACCCAAAATGGAAATCCAAATGACGTACTTTCGCCCAAAGCGGTCGCCGATAGGCCCTCCCAGCAGCGTACCCGCTGCCGAGGCAAAAAGAAACGCAAACAGAAACAGCTGCGATTGCTGGGTGGTAACGCCGAATTTTTCTATCAGGTAAAACGTGTAAAAGCTGCTCAGGCTTGCCATGTACACATACTTGGAAAAAATCAACACCAAAAGTATGGACAGCGAAAAGTAAATTTTTTTCTTCGAAAGGCGTACCCGATGAATAATCTCCTTTTGGGCTACGCTGGAGCGCATGAGCTGTATTTTTTTCCTGTACCACCTTACAATCGGGCTTTTTGTGAGCAGCGATATGACGGCGATGCCGGCAAATACGGCAATGTAGCGCTGCCCGTTAGGTGCAACAATGGCGGCGGCCAGCAGCGGCCCCAGCGAGCCGCCAAAATTTCCGCCCACCTGAAAAATGGATTGCGCCAGCCCGTGGCGACCTCCGGAGGCAATGTGGGTCAGGCGCGAAGCCTCGGGGTGAATGACCGACGACCCCAACCCGATAAACGCTACGGCGAGCATCACCCAGTAGATGGAGCCGGCAAATGCAAGTATCATCAGGCCGGTCATGGTAGAGATGGTGCCTGCACTAAGGTACCACGCCCCGGGTCGCCTGTCGAAAAGGATGCCAAATATGGGCTGAAACACGGAGGCGCACAGCTGATAGACCAGCACAATCAGCCCTATCTGCCCAAAAGTGAGCGACAGGCTATCCTTAATAACCGGATAAACCGCGGCAACAGTTGACTGAAAAGCGTCGTTGAAGAGGTGCGCCAAGCTGAGGTACAGCAGCATGGAAATGGATGTTCCTGCGGCAGCCGGAGTCGAATTTTTCATGCAGCGGTTACCCCTTGTTTATGCTCCTTAGCCTGATTTGCGTGAGCATACGCTTGGTGTCGAGGGTAAAATTGCTGTTCATTATCCATGAGTAGTAGCTGTTGTCCTTAGCCAGCACATCAACCACCTTTTTCCCCTTGTACTTGCCAAAGTTGATAATTTCGTTGCCGTCGTTGTCCAGCACTATGCGCCCTGCGTAGTCAACGTTGCGGCTTTTTGACGAAAATTCTGCCAGAAAAGCCATATCGTTTTGCAGCTCGCCGTAGCGCTCCAGCTGCGCCAGCAGCACGTCGTAGGTGGCGCGCGTATCGGCCTCGGCGCTGTGGGCATTAAACAAATCTTTTTGGCAGTAAAATTTGTACGCTGCCACCAGCGTACGCTGCTCCATACGGTGGAATATGTTTTGCACATCCACCAAGTGGCGGCTGCGAAAATCAACGTCAACGTCGGCTCGCAAAAATTCTTCCACCAGCAGCGGTATGTCAAACTTGATAGAGTTGTAGCCTGCTATATCGCACCCCTCAAGGTAGGCCGCCAAATTTTTGGCGACCTCCTTAAATACAGGGCAATTTTTCACATCCTCATCGGTAATGCCGTGTATCTTGGTTGCCTCTGCCGGAATAGGAATGGTGGGGTTAATGCGCATTGTTTTCACCTCCTCGCCTCCGCCGGGCATTATCTTTATGATGGAGATTTCGACAATTTTGTCGCACGAAACATCTACGCCGGTGGTTTCGAGGTCAAGAACGGCTAAGGGATTTTTCAGGTTTAATTGCATCTTGTTTCTTCTTTTTCTTCTGCTCCCGCCTACGAGTTAATCATCATTGGCATAAGGAGCATGAGCGTATCCTCTTTTTCGGTGTCTTCGCCTATCGGCAAAATAAGCCCGGCGCGGCTTGGGTCGGAAAATTCAAGGCTCACTTCCTGCGTGTGGAGGTTCATCAGTATTTCTATAAGGAAAGCCGACTTGAAGCCAATCTCCAGCTCTTCGCCCTCGTACTGGCAGGCAATGCGCTCTACCCCCGATTGCGAGAAGTCGAGGTCTTGCGCAAGTATGGTTATCTGGTTTTCGGAAAGCTTCAGGCGAATAAGGCCTGTTCCAGCCGGCCCCAGCGGAGCGATACGCTTCACCACCGATAGCAGCTCCAGCCTGTCTATGCTTACCTTGTTGGGGTTGTCCGTTGGGATAACGGTGTTGTATGCGGGAAAAATACCCTCTATCAGGCGGCACACCAGCTTGTAGCCCAGCAGGCTGAAAGCGGCATTCTTGCTGTCAAAAACAACCTCCACCATATCTTTCTCCTTATTCAGAATGTTGCGCAGCAGCGCGGCCGGTTTTTTAGGCAAAATGAAGGAGGCTTTGCCATCGGTTTTCACGTCGGGGCGGCGGTAGCGCACCAGCTTGTGCGCGTCGGAAGCCACAAACGTAGCGCTGTCGCCCGTCATGTCGAAGTAAATACCGTTCATCACGGGGCGCAGCTCGTCCGAAGCCGAGGCAAAAATCGTTTTCAGAATACCCTCGTTGAGCGTTAGCGCCTCAAATCCGATGGTGGTGGCGCTTTCTTCAATGTCGGGCATCTTGGGAAATTCCTGCGGGTCAAAACCCGGCAGCGTGAGCTTACCCGTTGCCCAGCTGACTTCGATTTGGAAAGTATCGGCATTTACAGCGATGGTGAGAGGTTGCTCGGGAAACTCTTTGAGCGATTCTGCCATCATGCGGGGCACCGCTACGCTCCCCTCCTCCTGTACGCTGGGAACGTCAATTTCGGAGATAAGCGTAGTCTCAAGGTCGGACGCCATAAAGGTCAGCTTGCCATCGTGAAGCGTGAGCAGAATGTTGTCCAAAATGGGCAGCGTATTCTTGCTGTTCATCACTTTTCCCATCAGCTGCAGGTGGTTAAGCAGCTCTGTGCTTGGAATAACAAATTTCATTGCTTTGAATAGGTATTGGTGCTTCCCGCCGGCCTTGCCTGCGGCAAAGGGAGCGGCGGAAAGCGGGGTTAAAACTTATGCACAATATGCTTTACCTCAACCTCGTTTTATTGAGGCTCGCGGTATTTTATGCACGGCAAAATTATAAAAACATTCGCACACGCGGCGCAAATGTTTATAACTTAAATTTTATAAACACTATTTTGTCAAAAAGAAGTTGATATCTTTGATAAGCAGGTCAAAATCAACCCACAGCGCAACGGCAAGATTTGGCTCATCGCCCTGCTGCAGGTAGCAGCGGTTCAAGTCGGTCTTGGTTGGCCGGCCAAAATCGTCGAGCGCGTCGCCCATCGGCATGTAAAAGAGCTTGAGGAGACAGGAGGCGCCGTCTCTACCTTCGATGGTAAAAAGGTAGGCAGGGCTGGTCAGCGTAATAGCGTCAACGTCCTCCTTGCTGAGGTTTGTAACGTAGCGCTCAAAGTTTACCTCCCTGTAGTAGGAGAGGTAGCGCTGCACGCGGTCGCTGTTGAGGTCGTGAAGCACCTCCCCGCTGTAGAGCTTTGTCAGCTCTGCCCGGCCAAGCGTATCGAGGCTCAGCCTGAACGATTGCTCGGGCTTACTCAAGTCCTCCACCGTGATGGCGGCTATCTGCGAGGGCGCCATGCTTACGGCCACCGTTTTGTACCAGAACAGCGGGTTGGCGTCCAGCAGCGAGAAGATGTTCAGCTCTTCGTTGCCGCGCACTTCAAGTACGTAAGGTTTTTCGGCATAAATAGCGCCTACCGGCATGGTGTCTATCGCGCAAATGGCGTAGCTGCGCATTTTTCCTATCCAGTCCGACAGCGACACGCGCAGCGCTACGCCTTGCAGCTGCCTGTATGCTTCGGTGTACTCTGCCGGCAGCGGGTATTTTACTTGCAGCATTTGCAGCGCAAACAGGGCATCGGCCACCCTTTCCTGCTGCGCTACCTTGTCGCCCTCAACGTACCACGTGCTGCCCCGCCTGCGCAGCTGCACCTGCTGCTCGCCGTCGGAAATGGCGATGCGGCAGACCTTGTTGGCGTCAATAAAGCCAAAGTCGGTAGCGCTCCTCAGCAGCGACCGGCCAAAAGCAAGCAGCAGCGCTGCCGCCGCCACAATCAGCCCAAGCGCAATAAGAATTTGCTTACGGTTTGTTGTTTGCATTTATTTTAAATTTAAATTGTTAAAACATTTTTTGCTTGGCTTATCAAGGCCACCTTTCGCCGCTCGTACAGGAAACTTCGCTGCCCGCTTAAACCATTCGTATGCTTTCATCATTTCTTCCCGTTTTTCGGGTGAAATTTTCTGCACATTTTCCATTGCCTTCTCAAACCGACGCGCGTCGGCGCCGGTAAGAACGGGAGTTGCTTTAATTGGCCTTGCCATAGCTACTAATTTTTTTTAATGACACTACAAAGGTAAAATATAAATTTCTCATACACAAATACAAGTATTGCTTTATCACGGTCGTGTCAGGCTGCAAATATAAGCAGAGTTTTGGGAAAACAAATATTTTCTTCCAAAATTCGCCTCGCTGGGGGCATTTCAAATTAACATGCCAATATGGGCATGGAGCGCGGGGAGGAACTTGTCAACGGGCGCAGCCGCATAGACGTTTCTCTTGCCTGCTGCTTCGCTTGTTTTACGTTCTCCTGCAATGCTGCAACGCGCTGCCTCAACTCGCTGTTCTCAGCGACCATCTTTTTTATCTCTTTTGCCGTCATAATTGATTATTTTTTAAGTTTTTATTCGGCAAAAATACATGTTTTTTTTTATCCACAAAAATAGACTTTTGCACACCCTATCCGTAAGGACGACGCAAGCATCTATTGAATATAAACTATATTGATTATATTTGCAGAAAATAAAGCTTATGAAGCAACGAATAACCCGACAAGCAAAATAATTTTCACATGGATTTACTTATTGCCAATGACGTAGTGAAGCGTTATACCAACCACTTGGCGCTCGATGGCGTAAGCGTCAGCGTTCCCACCGGAAGCATTTACGGGCTGCTGGGTCCCAACGGGGCAGGGAAAACCACCCTGATTCGCATCATCAACCAAATTACCGCGCCCGACGCCGGCCAGGTGCTATTCGACAACCGCCCCTTGCAGGCCGACGATATTCTCCGGATAGGCTACCTGCCCGAAGAGCGCGGCTTGTACAAAAAAATGAAGGTGGGCGAGCAGGCGCTTTACCTGGCGCGGCTCAAAGGCATGTCGCGGCGCGACGCCATGGCGCAGCTCAAAGCATGGTTTACCAAGTTCGAAATCCAAGCTTGGTGGAACAGAAAGGTAGAAGAACTTTCAAAAGGGATGGCGCAAAAAGTGCAATTCATCGTTACCATCCTGCACAAGCCCAAGCTGCTCATTTTTGACGAGCCTTTCAGCGGCTTTGATCCCGTAAACGTAAACCTGCTCAAGCAGGAAATACTGAACATGAAAGCGCAGGGCAGCACCATTATTTTCTCAACCCATAACATGGCGTCGGTCGAGGAGCTGTGCGACAGCATTGCGCTCATCAATAAATCTAAGGTGATTGTAGAGGGAAAATTAGACGAAGTGCGCCGGCAGTACGGCGACAACATTGTAGAAGTCGCTTTCCGCGGCGACCCTGCCGGATTGCAGCAAGCGTTACACGGCGAGTATACCCTTCTCCAGCAAAAAGAACAGAACGGCATACGTAAAGCAACCATTAAAATCACAGAGCAGAAACCCGCCAACCACCTTTTGCAGCAGCTGCTGCCGCAAGTTGAAATCGTCGGCTTCAACGAAATCATTCCCAGCATGAACGATATTTTTATCAAATTAGTATCTTAGCCCCTATGAATAAAATATTCCTTATCATTGAGCGTGAGCTTTTGACACGCGTAAAAAAGAAATCTTTCATTATTACAACCATCCTCGTCCCGCTGCTCTTTGCGGGGTTGATGGTTGTACCTGTTTTAATTCAGGGGGTGAAGGACGACGAGCGAAAAACCATTGCCGTAATTGACCGGTCGGGGCTTGCCGAAAAAGCGCTCCAAAACAGCGGCAATTTCACTTTTGTGTTCATGCCCGATGCGGCGCTCGATTCTTTGAAGCAAATCTTCAACCGAAGCAATCTCTATGCAGTGGCCACCATTGGCGCCCTGAACGAGAAGAAGCAACCGGATATTGACCTGTATGCGTTCAAGCAGCCCAACATGGACGTCCAGCGCTATATTGAGCGCGGCTTCAAAGACGCCGTAGAGCAACACAAGTTAGCGTCCTACCACATTCAGGGGCTTGACGCCATTATTGCGTCCATCAAAACCGACATCCGGCTAAAAACATTTATTTGGGGCAAAGACGGCGAGGAAAAAGCCACGAATACCAGCCTCTACATGGGCGTTTCATACGTTTTGTCGTTCATGATTTACATGTTTATTTTCATGTTCGGCAGCATGGTCATGCGCGGTGTGGTTGAGGAAAAGTCCAGCCGTATCATCGAAGTCATCGTGTCGTCGGTGAAGCCGTTCCAGCTGATGATGGGGAAAATTATAGGCATTGCTTCGGTCGGCCTGCTGCAATTTGTCATTTGGCTGGTATTAACGTTCGGCATTGTGACGGTTATGCAAGGTGTCATCAGCGACCCTGCAGGCATTGAAAACATCGCGCCGGCCATGCCTGTGGACGATAGCATCTTCTCCATATTCTCCATGCTGGGCAGCATCAACTTCACAACAATTATTTTGTCGTTCCTGCTTTACTTCCTTTTCGGCTACCTCCTGTACGCCTCGATGTTTGCGGCAATAGGCTCGGCAGTGGAAAATGAAGCCGATACGCAGCAGCTGGTTATTCCGGTAACCATTCCGCTCATCATCGGGATATTCCTGATGCTTCACGCCTTCCAGTATCCCGACCGCTCGCTGTCGTTTTGGGGTTCCATCATTCCATTCACTTCCCCAATGGTAATGATGGCGCGCATACCGTTCGGCGTTCCTTTTTGGCAAGTGGCGCTTTCGCTCTCCCTGCTGTTCGCTACTTTTATCGGCATAGCTTGGGTGGCAGGAAAAATCTACCGCACCGGCATTTTAATGTACGGCAAAAAGCCAACCTTAAAGGAAATGCTGAAATGGATAAATTATAAGAATTAAGAAAAAGAGAAAAAGAGAAAAAGAGAAAAAAGAGAAAAAAATCATTAGAGTTTATATTCAATAGTTGGTTATTGTGCCAAAATGATTTTGTTGCAACGGTGAGGTGCACTTGCGCCGTCCCTACGGGACGACGCAAGCGTACACTATTGAATATAAACACTATTATAAAAACTAAAAATTACTGCTTATGAAGGTGGGCAAACCATTTTTATTTTAAAATAATTATGCTGCAAAAGTTGGTTGATATATTTGAGCTGTGGAGCGGGGAGCAGCTGCTTTCGTCGCAAGAGCTCACGCAGGCGGGGTCGCACAGGCGCTACTTTCGCCTTGCGTCGGCTACCAAGGTGGCGGTTGGTTGTCATGGTCACAACGTTCAGGAAAACAAGGCTTTTATTAGCCTTGCGCAGCATTTTGCCGCCAAGCAGCTGCCTGTGCCGCACGTGCTGGCCACATCGGAGTGCGGCGAATACTACCTCCAGCAAGATTTGGGGGATGTATCCTTATTTCAGCTGATTGCTAAAGGCAGAGAGGCCGGACGGTTTTCGCCGGACGAAAAAGCCGCCCTGAGCGCCGCCGTTGCCGCCCTGCCGAGGATACAGTACGAGGGGGCGCAGGGGCTTGACTACGCCATCTGCTACCCGCAGGCCGAGTTTGGGCGGAGCGCCGTTGCGTGGGATTTGAGCTACTTTAAGTACTGCTTCCTCAAGCCCTGCATGGAGGATTTTGACGAAGCCAAGCTGGAGGCCGACTTTGAGCGCATGGCGGAGTACTTTGCCGCCGAAAAAAGCCGCTGCTTCATGTACCGCGACTTTCAGTCGCGCAACGTGATGTGGCGCGAGGGAAAACCTTACTTTATTGATTTTCAGGGAGGACGAAAAGGTGCTCCGCACTACGACGTGGCCTCATTTCTGTATCAGGCCAAGGCGAATTTTCCCGATAATTTTCGTAAAGAGTTGATGAATAGTTATTTACAAGCTGCCACGCGCTACGTAGAGGTCAACGCTGTCGATTTTGAGCAGAAGCTGCCTGCATACGCCCTTTTGCGTACGCTGCAGGTGCTTGGCGCATACGGATTTCGCGGATACTTTGAGCGTAAGCTGCATTTTTTGCAGAGCGTTCCCTTTGCGCTGGAAAATCTGAGGGGTTTGCTAAAGCAGCTCCCCGACGGGCTGAAAATACCCTACCTCAAGAGCGTGCTGCTGCGCTTGGCGGAGCAAAAGCAGCCGGCGGAGAGGCAGCGGCAGCAGTCGGGTGTGCTGCGCGTACAGATTTTCAGCTTTTCGTACCGCTGCGGCATGCCCGACGACAATTCGGGCAACGGGGGCGGCTTTATCTTTGACTGCCGGAGCATTTCCAACCCCGGCAGGCAGGAGGAATTTCGGATGCTCACGGGGCTGGACGCGCCGGTAGCGCAATTTCTGGATGCCAACCAAGAGATGTCGCAATTTTTGCAGTGCGCCTGCTCTATGGTCGAGACGGCAGTGGAGCGATACCTTGAGCGAGGCTTCGGAAACCTTATGGTAGCCTTTGGGTGCACGGGCGGGCAGCACCGGTCGGTGTACTCAGCCCAGCGCATGGCCGAGCGCCTGCACCAAAAGTACCCGCAAGTAGAGGTCGCGGTAAAGCACCGCGAGCAAAATATATCAACAGTTTTTGAAATCGCATGAAAGCCTTAATTCTTGCAGCCGGCTTGGGTACGCGCCTTAAGCCGATTACCGACAGCCTGCCCAAAGTGCTGGCTACCATTGGCAGCACGACGCTGCTGGAGTACAACCTGAAGCGCCTGTCGGCGCAGGGCGTTACGGAGTTTATTGTAAACGTACACCACAAAGCCGACATGGTGGAGGATTTTTTGCGGCAACACAAAAACTTTGGGCTTAACGTCGCAATTTCGGACGAGCGCGAGCTGCTGCTCGATACCGGCGGCGGCCTGAAACACGCCGCATGGTTTTTTGACGACGGGAAACCTTTCCTGATATACAACGTAGATGTTATCACCTCGCTCGATGTGCGGAAAATTTACGCGCAGCACGTGCAGACCGGCGTACCGGTAACGCTTGCCGTAAGCTTTCGCAGCGCCACGCGCTACTTTTTGTTTGACGCAAGCCGCCGCCTGCACGGGTGGCGCAACGTGAAAACGGGCGAGGAGCGAAGGCCGGTAGCCTCTACCGAAAAGCTGATACCGCTGGCCTTTGGCGGCATACACATGGTAAGCCCCGAAATCTTTCCGCACCTTGACGCCTTTGGCGATAAATTCTCAATAGTTGACGCCTACCTTGCGCTTGCCCCCAAATACCCCATCATAGGGTACGACATGCAGGGAGAGCAGTGGTTAGACGCGGGCACTCCCGAAATGCTAAAAGCCGCAAACGCGCTGGTGGCAGCAGGCGCAACGCCCTCCGGTGGAATGGTAGGGTAGGGGCAATGTCGTCAAGCTAATGGACATTTTGGGATAATGCGTATCCGGCTCCATGCTGTTTTCTATCCATATACGCTTTTATTCATTGCGAGGCTAATTCTTGCCGGTATTTATTTTTATGCTAAATTTGCGCTACTTTTTTTTGAAGCAACTATGGAAATTGAAATACTTACGTTGCCCAACGGGCTACGTTTTGTACACAAGCGGGTAAAATCAGCGGTGGCCTACTGCGGGCTTACCATCAACGCCGGTACGCGCGACGAGCTGGAGCGCGAGCACGGCATGGCGCACTTTCTGGAGCACGTACTGTTTAAGGGAACAAAAACGCGCAGCTCTTTAAAAATAGCCACCATGCTCGAAAGTCAGGGCGGCGACCTGAACGCATTTACGGGCAAGGAAGAAACCGCCGTGCACGCCGTTGTGCTGCGTAGCGACTTGGGCAAGGCGTTTGACGTCATTTCCGACATTGTCTTCAACTCGACTTTTCCGTCGGCAGAGCTCGAAAAAGAAAAAGATGTGGTGCGCGACGAGATTAACCTCTACCGCGACAGCCCGTCGGAAGCTATTTTTGACGAGTTTGAGGAGCTGCTGTTTCCTGCGTCGAGCTTGGGGCGCAGTATTCTTGGAAGCGCCGCGAGCCTGCGCACCTTTTCGGCGCAGAGGGTGCGCAGCTTCGTCAACCGCTGCTACACAACCGACCGGATGGTATTTTCGTCGGTAGGGTGCTTTGGCATTGAAAGGGTGGCAAAGCTGGCCGACAGGTACTTTGCGCAGCTGCCCCGCAGCAGCGTCCAAAGCAAAAGAGATCCGGTGCCTGCCTACAGCGCCTTCGGCAAAAGCTGCAAAAAATCAACGCATCAGGCGCACTGCCTGCTGGGCAACCGCACCTTTGGCTATACGCACGGCAGCCGCTTTGCGCTGTACCTGCTGGTAAACATGCTGGGCGGGCCAAGCCAAAATTCGCGCCTGAGCCTTGCGCTGCGCGAAACGCACGGGCTGGCCTACGGCGTAGAGGTCGCCTCGACGCTCTACTCCGATTGCGGCGCGACAACCATCTACTTTGGCACCGAAAAAGGCGCTGTTGAAAAATGCCTGAGCGTGGTGAACGGAGAGCTGGAGAAGCTGCGCTCCGACAAGCTCACGGCAGCACAGCTCAACCGCGCAAAAAAGCAGCTGCTGGGGCAGATTGCCATCGGCTCGGAGAGCAACGAGCAAGCCATGCTGAGCATGGGAAAAAGCCTGCTAGCTTACGGCAAAATAGACTCCTCCAGAGAGGTAGAGGAGCATATCCGCTCCGTCACCGCTGAACAAATACAGGCGCTGGCGCGCGAAGTCTTTAATCCGGAAAGCCTGTCGTCGCTGATTTACAGGTAGGTATCAAAATCCAAAATTTATTAACATTTTGTACAATTTAATATACTTCTCGCCCATCACCAATTTTTCTTAGAAAAAAGGCAGGCAGAAAGGTGGTTAAGGTGGCGGTAGGGCAAAAGAAGTGAGGAAAATTTCTGAAACGCAAAATATGAACGCACAACAGCTATACGAGCAAATTCAGCGCAAGAAATCCTTTCTGTGCGTAGGCTTGGATACGGATGCCGGTAAGCTGCCGGCGCACTTGCAGCGCGAGCCGTATCCGATGCTAACGTTCAACAAGGCCATTGTGGACGCTACGGCGCCGTACGCGGTGGCCTACAAGCCCAACCTTGCATTCTACGAGGCGCACGGAGCCGATGGCTGGGCGCAGCTGGAGCAAACAGTACGCTACATTCGCCAATGCTACCCCGAAATGCTCATCATTGCCGACGCCAAGCGCGGCGACATTGGCAACACCTCGCGCCTGTACGCCGAGGCTTTTTTTGGAAAAATGGATGTGGATGCCGTTACGCTATCGCCCTACATGGGGCGCGATACGGTGCAGCCGTTTTTGGAGTACGATGGCAGGTGGGCTGTTCTGCTGGCGCTCACCTCCAACCCTTCGGCCTCCGACTTTGAGCTGATGTCCGGCGAGAACGGCGAAATGCTGTACGAGCGTGTGCTGAAAACCTCCATGCGGTGGGGCAACCCCAACAACACCATGTACGTGGTGGGCGCAACCAAAGCCGAGATGCTGTCGAACATTCGCCGGATAGTTCCCGAACATTTTTTGCTGGTACCGGGGGTGGGCGAGCAGGGCGGCAGCTTGAACGAGGTGGCAAAGTTCGGCATGAATAGCCGCTGCGGGCTGCTGGTAAATTCTTCACGCGCCATTATCTTTGCCGATAGCAGCGAAAATTTTGCCGCTACAGCCGGCAAAAAAGCCCGCGATATGCAGCAGCAAATGGCTGGCTACCTGCTTTGAGGCGAGGCGCGAGGCCGGTAGAGGCTACGCAAACCTCAACGTTTTGCTTGGGCTAATGCGCGATACGAGCATCGACGGCAGCGCCAGCATGGCAATGATGGCAACCATAGCCCCGGCGTTGAGCGCCAGCACGTGCCACAGCTGCAGCTCCACCGGCGCCTGCGACAGGTAGTAGGTTTCCGGGTTGAGCGTTACAATGCCGAAATGCTGCTGCAGCAGGCAAAGGCCAACGCCTATCACGTTTCCCCATAGCAGCCCTTTTCCGGCAATGAACCCCGACTGGTAGATGAATATTTTTTGCAGGCTCACGTTTTGCATACCCAGCGATTTGAGCAGCCCAATCATGTGCGACCGCTCGAGCAGCATGATGAGCAGGGTGGATACCATGTTAAATCCGGCAACTAACAGCATGAGCGCCAAGATAACCCAAGCGTTGAGGTCTTGCAGCGCAAGCCAGTCGAATATTTGCGCGTAGCGCTGCTTGACGCTTTCAACAAGCAGGCGCGTACCGTCGGGTAGCAGCTTGTAGCCAGCAATATCCTCCACTTGCAGGTAGGTTTCGTCGAGCCTGTCGAAGTTGTTTACGTATATTTCAAAGCCCGTGATTTGTCCGGCGCGCCAGCCGTTGAGGCGCTGCACGTGCTTGATGTCGCACAGCACGTAAAGCTTGTCAAACTCGCCAAACTTGGTGTCGTAAACGGCGGCGATGGAAAAGCGGCGTACGCGCGGCGGGTCTTGCACAAAGAGCATGTCGAAGCTGTCGTCCTGCTTGAGCCGCAGCAGCCTTGCCAGCGTTTGCGAAATGGCAACCTTGTTGGTAGTAGCGCTGTCGGCAACGGTAAAAGGGCTTCCGCTTACCATGTTTTCGCCGAAAAAAGTCCAGTCAAAATCTTTGTCAACGCCCTTCAGAACGACGCCCTGCATGTTGTTGCCCGAGGTGATAATGCCGGGCTTGAGCGCAAAGGCTTGGATATGCTTCACCTCTTTGAGCTGCTCTATCTGCGGCAAAAAGTTCTGCCGTCGGCCAATAGGCGTGGTTTCGTAGGATGTGTTGCCGTCGTAGTTTACGATTTGCGCATGCGCCAAAAATCCGGTTACCTTTTGCGTAATCTGCTCCTTGAACCCAGTTAGCACTGCCACCGCAACAATCATGACGGCAAGGCTCAGCGCTACGCTCACCACCGATATGCGGACGATGGGGCGAAGCATACGCTGCTCCGACTGCTTGCTGAATGTGAGCCGCTTGGCTATAAAAAATTCGGTGTTCACGATAAAAAAAATATGGCCGTAAAATCAGGCGCTTTGTAAGCTGTGCAGCAACCCTTCAATACATGTTAACATTGTATATGTATATTTAAGCCGGTAATCCCTTTGCATGGAATAAAAAAATAGCTACCTTTGTCGTCCTTTTTTAAAGGTACCATAGCTCAGCTGGTAGAGCAAAGGACTGAAAATCCTTGTGTCCCTGGTTCGATTCCTGGTGGTACCACACAGAAATTAGAAATTATTAGTATCCAAGTTGCTAAAAGTAAGCAAGGCTAAATCATCTCTACGTTGGTTTGGCCTTTTTTGTTTTTGCTCCGCTCTTGTGGAGAGCGAAGGGATATTTGCCTACGACAGGCTGCCGCCGCTTTGCACTTCGCCTGCCGGCTGCACGAGGTGCAGCTTTCCGTCACAGCCCTCGGCGTAGAGTACCATTCCATGCGACTCGACGCCCATGATGGCGCGCGGGGCAAGGTTAATGAGCATGGTTGCCTGCTTGCCCACCAGCGCTTGCGGGTCGAAGTAGTCTGCCACTCCGCTCACCACCGTCCGCTTGTCGACGCCGGTATCCACCAGCATTTTGATGAGGTTTTTGCTTTTGGGCATTTTTTCGGCTTCCAGAATTTTGACGATGCGGATGTCCATTTTTTGGAAATCTTCCATTGAGCACAGCTCTTTTTGGGGCTTTGCGCAGTAGGTTTGCGCCTCCCTGCTCTTTTTTGCCTCCTCCAGCTTTTTGAGCTGCTTGCCGATGGCTTCGTCCTCTACCTTGTCGAACAGCAGGGCAGGCTCGCCAAGCTGATGCCCAACGGGCAAAAGCGCGTCGCTGCCCAGCGCTTCCCACGCCAGCATTGCGCTGTCGGCGTTCAGGATTTTGCGCAGCTTCTCCGACGTGAACGGGATGAACGGCTCCATCACAATGGCAAGGTTTGCCGATATTTGCAGCGCAATGTTCAGGATGGTTTTTACGCGCTCGGGGTCGGTTTTTATGACCTTCCAAGGCTCCGTTTCGGCAAGGTACTTGTTGCCTGTCCTCGCCAAGCTCATGGCTTCGCGCAGCGCCTCGCGAAAGCGGAAGTTTTCGAGGTTGTCCTCCACCTTCTGCTTTACCTCCTTCATTTCGGCCAGCGTTTCTCTGTCAAAGTCCGTAAGCGCACCGGGCTGCGGCGCTTTGCCCTCGAAGTATTTTTGCGTAAGCACCATGGCGCGGTTTACAAAGTTGCCGAGAATAGCCACGAGCTCGCTGTTGTTTCTGTCCTGAAAATCGCGCCACGTAAAGTTGTTGTCTTTGGTTTCGGGGGCGTTGGCGCAGAGCACGTAGCGCAGCACGTCCTGCTTGCCGGGAAAGTCTTCGAGGTACTCGTGCAGCCACACCGCCCAGCTGTGCGTTGTGGAAATCTTATCGTTCTCGAGGTTCAAAAATTCGTTAGCGGGGACGTTGTCGGGCAGCACAAAGTCGCCGTGCGCCTTGAGCATGCACGGGAACACAATGCAGTGAAAAACGATGTTGTCCTTGCCGATAAAGTGCACCATTTTGGAGTCCTCGCTTTTCCAGTACTTTTCCCAATCGTTGGGCAGCAGCTCTATGGTGTTCGAGATGTACCCTATTGGGGCGTCGAACCACACGTAGAGCACTTTCCCCTCGGCGCCTTCCACCGGAATTTGTACGCCCCAATCGAGGTCGCGGCTCACGGCCCGCGGCTGTAGCCCGCCGTCTAACCACGATTTGCACTGCCCGTACACGTTGGATTTCCACTCTTTGTGTTCCTCCAAAATCCACTGCTTGAGCCACTCTTCGTACCGGTTGAGCGGCAGGTACCAGTGCGACGTTTTGCGCGTTACAAGCTTGCTGCCGCTGATGTTGGAGTGCGGGTTGATAAGCTCCGTGGGGCTAAGCGTGCTGCCGCACTTTTCGCACTGGTCGCCGTAGGCTTTTTCGTTGCCGCACTTGGGGCAGACGCCCACAATGTAGCGGTCGGCAAGGAACTGACCCGCCTCTTCGTCGTAGTACTGCTCGCTTACTTTTTCGACAAAATTCCCGCTGTCGTAAAGCTTTCTGAAAAAGTCGGAGGCTGTTTTGTGGTGAATTTCCGACGAGGTGCGCGAGTATATGTCAAACGAAATGCCGAAGTCGGCAAACGATTTTTTTATCATTTCGTGGTACTTGTCCACTACTTGCTGCGGCGTACAGCCCTGCTGCCGCGCCTTGATGGTGATGGGAACGCCGTGCTCGTCGGAGCCGCCAATAAATACCACGTCGCGCCCGCGCAGGCGCAGGTAGCGCGTGTAAATATCGGCAGGGATGTAAACGCCGGCAAGGTGCCCAATGTGCACAGGCCCATTGGCGTAAGGCAGGGCAGAGGTAACAAGGTACCGCTTGGGTGTTGATTTCATTTTTGCTGTAGTGTAAAGTTTGAGCCGACAAAGATACATTTTTTTTAGCAATCCCGAATTTTTCCCCCTGCATGGAGGCGCTTTTCAAATAATATTTTTTACATTTGCAAAATGTTCTGTGTTCTGAATAACAATAACAATATAATCTATCAATCATGAAAAAAATTACGAAAAGCGACTTAAAAGGTTTGGCGGAAACGTTTCCGGTGTGTAGTGAGGATACCATGCGGAAAGTGGTAGGAGGTGTTACTATAAATGAGGTAGAATCATTCTTGACGTCTTACTTTGGCTATATCGGCTATGGATTTTCTGATAGTTGGGGTAATTATGCGTGGTTCAGGTCTTACGATGCATTTTATGATGCTTTCTATTACTGTCAAGCAAATGATCTGCCAATAGGTAGTAACGTTTCTCAATTCTACCTCAGCAATGGGTACGGAGGATATGATCATTGTTATGCACTCCATGACGGTTATTTGTATGAAACAAAGGACGGAATTGTTGTCTGTGGAAGTAACGGCAACTCTATTCTCCTTGCAGGAGTGAAATTCGGCACTTGGCTTATTGAAGGTTATGGATTTCAGGTGGGTGGAACAATTCGTTTGGGAGGCTCGCGAGGGTTCACAGTTGCTGACGTTGTGCACGAATATGGTCATTATTTACAGCAACAGTCAATGAGTAATTTTAAATACTTTACAGACGTTGCTGTACCAAGCCTCATATCTGTTATTACAGATCCTGATAACCATCACAAACAACCCTATGAGCAAGATGCCACTGAAAGAGGGAATGCATACTATAAGCAAAATGTTTATTCAGATTCCTCTCAAATATTTTCATCTGAATTAATGTATTAAGTAAAGATGAAAGGGAACGTAACATACCTTGTACTTGTTGTCTTTTTATTGATAGCAGGGAGAAATGCTGCCGAGGCATCATTTCCGAACAAATTGGCTGATTCAGTAGCGTATGCCTGTCAGGAAATATCCATTCCGTTAGGCGATGGCGATGTTTGCCTATCCGGTACAATGACCATTCCGGAGCATACAGGCAAGGAAACAAAAGTAGCTATTCTGGTTTCACCGCCACAAGTAGAAAAGCGCGATTACTTTGGGGTTTTTTCCAGCTTATCCGATGAATTGAGCAGGAATGGAGTTGCGGTGTTGCGATTCGACAACCGAACTTTTGATCCTGCAACAACAAGCATGCACACGCACGCAAAAGATGTTGAATCGGTAGTTGCCTTTGTAAGAAAGCAGGAAGAATTTCGAAATGCGCGCATAGGACTTGTTGGGCATAGCGAAGGCGGTTGCGTTGCGATGATTGTTGCTGCGCGAAGCAGCGATGTGAATTTTCTGATTTTTCTTTCTACTGTGGGTATTAACGGCAAGGAACATTCGCTAAGAGCTATGAAAGAGGGAATTAAACATTTTCTGGCTTTGGCCTCCTCTACAAAAATATTGGTCCCCTCTACAAAAATAGCGAATAGAGACAAAATCGCTAACAGAGTTGTACATGCTTACTCCATTTATGCAGATATTGTCAATCAGGAATCCGACACAAGCATTATAAAGCAACGAATGAAAGATGAATATCTCAGGCAAGAATATGAGCAAGATAAACCCCGAATAAGTTTTGAAGAATACTGTCAGCAGATATATAAGCAAGATTTACAACCGTGGACTATGGCTATGTTTCGCTTTAAGCCCAATGATTACTTGCCAAAGATACAGGTTCCGGTACTTGCCGTTTGCGGTAGCAGAGACTGGAAAGTACCCGCCAAAGATAACCTGAAAGGGTTGAAAAAAGGGTTGGCCAAGGGTGGCAACAAGCAAGTAAAAACGGTAATCATAAAAGACATGAATCACGACTATGAGATTGTTGATAAAAGTCATGACTATGATGCACATACCCCTCATAGCCTCACTCCGCAAAAACCAAAAAAGTTGAATATAGCACCGGGAGTTTGGCCAATAATG
>JAISGH010000094.1 GCA_031263185.1 Prevotellaceae bacterium | reverse complement strand
ATTAAAAAACGTTAAATGCAAAAAGATAAACAACTGATAAATAATCGTTTACGATTTAGTTATATGAAAGGTATGCGCTTACTCCATTTTTAGCACTGCCAAAAACGCTTCCTGTGGTATCTCCACGTTACCCACCTGTCGCATGCGCTTTTTGCCTTTCTTTTGCTTTTCGAGCAGCTTTCGCTTTCGCGTAATGTCGCCGCCGTAGCACTTGGCAAGCACGTCCTTGCGCACGGCCTTTACCGTTTCGCGGGCAATGATTTTTGCGCCGATGGCGGCCTGTATGGCAATGTCGAACTGCTGGCGCGGGATAAGCTCCTTGAGCTTTTCGCACATCTTGCGCCCAAAGTCGTAGGCGTGGTCTTTGTGGATGAGCGCCGACAGCGCGTCCACCGGCTCGCTGTTGAGCAGGATGTCGAGCTTGACGAGCTCGGCAGGCCGGTAGTCAATGAGCTGGTAGTCGAAAGAGGCGTAGCCGCGCGAAATGCTCTTGAGCTTGTCGTAAAAGTCAAAAACGATTTCGCTTAGCGGCATGTCGAGCGACAGCTCCACGCGCGTGGGCGAGATGAAGTGCTGATTTTTCAGGATGCCGCGCTTGTCGAGGCACAGCTTCATCACAACGCCAAGGTAGTCGGTTTTGGTAATCACCTGCGCCTTGATGTACGGCTCCTCTACGTGGTCGATGAGGGTAGGGGCGGGCAGGCCGGAGGGGTTGTGCACCGTTACGGCTTCGCCCTGCGTGGTGTAAACGTTGAACGACACGTTGGGCACGGTGGTGATTACGTCCATGTCGAACTCGCGGTACAGCCGCTCCTGAACAATCTCCATGTGCAGCAGGCCGAGAAAGCCGCAGCGAAATCCGAAGCCCAGCGCCAGCGACGACTCCGGGTCGAAGGTGAGCGAAGCGTCGTTGAGCTGAAGCTTTTCCATTGAGGTACGCAGGTCTTCGTACTCGTCGGTGCTTACGGGGTAGATGCCGGCAAACACCATTGGCTTCACGTCCTCAAATCCGGCAATGGCGTGCGTTGCGGGGTTGGCGCACGAGGTGATGGTATCGCCCACCTTTACCTCGGCAGCTGCTTTTATCCCCGATATGATGTAGCCCACGTCGCCCGTGCGCACCTCGCTGCGGGGCTCCATGTTGAGGCGCAGGATGCCCACCTCGTCGGCAAAGTACTCCTTTCCGGTGTTGATAAACTTTACCCGCTCGCCCTTGCGGATAGCGCCGCTGACGATTTTGTAGTAGGCAATGATGCCCCGGAACGAGTTGAACACCGAGTCGAATATGAGCGCCTGCAGCGGTGCATTTTCGTCGCCTTTGGGGGGCGGGATGCGCGCCACCGCAGCCTCCAGCACTTGCTCTACGTTAAGCCCTGTCCGCGCGCTCACGCAAATAATCTCCTCCTTTTTGCAGCCGATGAGGTCTATGATTTGGTCGCTCACCTCGTCCACCATAGCCGCCTCCATGTCAATTTTGTTGATGATGGGGATAATTTCGAGGTCGTGCTCCAGCGCGAGGTAGAGGTTGGAGATGGTTTGCGCCTGAATGCCCTGCGTAGCGTCAACAACGAGCAGCGCACCCTCGCACGAGGCAATGGCGCGGCTCACCTCGTAGCTGAAGTCCACGTGTCCGGGCGTGTCGATGAGGTTGAGCGAGTACTTGCGTCCGTCCTGCGCGTAGTCCATCTGTATGGCGTGGCTCTTGATGGTGATACCTTTTTCGCGCTCGAGCTCCATGTTGTCGAGCACCTGCGCCTCCATGTCGCGGTCGCTGACGGTGCGGGTAAGCTCCAGCAGGCGGTCGGCCAGCGTGCTCTTTCCGTGGTCAATGTGGGCTATTATGCAAAAGTTGCGGATATGCTGCATGTATGTAAATTACGAATTTAAGAATTTTCGCTGCGCCGTTTTTCCGGCTTCGGGGGACAAAAATACTAAACTTTGGGGCTTTGAGCAAAAAAAGCGGAAAGAAATAGGCTAAATCTTTTTTTGAGGCGCTACGAAAATAGCTTGCAGCTCGGTAGTTAGAATACGGATAGAACGAGGGTCAGCAGAGCAAACTCATTTCCAACCTCATTTTTCTAATAAAACAACCTCAGTAGCAATGAATTAATGCGCATATCAACAACCTCATTACCTCATTAAAACAATAAAAACGGTTGCGGAAAAATGAGGTAATGAGGTTAGAAAATTCTGTATAACTATTTGCTACTGAGGTTGTTTTATTAGAAAAATTAGGTTGGAAATGAGGTTTTGTGCGCAGCCGCCTGATACTTTTTACATCATCGCCTTTCTTGTTTTATTCGTCTAACATTATTTTATTTTTTTCTTTCAGTTTCTTTATTGCTTCTTTTTCGAGTTCGATAATGCCTTTTTTTGGCGTAGGCAAATCTTCGGGCATCACGCCGCCAAGCCGCATAATCGCCTCTCTGACCTCTTTACCGACAGTGAAATGAGCAAAACTTGCAAGTTCCTTATTTTTAATGTCTTCCCTCGTTATTTTACTTTGCGTTTGAGAAATACGAAACAGGTTTGCAATCATTTCTTCGCTACCCATAAAATCCAATATTTTATCTTTCTCGCTAAGTTGTTTTCTGTAATGAATACCTGCAACCGAAAGCCCACCGTACAAGCCTTGATAACCACGATTTTGAAATATTGCGTATTCCTCATTCGTGATTATTCCTGCGCCTTTGGCTGCCTCGACAAGCAGCTGGTTCATCTGCTTAATATCGCCACGCAAAAGCAAGCGTTTTTTGTCTTCGGCAAGTTGATTGTATTTGTCGTTCAACTCCTGCCTATATGTTTGAATGGCAAAATAAGTTTGTCCCAAAGCGATTTGCTTTTTTCGCGGGTCGCCGTTTTGAACAATCAAGTAGCAGGCATAACGCGAAAGATTGTAATCAATGATATTTTTGGTTTTCCTGACATCAGGAAAACCAAAATCACATTCATCTTTGCGCTAAATCTTTTTTTGTAGCGCCTCAAAAAAAGATTTAGCCATTTTGCTTCCTACTTACGATTTCTTGCCATTTCTTTTTATCTTTGCGCTTTGGCACCTTGAGGCAGTGGGGTGTATATCCGTAATTTTAATTCTAATTCATCAATATTTGCAGGTATGAAAACAGTAAAGTTTTTACTTGTGGGCGCTATGCTCATGTCCGCTACTTCTTTTGCCGAGGCAGGCGCAGCTACATGGATCTGGTATCCGGGCGACTACGAAATTCTGATGGCCAACAACATGCAAAACCGCCGCACGGAGCGGGGCGCGTTTTACCCTCCGTTTTGGCGCATGGATAGCCACTACGTGCTGGTTGAATTTTTCAAAACGGTAGATTTAGCGGCGGATGAGGAGGTAGAAATTTACGCCGAAGGCCAGTACAACGTAAAGCTGGATGGCAGGCTGCAATTCGGTAAACTGGACAGGCTGAATATCCCTGCCGGCAGGCATCGGCTCAACATCAAAGTTTACAATCAGTCGGCGGTACCCGCCATTTTTGTGCGGGGCAAAACGGTTGTGAGCGATACCTCGTGGCTGGTTACCTTTAAGGATACGGATTGGATTGACATGTCGGGCAAGGCTTCGGACAAGTCGATGGCCATATTTGTAAACGTCGGCTCGTGGAGCTTTAGCGACGCGCAGGTTGCGCCGTCGCAGTTTAGCCTCCCCACAACGCCAAAGGCGGCGGCTGTTACCGAGCGCGGGGAGTCGTCGGTGCTGGTAGATTTTGGGCAGGAAACATTTGGATTTTTAAAGCTGCACGGGATGAAGGGCAAGGGCAACCTCTCCGTTTACTACGGCGAATCGAGGGAGGAAGCCTTAGACACAGCCGGCTGCGAAACGCTGGACAGGATATACATAGACCATTCGCAACCCGAGGATTTTGTGATGAGCGCCTCAAGGGCATTCCGCTACGCAAGCATAGTGGCTGACGGTACGCTGCTGTTCGACAACGTATCCATGCTGTACGAGTACATGCCGGAGGAGTACCGCGGCGCATTTCGCTGCAGCGACGAGGAGCTAAACCGGATATGGGATGTTTCGGCGTACACCTTGCAGCTGAGTACGCGCGAGTTTTTTATTGACGGCATTAAGCGCGACCGCTGGATATGGTCGGGCGACGCCTACCAGAGCTTCCTGATGAGCTACTACCTGTTTTTTGACGCGCCGTCGGTAACGCGAACGCTGTACGCCTTGCGCGGCAAAGACCCCATAACAAGCCACATCAACACCATTATGGACTACACGTTTTACTGGTTCATGGGCGTTTACGACTACTACCTCTTTACGGGCGACGAGCGCTTTGTCCGGCAAATGTACCCCCGCATGGAGAGCCTGATGGCCTACGTGCTTGGCCGCCGTAACGCCAACGGGATGCTCGAGGGGCTTAGCGGCGATTGGGTTTTTGTGGACTGGGCGGAGTTTGCCATGAGCAAAAAGGGCGAGCTGAGCTTTGAGCAGCTGCTGTTCTGCCGCAGCCTTGAGGTCATGTCCGTGTGCGCCGGAATTGCCGGCTACGGGGAGAGCGCCGCCGGCTACGCTGTGCTGTCGCAGGAGTTGAGGCAGAAGTTGTTTGACGGATTTTGGTCGAATGAAAAAAACGCCTTTGTGCACAACCGCGAAAACGGACGGCAGAGCAGCCAGGTAACCCCCTACGCTAACATATTTGCCGTGCTGCTTGGCTACCTGAGCGCAGAGCAAACGCAAGCCGTGAAGCAAAGCGTACTGCTCAACCCCAACGCGCTGAAGATCACCACGCCCTACATGCGCTTTTACGAGCTGGAAGCCTTGTGCGCCCTGGGCGAGCAGGAGCATGTGCTCAAGGAGATGAAGAGCTACTGGGGAGGTATGCTCAAGCTCGGCGCCACCTCATTTTGGGAAAAATACGACCCGCGCGAAAGCGGCGCGCAGCACTTAGCCATGTACGGTCGCCCGTATGGGCGCAGCCTTTGCCATGCGTGGGGAGCAAGCCCTCTCTACCTGCTGGGAAAGTACTACATGGGCGTACAGCCCCTCAAGCCCGGCTACGGTGAATTTTGCATCAAGCCCAACCTCGGCGGGCTGCAATGGATAGAAGGAAAGGTACCCACCGCCGGCGGAGACATTGCCGTGTACGCCGACGCCAAAACCATTAAGGTAACAGCCGACGCAGGGCAAGGATTTTTGTACTTCAGCAGCGCAAAAAAACCAAAAACGAACATCGGCGTGGTAGAAAAAGTTGGCGGCAACGAGTACAGGCTGCTGATTTCGGAGCCTAAAAAGCAGTACGTTGTTAGCTACCTGAAAATTCAGTAAATGCTCTTGTCGCTATATTTTTATGTGTGTCGCATGAATCGGGCGGTAGCAAGCGTTAGCAGCTACGGCCTCGTCTGACCGCTGCCCTCAACAATCCACTTGTACGTACACAGCTCAGCCAATCCCATAGGGCCGCGAGCGTGTAATTTTTGCGTACTGATACCCACTTCGGCGCCAAGGCCAAACTGTGCGCCGTCGGTGAAGGCGGTAGAAACGTTGGCGTACACGCAGGCCGCATCCACCATTCGCTGAAAAAAGTCAATATTTTTTTTGCTTGCCGAAACAATACACTCGCTGTGCATTGTGCCGTGCGCGTTGATAAAATCAACCGCCTCGCCCACGCCGCTCACCGTTTTTACGGCCATCTTGTAGTCCAAAAATTCGCAGCCGTAGTGCTCCGGAGCGGCATGTTGCAGCAGGTCGGCAGGGTAGCGGCCTTGCAGCGCGGCAAACGAGGCGTTGTCGGCAAAGAGGGTAACGCGGGCAGCAGCCAGCGGCTCGCAAATGGCGGGCAAATCGTTCAGCCTTTTGGCGCTTACCAGCAGGCACTCGGCGGCGTTGCACACGCTCACGCGCCGTGTTTTGGCGTTGGTAACAATGCGCCGCGCCATATTCACCTCCGCCGCTTCGTCAACGTAGATGTGGCACACCCCCGTACCTGTTTCGATGACAGGGATGCGGGAGCTGCTGCGTACAAAGCTGATGAGGCTTGCGCTGCCGCGCGGTATCACCAAGTCCACCAAGCCTGTGGCGCTGAGCAGCGCGTTGGCGGCTTCGCGCGAGGAGGGCAGCAGCAGCGCCGCCATTTCGGTTACCCCGTGCTGGCGGAGCGCCGCGTGAATTACGGAAATAATGGCCTCGTTGGAGCGCTGCGCGTCGCTGCCGCCCTTGAGCGCGCAGGCGTTGCCGCTTTTGAAGCAGAGCGAAAAAACGTCGAAGGTTACGTTGGGGCGGGCTTCGTAGATAACGCCGATTACGCCAAAGGGAACGCTCAGCTTGGTAATGCTCATGCCGTTGGGGCGCGTGGCTTGCGCCAGCGTCCTGCCCAAAGGCGACGGAAGCAACGCCACGCCGCGAATGTCTGCCGCCACGCCGGCAATGCGCTCGGGCGACAGCCGCAGCCTGTCGTACAGCGGATTGTCCTTGTCCATACGGGCAACATCTTTGGCGTTCTCCGCCAAAATGAAAGCCGATTGCCTTTCGGCCTCATCCGCCAGCGTGAGCAGCACGGCGTTGATGTCGGCATCGGCAAGCAGGCTGAGGGTGCGCGAAGCCGCGCGAACCTGCTGTAGAAGGGGGGTAAGCTCCATGTTTCAGCTATTAAAAAAAATTCTCTTGTTCTTTCTTTCTCTTTTTCTTTCTTGAATAAAAAAAGCCTTGCAGCGTCAATGACCTGCAAGGCTTTTTGGTTGCGGAGACAGGACTCGAACCTGTGACCTCCGGGTTATGAGCCCGACGAGCTACCAACTGCTCTACTCCGCGATATGGCTACAAAGATATGTTTTATTTGGAGACTTTCCAAATTATTTTCCAAAATTATTTCCAAAATAATTTGCCAAATTATTTCTCTGTACTGCCCATCCGGAGTTCAATCTATTCTAAATCAACTTCATTTCGTCAAACACATTCATCACCTCCCGCACGGCCTTGGCGGAGGCATCGAAATCCTTACGCTCAGCTTCGTTCAGCTCAATTTCGATGATTTGCTCAACGCCCTCGCGTCCCAGCTTCACGGGTACGCCGAGGAATATATCCTTCACGCCGTACTCGCCGTTGAGCTTCACGCAGCAGGGGAAAATGCGCTTTTGGTCGCGCAGGATAGCCTCCACCATTTGCGCTGCCGCCGACCCCGGGGCGTACCATGCCGACGTACCCATGAGCTTTACCAGCTCTCCGCCGCCGTTCTTGGTGCGCTCTATGATAGCGCTCAGCTTGTCCCCGTCAATAAGCTGCGTTACGGGAATGCCCGACACGGTGGTGTAGCGGGGCAGCGGCACCATAGTGTCGCCATGTCCGCCCAGCAGCAGCGCCTGAATATCCTTTGGGCTACAGCCGAGCGCCTCGGCCAAGAATGCGCGGTACCGCGCCGTATCGAGCACGCCGGCCATGCCCAGCACCCTGCTTGGCGCGACTTTTGCCGTGAGGTAGGCGCAGTAAGTCATTACATCCAGCGGGTTGCTAACCACAATGATGATAGCGTTTGGCGAGTACTTCACCACGTTTTCGGTTACCTGCCTAACGATGCCTGCGTTGACCGAGATGAGGTCGTCGCGGCTCATGCCCGGCTTTCGGGGCAGCCCCGACGTGATAACTACAACGTCGGAGTTGGCGGTACGGCTGTAGTCGTTGGTTACGCCCGTCAAGCGCGAATCGTAGTAGTTGATGGGGGCAGTTTGCCACAGGTCAAGCGCCTTGCCCTCAGAGATGCCTTCCTTGACATCAAGCAGCACCACCTCGTTGGCCAGCTCGCGCTCGGCGCAGATTTGTGCACAAGTGGCGCCTACATTGCCCGCGCCTATAACTGTAACTTTTACTGTAACTTTTGTTGTGTTCATGTTGTTTCTATAATTAATGTTGATGAGTTTTCGTGTAATTTTTTTAGGCTGCAAAGATAGGCATTTTTGCTGACTATAATTTGGCTGTTAACAAAAAATGTGCTACTTTTGCTCCGCTTCTAACGGGAGAGATGGCAGAGTGGTCGATTGCGACGGTCTTGAAAACCGTTGAACTGCAAGGTTCCGGGGGTTCGAATCCCTCTCTCTCCGCTAATAACCCTGCTTACCAGCGCGTTACAATTGTAAGGGCGGTTATGAGCTGAGCGAAGCGAACTCGCGAACACCTTGAAAAAAAGCACAGCGTGAGCAAAATTCAACCTTTCAGGTTGTTACTAATGGCATTGCCCGTTAGGAGCGAAAAATGTTGGGGTCAGGTAATTTTTTAAGTATAAAAGAATAAGCTACATGCGTTACTTGAATAGAGTTTATATTCAAGAGTTGGTTAGCGTGCCAATAAATGATTTTGTTGCAACGGCGAGGAACGCTTGCGCCGTCCCGTAGAGCCTGCCCCGAGCGTAGCCGAGAGGGCAGGCTCTACGGGACGACGCAAGCATCTATTGAATATAAACTCTAATGAAGCGTTTTTTTCTGATATATTTAGTGCTGCTTGCTGCGGCTCCGCTATACGGGCAATTTTCGCTTGGCGCAAAGGTCGGTGGAACTTTTGCCCACTTGCAGCAGCAGGGAGATGGAGATGTAGCTGTCTATGGCTGGAGTAACTCGTACCATGCAGGGTTGGCGTTTAACGTTTACCTTGCCCACTTTTCGTTTGGCGGATTTGCCGTGCAGCCCGAAGCAAGCTACAACCGAAAAGGCAGGGATGGCCTGTATTTGAGTTACGTTGAGGCGCCGCTGGGGCTGATTTATCTGCTCAACTTTGGCAGCGTTATTCCTTACATTTCCGTTACGCCGTACTATGCTTTTTTGCTGAGCACGGAGAACGGCAGGCAGCAGGGCGGCGCCAGCCAAAGCTTTGCTAAAAACGATTACGGCGTAAAGCTGGGAGGAGGCATAGAGCTGCGGCGCTTTCAGATTTCGGCCTCTTACGCTTGGGGAATGTGCAACATCGCAAAGGGCAGCAATGTGGCCTTATACAACATTAGCACGGAAATTTCGCTGGGTTACTTCTTTTTGCAGTAGCCTTTTTCGCCCTGTCCTGCATGGCGAGCGAAAACGATGCTTGCGGAGTATCTCTTGAATTATTTGTTGAACTATTTTTTAATCATTGATTTTTTTTTGAACAGGTATGAAAAATTTTGTAAAAACCATGTTAGCAGCGACGCTGGGAACGCTTTTGGCGGGCGTCATTATTTCGACTTTTGCTGCGATTGTGATTGGCGCTATTGTGAGCGTAGCCTCGCTGTCATTCTCAACCTCGTCGATAAAAGCGGTGAAGGACAACTCTGTGCTTACCCTGCCGCTCAACCGCCCCATTGTTGACAGGGTGGGCAATAACCCGATAGACCTGCTGCGAAGCTTGCTTGGCGACGAGGAGAGCGCGCTGGGGCTAAACGATATTTTGCGCAGCATAGAGCACGCCAAGAACGACAGCCGGATAGCAGGAATACTGCTAACGGATATGGGGGGCGCAGGGACAGGAATAGCTACCCTGACCGAAATTCGTAATGCCTTGCTTGATTTTCGCCTTACGGGAAAATTTATTGTCAGCTACAGCGACTACTACGGGCAAAAACCTTACTACTTGGCCTCGGTAGCCGACAAGGTGTATATGAACCCCGAAGGCTTGCTGGACTTGCACGGCCTGGGGGCAAGCATTATGTTTTACAAGGGTGCGCTCGACAAGCTGGGCGTTGAGGCGCAGGTAATACGGCATGGAAAGTTTAAAAGCGCGGTGGAGCCGTACATGTACGATAAAATGAGCGCCGAAAACAGAGAGCAGATTTTGGCCTACGCTGGCGCAATCTGGAGCTCCATGATAGGCGATATTGCCGAGCAGCGACAGGTGGAGGTTGACAAGCTCAATAAGGCCATAAACACCTTACAGCTCAACGACGCAAAAGCGGCGCTATCGCTCGACCTGATTGACGGCTTGCGCCAGCGCGGCGAAGTGCTCAGCGAGCTGGCGGTGCTAAGCAGCCAACCCGAAAACGGAAATCCGAACTTAATCAGTATAGACACCTATAGCAGAGTTGCTACGCCTCGAAGCGCAACGGCAAAGCAGCAGCTTGCCATTGTTTACGCCGAGGGCGAAATACTGGATGGAGGAAAGGAGGAAGATATTGTGGGCAAAGCGCTTGCTGCCGAGCTGCGGGCGGTGCGGCGCGACACCTCCGTAAAGGCAGTAGTGCTGCGGGTGAACTCCCCCGGCGGCAGCGCTATGGCTTCGGAGCTTATTTGGCACGAAATGAAGCTGCTCAAGGAGGCAAAGCCTTTGGTGGTTTCTATGGGCGACGTTGCGGCTTCGGGCGGATACTACATTGCCTGTCCTGCATCCTGTATTTTTGCCAGCCCCACCACCATTACCGGCTCTATCGGCGTGTTTGGCGTGGTGTTCAACGCAAAGAAACTTCTCAACAGCAAGCTGGGTCTGACTGTAGATGTGGCCTCCACCAACGAACATGCCGACATGGGCAGCCCCTACCGCCCGCTCTCGAAGCCTGAGTATAATTTTATTTTGCATCACGTCGAAAAAATATACGCTACGTTCACGCAGCACGTTGCCGATGGCCGCGGCATACCGCTTCGGGAAGTTGACAGAATTGGCGAAGGGCGCGTGTGGAGCGGCGTAGACGCCAAGCGTTTAAAGCTGGTTGATGAATTTGGGGGGCTGAATTCGGCGATAGAAAAAGCAGTGCTGCTGGCTAATCTGGAAAATTACAGGATACTGGAGCTGCCCAAGCAAAAGGACACGTTCACTTTCTTTTTGGAGAGCTTTGGGCAGGCCGCTGCAAAGCTGACGAAAAAAAGCACGGGCAACATAATGGAAGATTACGAGCCGCTGGCTAACCTGCTTCGCATGAACGGCAAAGCGCAGGCTCGCTTACCGTACGACGTATCAATGGAATAAATATTGACTGTTTGTGAGGAAACTTTTTTACTATATACTACTTATTTTGCTCAAGCTGCCGTTGGCGGGGTTGTTTTGGCTTGCTGTTACCTTGCGCCACGCGCTGTACACGTATAAAATCCTCAAGCAGCACGAATTTAAAATTCCGGTAATATGCGTTGGCAACCTGACCGTAGGCGGTACCGGAAAAACGCCCCACGTACAAATGCTGATGCAGCAGCTCGGCAGGGAGGGAGTGAAAGCGGCGGTGCTGTCGCGGGGATACAAGCGCAAAAGCAGCGGCTTTTTTTACGTAGAAAAGTCAAGCACAGCCTGCGGGGTGGGCGATGAGCCGCTGCAAATAAAGCGGCGTTTTCCCGAAGCAATGGTGGCTGTGTGCAAAGACCGCGTGCTTGGCATAAAAAAAATTATCAGCGATAATCCGGAGGTAAAAGTCGTCATTTTGGACGACGCTTTCCAGCACCGAAGGGTGAAAGCAGGGCTATCCATTGTGCTCACCACCTGCGACAACCTTGCCACCAAAGACTACATGCTGCCGCTGGGGCGGCTGCGCGACTCGGTAAGCCGGCTGGCGCACGCCGAAATGCTGATCGTAACCAAGTGCCCGCACAGCCTGAAGCCTATTGATTTCAACGTGCTGGAAAAAAACCTGAAGGTTAAGCCCTACCAGCGCCTTTACTTCACCGCCTACGCCTACGGCAGCATGGTGCACATGGCAACCGGAAAGCCGGTGGCAACGCTTGACGGCAAAAGCGTAGTGGCGCTTGCCGGAATTGCCAACCCGCAGCCTTTTTTTGACCTGCTGAGCGATCGCTATACGGTAGCGCAAACGCTTCGCTTCGCCGACCACCACCATTTTGGCGCGCGCGACTTGAGCCTGCTGGAGCAAACCATGCGCCGCCGCCCCGACAGCGTGCTGGTGGTAACCGAAAAAGACGCTATGCGGCTCGCCGACGCCGACGTAAGCAGCGAGCTGAGGAGTAAGATTTACTATCAACCGATTGATGTACAATTTTTAAATAACGGACAACAATGTTTCATTCAAAAAACGCTTAGCTATGTTAGAGAAAATAAAAGAATCGGCCACCTTTATTAACTCAAAGGTGAGCATTGAGCCGGAGGTTGGCATTATCCTTGGAACCGGTTTGGGCGGATTAGTTCACAGCATCGAAAATCAGGAGGTGCTGGAGTACAAAGATATTCCCAACTTTCCGCTATCTACCGTCGAAGGGCACAGCGGCCGCCTGATTTTTGGTACGCTTGGAGGCAAAAAGGTGGTAGCCATGCAGGGAAGATTTCACTACTACGAGGGCTACGACATGCAGCAGGTAACTTTTCCGGTGCGCGTGATGAAGTTCCTGAACGTAAAGTACCTCTTTGTATCCAACGCCAGCGGCGGCATGAACCCCGCCTTTGCCGTGGGCGACCTGATGATTATCAACGACCACATCAACCTGCTCCCCAACCCGCTTATCGGGAAAAATTTGGACGAGCTGGGGCCGCGCTTCCCCGATATGAGCGAGCCGTACAGCAAGCAGCTGATTGCGCTCTGCGAAAGCGTTGCCGGCAAGCAGGGCATTAAGGTGCAGAAAGGGTGCTACGTGGGCGTTACAGGCCCTACCTTTGAAACCCCCAAGGAGTACGGCTACTTCCGCCGCATTGGGGGCGACGCGGTGGGCATGAGCACCGTTCCCGAGGTGATTGTGGCGCGGCACATGGGTATTCCGGTATTTGCAATGTCCATCGTAACCGACCTGGGGGGCGAAGATATTGCCATGACCGTGAGCCACGAAGAGGTACAAAAAGAGGGTGCCAAGGCCGAAAAAAAGATGACCCAAATTATGACGGCAATGCTGCAGGAGCTGTAGTGGAGGGTTTTTCCAAAAAAAAAGCGAAGGATTTACATCTTTCGCTTTTTTTTGTCGGTGAATAAAAAAAGGGTTGCCGGAAAGCATAGATTTTCGATTTTCGCGTACATTCGCCGCCGCCCAACCGTAGAGACGGGGCGCGCCCCGTCTCTACATGCCCTGCGCGTGTCAAATAAACGGGTATGATACAGATATTTATAGTGGATTTTGGAATAAATCCAAAAAAAAATTTCATCTGTCTGCAACCAAAACCGCCTTTGGTTACGTCTAATGGTAAATTCAATCTTTTTTATTCATCATTTAATACTAAAAAAATTATGGGAAATCTTATGGGAGAAATGGTACCAATCTTGGGAATCCTGGGAATATTTTTTGCTCCCGTAGCAGCAGTTGTTTTGATTATTTTGGTTTACCTCAGGAATGTTCGCCGGCGCAATGAGCTGAAAGCCGAAATTTACAGTAAAGCTCTCGAAAAAGGCGTAGAGCTGCCGGCAGATTTGTTCGGCCTTATCCCAAAGCTAAAGAAAAAGAATCCGCTCACTACCGGCATTATCTGTATAGCGTTGGGGCTGGGCATCGCGCTAACGTTTGTCGTAATCGGCTGCGTAAAAGGGAACGCCAACATCTTCACGGTAGCTGCCTTGGGGCTAATTCCGCTGATGTTAGGCTTGGGCTTTCTGGCCATTCACTTTATCGGCAAAAAGCAGCGAGGTGAGCAGAAGTGAGGAATTTGCGCTGGTATCGCACGTGGCGCTGCTGGGCGACGGGGAGGCTTTCGGCGTGCTGGTCGAGGCCTACCGGTCGCCCGTGCTGCGCTTCCTGCTTCACCTGTGCGGCGACGAGGAGCTGAGCAAAGACCTTGCCCAGGAGGCTTTCCTCAAGGCTTGGCTCAACATCCGGTCGTTTCGCGCTGCCGCAAAATTCTCTACATGGCTGTTCCGCATTGCCTACAATGCTTTTTACGACTATGCGCGGGCGCAGAAACTCAGCATTGGCCTCGGCAGCGTAGCGTTCCTGCCGGAGGCCGCCGCTCCCAACATCGACGGCAGCATAGATTTTACCCGCTCCATGTCAATCCTCAAGGGCGACGAGAGGTCGGCTATGCTGCTTTTTTACATGGAAGATTTCAGCGTAAAAAAAATTGCGCAGGTCATGCGCTGCCCCGCAGGCACCGTAAAGTCGCTGCTTTTTAGAGGAAAAGAAAAATTATCCGTATACTTCAAAAATTCAGGATATGACAGATGATAGCACAAGCGCCCCCGATTGGGGCAAGTGGTTCAAATCCCACCGGCAGGAGCCTGCCGACAACGGTTTTACCGAAGAACTCATGCGCCGGCTTCCTCCCCAACCGTCGCTGCTGCCGCCGGCTGCTGCTGCTATTGCCTTGGGCATGGCGGGGGTAGCCATTGGCGGATTTTTTGTTTTTCTTGCTGCCGTCTTGGATTTCGGCGTGATTGCCGGCAGCGTAAAGAGCCTTGGCGCTGCCGCAGGTACGCCTGCTATCCTCTCCCTTTCGTCATGGCTGAACGCCGCCTTCATTAGCCTTGTTCATGCAGCCAACGCTGTAGCGGCTGCCGTTACCGCTGTTACCGCTGCCGCCGTCCCTGCCGCCGTTGCCGCTTTTCTCTCGCCGCTATCTGTAGGAGTTGCCGCCATCTCCTTGACGGTTATCCTGATTTTGGCGCTCACGGTTTTTTTGGAAAATAGAGAACCTGCGTGGTGAATGTAGCAGCAAGTACTACTTTCACATAAGTACATGACAAAAAATGCGAAATGCTTCGCACGGCATGGTTTTGTGCATTGCTTCCTGCTTGCAAGTTACAGGAAGGTTGCAGCAATTCGTAGAGACGGGGCGCGCCCCGTCTCTACATGACGATGCACAAAACCATCCCGCGCACAATATAGCCCAAAAATGTTGGGGTTTTCGGACAGATACTACCTAAAATGTACCTGTTTTTTTTTGGGGGGGGGCTACCCTTTGACCTGTTCGGGGTTTTGCGCAACAAACTTTTCCCAGCTTGATGCCGCTTTTTTGGATGTTTTTTTGGCAGCAGGCGCTGCTGCGGCAGCTATTTGCTCCATTACGGAGGTGGTGCAGTAGAAGTGGCACACGGCGGCGGCAAGCCCGTCGGTGGCGTCTAAGTCTTTGGGCAGCTCTTTTATGGAGAACATGCTTTTGAGCATTCCCGCCACCTGCTCTTTCGAGGCCTCGCCCTGTCCGGTTATCATTTGCTTTATTTTGCGGGGGGCATACTCGCGGATAGGGACGTCGCGCGAAAGGGCGGCGGCAATGGCTACGCCCTGCGCCCTGCCGAGCTTGAGCATGCTCTGCACGTTCTTGCCAAAAAACGGTGCTTCGATGGCGACTTCGTCGGGGAGGTATTCGGAAATGATTTGCGTAACGCGCTCAAAAATTTTTTGCAGCTTCAGGTAGTGGTTGGCGTACTTTTTGAGCTCAATAACGCCCATTACGACCAGCACCGGCGTGCGGCCGGTAATTTTTATTACGCCGTAGCCCATCACCGTAGTGCCGGGGTCAATACCCATTATGATACGCTCGGTTGGCATTGCTTGTCGTTAAAGTTTGGCGCTTGCTTGCCGCAAAAATCAGCATATCGCATCAAACCCTGTGTAGCGCTGCAGCGCCGGCGGGATATGTATTCCTGCTTCGGTCTGGTTGTTTTCGAGCAGCGCGGCTACAATGCGCGGCAGCGCCAGCGAGCTGCCGTTGAGCGTGTGCACCAGCTGCGTTTTTTTGTCTTCGGCGCGGTAGCGGCACTTGAGGCGGTTGGCCTGAAAGCTCTCGAAGTTAGAGACCGAGCTTACCTCCAGCCACTTTTGCTGCGCGGCAGAATATACCTCGAAGTCAAACGTGAGCGCCGAGGTGAAGCTCATGTCGCCGCCGCAAAGCTTGAGGATGCGGTAGGGCAGCTCCAGCTTTTTTACAATGCTCTCCACGTGCTCCACCATGCTCTCCAGAGCAGCGTAAGAATTTTCGGGCAGCTCAAAGCGCACAATCTCCACCTTGTCGAACTGGTGCAGGCGGTTAAGCCCGCGCACGTCCTTGCCGTACGACCCTGCCTCGCGGCGAAAGCAGGGCGTGTAGGCCGTGAGCTTAACGGGCAGCTCGGCTGCGCTTAGAATTACGTCGCGGTAGATGTTGGTTACCGGAACTTCGGCCGTTGGGATAAGGTAAAAATCGTCGATGGCGGCGTGGTACATTTGCCCCTCCTTGTCGGGCAGGTTACCCGTGCAAAACCCCGAGTCGGCGTTGACCATGTACGGGGGCGCCACCTCGCGGTAGCCCGCCTCCGTATTCTCGTCAAGAAAAAAGGAGATGAGCGCGCGCTGCAGCTTGGCGCCGTTGCCCTTGTAAACGGGAAACCCTGCCCCCGCCAGCTTAACGCCCAGCTCAAAATCAATAATATCGTATTTTTTTGCCAGCTCCCAGTGCGGGGTAGCGCTGCTTTCCAGCGCCGGCGTGTCGCCACCCTGCCGCACCACCACGTTGTCCGCTGCGGTTTTTCCGACTGGGACTTGCGCGCTTGGCAGGTTAGGCAGCAGCACCAGCTTGTTGTTCAGCAAGCGCTCCGTTGCGCCCAGCTTTTGCTCCAGCTCAACCGATAGCGCTTTCAGCTTTGCTACGCTTGCCTTTGCCGCTTCGGCAGCCTCCCTGTTGCCCTGCTTCATGAACGCGCCAACCTCTTTGGCGGCGGCATTTTGCTGCGCAAGGTTGGCGTCGAGCGTTGTTTGCGTTGCTCGGCGGTCGTCGTCCAGCGCAACGATTTCGGCTACTGTGGCCTGCGCGTCAAAGCCTTTTACGGCCAACCGCGCCACTACGGCAGCGGTTTGCTCGCGGATAATTTTTAAGGTAAGCATGGCGGTTCAAAGGTTGATGTGATTAAAAAAATATGTGATTAAAAAAATATGTGACTAAAAAAATATGTGATTAAAAAATTACAGCGGCAAATCGGGTGTATTTCAAATTGTCGCTTTAAAAATCCCGTAAGGATTATTGCTCGGTAGAAAACACGAATGATATCTCTCTTTGGCATCCCTAAAGGACACCGACAACCACCGGAACATTTTATTTTCTACCGAGCGATTCATTCCTATGGAATGAGCAAAAGCGACAATTTGAAATGCACCCCGGCAAATCAGCATACGCGTAAAGAAAAAACCCCTCTGCAAAGCGCGAGGGGTATTAACCGAAAGTTTGCAGCAAGCGGGGTTACGCTGCGGCCGCTGCTACAGGCAGCACCGAAACGTATGATTTGCCGTTGGCTTTTTTCTTAAACGAAACAATGCCGTCAATCAGGGCAAAAAGCGTATGGTCGCGCCCCATGCCCACATTTTGGCCGGGGTTGTGCACCGTGCCGCGCTGGCGGACAATAATGTTACCTGCTTTTGCCTGCTGCCCGCCAAAAAGTTTCAGGCCAAGGCGTTTACTTTCCGAGTCGCGTCCGTTCTTTGAGCTGCCGACGCCTTTTTTGTGTGCCATATTCCGTAAGTTTCTTTAAGCGTTAATACTTTCTATTTGTATGCGCGTGAAGCACTGCCGGTGGCTGTTCTGCTTTTGGTAGCCTTTTCTGCGCTTCTTTTTAAACACAATCACCTTGTCGCCTTTGAGGTGGTTAAGGATTGTTGCGCTCACTGTGGCATCTTGTATGTAAGGTGTGCCAACGTTTACCTTTCCGTCGTTGTCGGTGAGCAGGACTTTATCAAAGCTTACGGACGCTCCTTCGGCATCCTGAAGACGGTGTACAAAAAGCTTTTGATCTTTCACAACCTTAAATTGCTGGCCTGCTATTTCTACAATTGCGTACATGCAGTAAAAAATAGGTTACAATAAATTTCCTCTCCAAAATTTTTCCTCCAAAATTTGAGGACTGCAAAGATATAAACATTTTGCAAATCGGCAAAGAAAAAGCCATCTTTTTTCCAAAAAAAATTGCTTCTGTCCTGCTGTAGCGCCTCAAAAAAAAAGATTTAGCCGGAATCTCCCCTCATGCGGCTACCGCACTTGGGTGCTGGGGAAGAGGAGATTTCTCGCTGCGCTCGAAATGACGGCGCAAATGCGGCTACCGCACTTGGGTGCTGGGGAAGAGGAGATTTCTCGCTGCGCTCGGAATGACGGCGCAAAAAAGGAATGAAAGGGGGCGGTGGCTCTGTCGTCGTCGTCATCATCATCATCATCATTGGCCGCGCCGTCATTCCGGACGCAGTGAGGAATGACAGGCGCAAAAAAGAAAGGAGGCTGTGCGAGAAGATGGTCGCTCTTAACGCCGGAGGCGTTGGGAACTCCGCCCTCGCCGAACTTTGAACTATTTTTTGTTTGATTTTGGCTTGCGCTACCGCCGGGCAAGTAAATGCAGCAGCAGAAGCTACACAATGTCTAAGTATGATAACAGCTCCGCCAATTCCTTATCGGTTAATGTGCTTTGCTCCGATTTGTCATATATGGAAAGCAAATATACCGTAGCCTTGGCTACAAGAAAATGAGTGACGATACGTGCACCGCCTGACTTTCCTTTACCTTTTGACGCTATGGCGATACGAACTTTAAAGCAATTTGAGCCAAGCGGCGCTCCCTGCGCTGGTGTTTCGGACAGCAGCTGAGATAATTCCCAAAGCTCTTTTTTGAGGGAGGCATATTTTTTGGCTAATCGCTTGGCTTGCCGTTCGAAATACTGCAATTGTTTTTACACTATAGCTCATGGAGAAAATCTTCCACATTGCGGGCTTGCTTCTTCCCGCTTTTTATTAATTTCATTTCTTCAACAGCTTCTCTGATTTCTGTTAGCAAAAGCGCCTTTTCGTCGGTGAGGGGTTTTACTTTTACGTACGAAATATGCCGCAATACATCCATCAAGAAAGGGGCTTTCATGTCCGGTACGTTCAATAATACTTGCATATGTGGTTAGCTTATTTCGTTTAGTTTATTTCCCGCAAATATATGAAAAATATCCATTTCACCCAAAACATTAGAGTTTATATCCAATAGTTGGATAGCGTGCCAATGCGCCCACCCTTTCATCGTCGTCGCCCCGTCATCATCATCATCATCATCATCATCGTCGTTGTTGTCGTCGTCGTCATCATCATCATCATCATCATCATCATCATTGCCGCCCGCGCTGCGCCGTCATTCCGAACGCAGTGAGGAATCTCCCCCAATGCGGCTACCGCACTTGGGTGC
>JAISGH010000020.1 GCA_031263185.1 Prevotellaceae bacterium | reverse complement strand
ATGTTCTCGGCATTCTCGGCGTATATCAGCTGTATGGTTGCCTCCTGCGTACGCAGCGAAACGTAAGCGGGCTTCACCTTGGCGTAATCGTCGAGGTTTCTGCTGCCCAGCAGCGCCGCCCCGCTTTCGAGGTGAAGGCTTACCCTGCTTTTCAGGAAGATTGACCCTGTTTTGTACTGTCCGGCAGGAACCACGACCTGTCCGCCGCCATTTGCCGAGCAGGCGTCTATTGCTTTTTGTATGGCCTGCGTGCTCAGCACGGCAGAGTCGGCCACCGCTCCGAAATCGTCGATGCTGTATTGCCCTGCAAAAAGGGTTGAGGATGTTAGCAACCCGGCTACGAGTAGGATATTTTTTTTCATTTGCTTGCCCTCCGCTGCTGCTTATCGCTTTCCGTCGGTTGAGGCCCGTCGTGCTCGTACAGAAACCAGTCAAAGTGGGCGCAGCCTCCGGCGCCTTTTTCGCTGTAGCTAAACAGCCCCAGCTTGGGGCCTTTCCAAAAGCCGTTGCCGGCGGCAAACTTTTCTCCTATGGGCTGGTAGGCCTTGTTGTCTGTGCTGTAGTAAAAGCGGTTGCTTCCATCTTCGGCCGAAACGCTTACCCGCAAAAATACCCGCTCGAAGCGGCCCTGCACCTTTAGCGTTTCGCCGTTTACGTCAACAAACAGGGCATTTTTCCCGTTCTCCCTCACGAGGCCAATAAGGTTGTACTGCCTCCCCATGAGGCAAAGTCCGGCTTTTTGTCCTTCCTCCATTTCGCCTGCCAGCAGCAGGGTTGTTGCTACGCCGTGGCTGCCCATCACTTTTTGCGTCAGGGTATTTTTTGCCTTGAGAAAAGAGGGCGCAGGCAAGGCGGTCAGGCTCAAGCACCCCGGGCGCTTTGTGAGCGACCACGCGCCGGGCGCTGGATTGTGGTTCCACGCCCACTGTAAGCCGAGCTGCTCCGCAGCGAAATCGTCCGATGACTGCGGAGCCTGTATGGGGTATGCGCGGCCTACGCTCGGCTTGCTCCATACGTACATAGGCTCGCCTATTCCGTTCATGTCCACATCAACGCCAATAGCCGGCCAGTCGTCCTTCCAGCGCATTGGCTGCAGGTGGCATACGCGCCCAACGTTGTCCACGTTTTGGAAGTGCACAAACCACCACTCGCCGTCGGGTGTATCTACCCACGCGCCCTGATGCGGCCCGTTGACGCGGGTTGCTCCCTGCTCGAGCGCCACCTTTTTTTCGTACGGCCCGTAGATATTCCGTGAGCGCAGCACGGTTTGCCAGCCGGTAGATACTCCGCCTTCGGGGATGCTGATGTAGTAGTACCCGTTGCGCTTGTGTAGCTTGGGGCCTTCGGCCACCGGCCCGGTATAGACAATCAGGCCGTCGTCCAGCAGCTTTTTCCCGTCGGCGCTAAGCTTGTGGATGTATATGGGGCCGGCGCCGTGCCGGCTTCTCGCTAAGTAACCCTGCCCGTCTTCGTCCCAAAAGGGGCACGGGTCTTCCCAGCGGGCAACGCTTGCCACCTGCGTCAGGGTATCCCAGGGGCCTTCCGGACGGTCGGCTGTGGTCATGAAAAGACCCTCGTGGGGAGTGCAGAAGTAAATCCAGTACTTGCTGCTGTGGTAGCGCAGAGAGGGCGCCCAGCTGCCTCCGGCGTAGCGCCCAAGGGTATCGTAGGCCGGCGCAAGCTTGAGCTCGTCGTAAACGCGGCCTGCAATTGTCCAATTCACCAAGTCCTTGGAGTGAAGCACCGGCATACCCATAAAGTGAAACTCGGAGCACACCATGTAGTAGTCCTCCCCCACGCGGATAACGTCGGGGTCGGAGTAGTCGGCGTTCAGGATGGGGTTGATGTACGTTCCGTTCCCCTGGTCGCCCCATGCCCCCGGCCGCCCATGCCCGGCAGCGCTGCCGATTGCGGCAAAAAGTAAGAGCGCGCAGCCAGCTGCGCACAAATTCATTTTTAGCACAAAATTCATTTTTGTATATTTTTAGGTGTTTGTGAATTAAGGCTGCGCAAAGGTAAGATTTTTTGCTTATGCTTCACGTAAAAAAAGAAGTGACCGCTCAGCGAATTTAGCGCGCTACCCAGCTATTGAATATAAACTCTATTTTATCAACTTTTTCAACTGCAACTCCAATTTCGGCAAGCTATTATGAATAATTTGCCAAACTTCTTCAGCATCTACACCGAAATAGTTGTGCGCTAAAATATTTCTAAAATTTTTTATTTGCGGCCAATTTATTTCTGCTATAGAAGCTTCAATCAATTCATCCGAGAGTCTTTCGACCATTTCTCCAATGACAATAAAATTCATCAAACTTGCGTCAACCGCCTGGGGATCATCCCAAAAATCATCGGCAGACGTAAACGACAAGCTGTACTGCTTGATTTTATCAATAGCGTCAAGCATATTTTGCAGACAAAAATAATCTTTCCTGCTTAAACTACTTAAACTATACATAGATGACGTCAGATAAAATTTGTTGCCGGAAAACAGGTTTCATATATTTTTCACGGCAAATATCCACCGGAATATTAAAAACGGCTTGCATTTCCTTACGCAAAAAATCCTTTACACCAGTCAAGTCGGGTGTATTATCTTCAAACTCAACCAATAAATCCAAATCACTTGCGAGTGTTTGTTCATTACGGGCATACGATCCGAAAATACCTAATTTCTTTAAATGGTATTTTTGGCTAATATCCTGCTTGTTTTCCGACAAATACTGTATGACTTGATTTTGCGCTATCATTGTAACAGACTGTTAGGGTTATGCGACAAAAGTAATACATAAATTTTTAATATGCAAGGCTTCATTAGAGTTTATATTCAATAGACGCTTGCGCCATCCCGTAGGGATGGAATATTGGTAGAAATGCTGCGTTCCTCCTCTCTCCCCGTCCCGTAGGGACAAAATATTGGTAACATCATGTTGTTCAGCATCTTCTACCCATGTTCCGTCCCTACAGGACGGGAAGGGGTAAGGGATAATCGGGTTTTCTACCAACATTCCGTCCCATAACGGTACGGCGCAAGCGTCCCTCACCCGTTGCAACAAAATCATTTTTGGCACAATACCCAACTATTGAATATAAATTCTATTTTGGGATTATTTATTTGTGCCTTTTTCTTATCTTTGCAAAAGAAATTTAGGTATACATACAGCAGAATGGAAAGCGAGGGCGTTGGAATGAAAAAAAGGCAGCTGCCCAAACGCATAAAAACAAAGCTTCGCGAAAGCGCATAAAAGAAATCGGCAAAAGCCGGGATGGCTCATTACCTCTTTTGGAGAGTTTTTAGGAGTCTCTTTTATTTTACTTTACTAAAAATCAGTGTTATGAAAAAGATAAAATACATATATCTGCTTTTGCTCTTCCTTTGGGCTGTGCAGGGTGGATTTTCGCAGGAAAAGTCATGGGGCGATTTTGACTTTAAAATCAAAGCCGGTGTCAACATTGGCGGCACGTCGCCCATGGGTATTCCGGCGCAGGTGAGGGAAATTAAATCGTTCAACCCGCTGATTTCGTTCAGCATTGGTGCCGACGTAGTGCGCTGGCTCGACGCGCGGTGGGGCGTATCCTCCGGCGTCAGGTTCGAAAACAAGGGCATGACTACCGTTGCCCGCGTCAAGGAGTACGCCATGCGCCTGCGCACAGAGAGCGGCGAAATGTCGGGCTTATTCACCGGCGAAGTAGAGACGAAGGTGAAAAACGGCTACCTCAACATTCCCCTTGCGCTGCACTACCGCGCGCTAACGCCGCTCAGCGTGCACGCGGGAGCCTACTACGCCTGCCTGCTCGACCCGTCGTTTACCGGATCCGCCTACGGCGGACACTTCAGGCAGGGTAACCCCGGATCGGAGAGCAACATAGGCATGGCAGAGCCTTCGTACTACGGGTTTTCGAGCGAGCTGAACAGGCACGATGTTGGCCTGCTGTGCGGGGTAGAGTGGGACGTTTTGCGGCACCTGGCAGCCTCGTTTGACCTCAGCTGGGGGCTGCGCTCCGTTTTTGCGAAAGGCTTTACCGGCGTTAGCTTTGCCATGTACAACGTGTACTCCAACTTCGCCTTCGGCTATCGGTTTTGAAAGCGTTCTCAGCGCGCCAAGCTGTCGGTTAGCTTTGCCAGCTCCACGTACAGCTGCTGTATGGGTAGCCCCATCACGTTGTAGTACGACCCTTCGATGCGCTCAATGGCGGCGTAGCCAATCCACTCCTGAATGCCGTAAGCGCCGGCCTTGTCGTAGGGCCGATAGACCGATAGGTAGTAGGAGATTTCGTCCTCGCCCAGCTGCCGGAAGTGCACCTGCGTTGACGACAGGAAGGTTACCTTTTTTTGGCTGCTGCGCAGGCATACGCCCGTGAGCACCTCGTGCGCGCTGCCCGACATGAGGCGCAGCATACGGCGGGCATCGGCCTCATCTTTGGGCTTGCCCAAAAACTCGTTCTTGCACCACACCAGCGTATCGGCGGTTATCAGAATATCTTTCGCGCCCAGCGCTTGCGGATAGCACTCGGACTTGAGCCACGCCAGAAAAACAGGAACTTCATCCTTGGGCATTGCCGCCGGAAAAAATTCGTCAACGTGGTAGGGTGGGGCTAAGGTAAACGCTATGTCCAAACCTTTAATCAGCTCCTGCCGCCGCGGCGATTGCGAGGCCAAAATAAGCGTGTAGCTTTTCAACTTTTTGTGAAGCATACTGCGAATAATTTTTTTATGTTCCGGATACTATGGAGAAAGGGTTTTCTACCAACATTTCGTCCCTACAGGACGGAGCAAGTGTCTATTGAATATAAATCTATTGAGAATAGCTATTGCTTCTCATTTCCACGATTATCTTCACCGTTTCCACGCTGACCGTGCAAACTCGCTTCAATAAATCAATGACCTGTTCCTTATAATCGGCAAAGCGGTAGGTATTGAACAGTTCGGCAATAGTCGGGTCTTTTGGGGTTTTTTCCTGATACTGGTCGAGAATCCATTCCAGGGCGCTACGGTTGCCGAGCTTGTAATTCCACGCTTCGGCAGGGATGCCATGCAGCTCCGTCTGTTCGTCGAGCATAATAATGCCTGCTTCCCTGTCGGCTTTCAATTTCGTTTTTGGAACAGCATCATCCCGTAAATCGTGATTTTTAATCTGTAATTGGTATGGTCTCACATTTTCGTAGTTGAGGTGTAGATGCATTAGGTGTTCTCCCCACTGTACCCACTGATGAAAATCGGCATAGAAAGGGATGCGCGGAAATTCACGTTTCAGGTTCAGTTCGTATTTTTTGCGATATTCGGGATTGTGCAATACCGCATAAACATAATGGAAAATAGCTTGTTTTGTGATTGCATTATTCTCATAATGAGTTATAAATTGCTCTAATCCCCAATCGGTGATGTTGTCGATACGACTGCCTTCTTTGTCGTAACGGTAGAGTGGGAGGCATTGGGTTTTTTCAAGAAAATCCAAACTAAACACTTTATCGGAAATTAATGTGGAAAATGATTTTGAACTGCTTATTCCGGAATAAGAAATAACCAAATTTTTTTTATCGAAATTTTTGCCGAATATGATTACGTGATTCGCTGTAAGCCTGTCGGATAATTTTTTATCGGAATAATAATTGACTTTATGAAAAGGTCTATACAGGAAGTCAAAGATTATTTTGCGGTCAAAAATCAATTTTTTCTTCCTCTTTAAATGGGCTTTCAGCGCTTCACTCCATTTAATGGTGTAATCTAAAGCATTATTATCTGTTTTTCCCGTTTTTACTTGAGTGTTATACCGTTCTATAAAATATTTAATTTTAGCAATAAGATTATTTTTTGACATATCAAAAACCCATTCATCGCGAGCGGTTACAACTCCCGTGGTAAACAACTCAAACAGCGTTTCATTTCCGCGTCCCAGCTTCGCATTTTTGCTGCACAATGACAATAAACTTTCAAAATCATTTTCCGCAAGATTTATCCAGCTATTATTTTTGTCGGGACGAATAATTTCAAATGGAATAGTTTTTAATGGGTTTTCGTTGAGCCATTGCAATTTTTGCTCCTTACGCCAGAAATCATCAAGGGCAATGTAGTGAATCTTGCATTTTTCGTTTTCGCGCTTTTGCTTTTTTATCAGGAACATGATAGCTACGCCGGTTTGTATGCCGAATACATTGTGCGTTGTTCCTGCAATTTTCGGATTGGATCGAACATCGCTTTTGGTATCAATAATATAAGCGGCTTCAAATTCCTGCTCAACGGCTTTGCGGAAGCCGTCGAACGTGCGGCTGTCAATGAAGCTGCGGTTGGTAACAAACGCCACAATGCCGTTGCTGTCTAAACGGTCGAACGCCCATCGGTAAAAACGCGAATACATGTCATACGCCTTCGTTTTTTGCGCCGCGCTGTATTTGATAAATGTATCCTTTATGCGTTTGTCTATTTCCGTGTACTCGCGGTTTTTGTTATTGTCGTTTTCACTGGCCTGGTTGGCATTGTAGGGCGGGTTGCCAATGATTACGGCTATCTTTTTTTCATTCTGCTTTTGGATACGCTTGCTGTTTTCCTCCGAAAAAAAATCGATGGTTTGCTGCTTGTGCAGATAGTCAAAACCCATGTTGTCAAGCGTATCGACGAAGCAAAGATTCCCAAATTCGGCATATTTACCCATCTTTTGCGCATAGGTAAATTCGATGTTGAGGTTGCTGATGTAATAGGGTAGAATTGCCACCTCGTTGGCGTGCAACTCATTCCGGTACTTGTATTCCAGCTTTTCCCTGCGGATGTAGTCGATAATATCGCAAATAAACGTTCCCGTGCCGGTTGCAGGGTCAAGGATTTCCACATTGGG
>JAISGH010000207.1 GCA_031263185.1 Prevotellaceae bacterium | reverse complement strand
TCATCCCGTAGAGACCTCACCCCCGGCCCCACACCAAAGGAGAGGGGAGGCTGGCGCCGAATATCGTGTCCCTCTCCCCTCTCCTTTGGAGAGGGGCCGGGGGTGAGGTCTCTACAGCTTTTATATCCGTTATATGTTATTTATTTCTCATTCCTAACCGCGCAGCTTCTCCTTATACTTTGCAAGCTGCTTTTTGAGCACCTCAACGTTCAGGTCGATTGCCTCTTCGAACGTTTTGCACTTATGCTCTGCAAAGAGGTCGTTACCGGGCACCTCAAGCTTTATTTTGACAATTTTGTTTTTTTCATCCGACGCCTTCTCAAGGCTCATGGCGACCTCTGCGCCTACAATGCCGTCAAAAAACTTGTCGAGCTTACCTACTTTTTCTTCTGCAAATGCCAGCAGCTTTTGGTCGGCATTGAATTTAATAGATTGAATTTTTGTGTTCATAAAGTAATTAGATTTTTGGATTATAGCATTTGTGCCGACACCATTTTATCATTTGTCGGCTCAATATAAATAACGGCAGATTTTGTTTTGCTGCAAGCGGCTATAAGCGCCGTCAGCGCAAGAACTGCGAGGTAAAAAAAGTTTTTCATGCTCGTGAAATGTTTATGGGTTAAGCATATTCTATTGCCTGCGCTTTGGCTTTACGGCGGACAGGTGCAGGGCGTTGCGCCTTGCTTTCATTGCGGGCGTAGCCTATTCCCCGTAGCGTAAACTCGGCATTTTCAATGCCATCCTGCTCATCGTCGGAGGTAAAGCAAATGCTTTCGCGGGGGTATTCTGCCACAAACTTGTCCCACATTTCGCTTTCCCACGCGATGTAGGCTTCGCTGTCGTGGAAAATACCGCTTGGCGTTACCTCTACGAAGTGAATATCTGCCCTCTCGTTGTACTCATAGCGTACACAAACGTTGCTAAAGGCTTTTACAAAAGCATTTAGCTCCTTGAGAATGTACTGTTTTGGTGTTATCACGGTGCTGGTTGTCAACGTAGTATTTAAATTGTTCCTGTAGCATATCATTCATATCTTAAAGGGTGTAACTTAGCGGGCTTCATCGGCAAAGGTAACTATTTGCTTTCAAAAAGCAAAAATTTGGAGGTTAAAAGCAACCGTACTTAGTCTCTAATTTAGCCCCTCTTTTTTTACTTTTAAAATGCTGATTATGAAAGTTTAACTACATCCCTGCAGGACTTGCCCCTCCATTGTTAATTATTAATTGTTAATTATTAATTGTTAATTGTCCCCCGCGTGTGGGTGCGCGTTGTGGTACGATTTTAGCAGCTTCTCAACGCTGTTGTGCGTATAAACTTGCGTTGCGCGGAGGCTGCTGTGCCCCAGCAGGTCTTTGATGCTGTTGAGGTTGGCGCCGTTGTTGAGCATGTGCGTAGCAAACGAGTGGCGCAGCACGTGCGGACTTTTTTTGCCCTTTACCCCCTGCATTTCCAAGCCGCTGTGCACCACGCGGTACACCAGACCGGGATATACAGGCTCTCCCTTGGCCGTGCGAAAAAATGCGCTGTCGGGCAGCGCGGCGAAGTGGCTGCTTAGCGTTTCTGCGTAAAGCCTGAGCTCTTGGCAGAGGCTGGGGCAAAGCGGGATAATGCGCTCCTTGTTACCTTTTCCCAGCACCTTCACGGTTTGCGCGTCGAGGCTTACGTCGTTGCAGCGCAATCCCACCAGCTCCGAAAGCCGCATGCCCGTTGCGTAAAGCAGCTCAATCATGGCGTGGTTGCGCTGCTCCTCGTAGCTGCTGCCGTCGCGCTCGCCGTCGAGCAGAGCATGCAGCTCCTCCTCCTTGTAGAAGAACGGAAGGCGCTTGGCGTTTTTGGGAGTAATTACTTTTTCTATTGGATTTTGTGCCAGCAGCCTTTCCCTGACGAGGTAGCTGTAAAATGCACTTGCTGATGAGATTTTTCGGTTGACCGAGCGTGCGTTCAACCCTTGCGACATGAGCTCCGAAAACCACAGGCGCAGCTGCCTGTGGCTAACGTTAATCAGCTCATTATCCGCAATATCAAAATAGGCAACCAGCTGCTGCATATCGCTTTTATATGCGCGTAGCGTATGCTCCGAGTAGCGCTTTTCGCTCTTGAGGTATTGTATAAAACGGGTAACCATAGGCGCAAATTACAAAAATCTTTTTTATACCCTAAGTTCCCAAAGTAGCAGCCAACCCTTTTTGGGTTATTCTTCGGTGCGCTGCAGCAGCAGCCGATAGGCGGCGCGCTTAATTTGGTCACGGCGAACTACCGACGGCTTTACAAAGAATTGACGTGAGCGCAGCTCACGCACAACGCCGGTTTTCTCAAATTTTCTTTTAAATTTTTTCAGGGCTCTTTCTATATTTTCGCCCTCCTTAATGGGAACAATAATCATAGCTTCTTACTGGGGTTATAACTTATTTTTAATTAAAAAGATTCCAATTTATTCTGTAAAGCGCTGCAATAACGCCGTTTTATATAGCTCAGGTGCACACAATGCGCCGCAAAGGTACAAAAAAAATTCAACTTTCAAAACAGGCGCTTACGAATTTGCAGGTTACAGCTTTAAATTACGCTACAGAAGCCCCCTGTTTTGCCGAGATGCCACCGATTGGTGGAACTTTGATTTTCTCTAAGTAAAAAAACTTTTTTCATTGCATGCGTTTGTAAATCGCTAACTTTTTATTTATTTTTGCACACAAATAAGTAGCCATGAATGATAGATTTAGAGTTGTATTCCTTGAAGAAATGGTTTACATCAACGCCAATTACAACCTCATTTTTACCTTATTTTCTTCAACAAAACAACCTCAGTAGCAATGAATTAATATGCATAACCAAACCTCATTACCCCATTAAAACGATAAAAACGTCGCAGAAAAATGAGGTAATGAGGTGGAAAAAATTGTGTAACAATTTGCTACTGAGGTTGTTTTGTTAAGAGAAATGAGGTTGAAATGAGGTTTTGTGCGCAATAGCGCAACCGCCCTACCTCAAAATTTTGTGCATTTGCCTTGCCGTAGCGCCTCAAAAAAGAATTAGCCGTTGGGTCGACGATTTTGATTATACAAACAAAACCTGTATCTTTGCGCCTATTAATATCTACATAGAACGATGGAAACAGTAAAACTATCTGCATTCCCCGCCTTGCAGACAATACAGCAAAAGATGATGGGAAAAGGCGAAAGTGTTGGCTTTAATACGCCGGATGACGTAGCAGTATACATCAGAAATATGAGAAAACAGGCTAACAGCAGCGAACAATGCGTATTTTAGCGGATACCAATATTGTTGTTTCAGCCATATTGTTTCCAAATTCTGTGGTTGCCCGTGTATGGAGTTACATTATTGAGTACCACCATGTAGTAATATCCAAGTATTCTATTGACGAACTGAAAGCCGTGTTTCAACGTAAATTTCCTTATTCCTCATTAACAAGCCGGTCGTAATGAAGTCCCAGCGCCTTTATGAAATCTTTCATGCCATGGCATCATGAACCCCAACAAATCGAAAATTCTTTATAAAAAACATGGAAAATAATCAGGAAGAACCAAAGACTTACCGCTCGCGAACGGGCAGCGTAGAGCGCAAAAAAACCTCGCAGGCCTCTCCCCGTAGCGCCGAGGAGAGTCCGTCCGGCGGCGGCGACGAGCCGAAACCCCGCGAGCGCAAAAGCGCCGCCGAGCAGCCTGCCGCCCGCCCGTCCGCCCGGCAGAGTTTTTTCAAAAACCGTACGCCGCAAAGCAAACCGTACGACGAATCTGAGTACGACGCCGCGCCGCGCCGCGCTCCCCGCACCTTCCGCTCCCCGCGAAAGGACGACGATACAAAGCCGCGCCGTAACCCGAGCGGACGAGACGCTGGCGGACGAGACGCCGGCGACAGGCCGCAAAAATCGGCGGGGTTTGACAGGTTTCGCAAGGAAAAGCCGCGCAGCGAGCGCCGCGCTTACGACGACCGCCAACGACCGGACGAGGGCAGGCCATACGCCCGTAAATCCTACAGGGACGAGGAGCCGCGCAGCTACCGCCGTCCGTCGAGAGCGTACGGGGAGCAAGAGGATACGTATCGCCGCGACAAGCCATTTGGCGACCGCAGCCGCAGCTACGCTAAGCCGCAGGACGAAAAACCTTACGCCCGAAAACCCTACGGCGCAAAGGACGAAAAACCTTACGCCCGGAAACCCTACGGCGCAAAGGACGAAAAACCCTACGTCCGGAAACCCTACGGCGCAAAGGACGAAAAGCCTTACGCCCGGAAACCTTACGGCGCAAAGGAGGACTACGCGCCGCGCAGCAGCGACAGACCCCGCGCCGCGAAAAAACCATTCCGCGAAATTCAGGTGAAAGAGCCTAACATGCCTGTGCGCCTCAACAAGTTTATTGCCAACTCGGGCGTGTGCTCGCGCCGCGAAGCAGACGAGTACATACAGAACGGAGAAATTACCGTAAACGGAGAAGTGGTTACGGTGCTCGGAACAAAGGTGCTCTCAACCGACGAAATCCGCTGGAACGGCGATAAGCTTTCGGGCGAAAAAAGGGTGTACCTTGTGCTCAATAAGCCCAAGGGCTACGTTACTACCGTAGAAGACCCCCACGCCGACAAAACGGTGATGGACCTCATTGTTGGCGCCTGCTCGGAGCGCGTGTATCCGGTGGGGAGGTTGGACAAAAATACCACCGGCGTATTGCTCTTTACCAACGACGGCGAGCTGACAAAAACGCTTACCCACCCCAGCTACAGCAAGCGCAAGGTGTATCAGGTAACGCTGGACAAAACGCTCAAAAAACCCGACATGGAGCAACTCGTGGCGGGCGTAGAGCTCGAAGATGGCGTTGCCCTTGCCGACGAGGTGGGCTACACCAACATGGAGGACAAAACCGAAGTTGGGCTGGAAATTCACTCCGGACGCAACCGCGTGGTGCGGCGCATGTTTGAAGCGTTGGGATACGAGGTGAAAAAGCTCGACCGCGTCTACTTTGCCGGGCTTACCAAAAAATCGCTGGAGCGAGGCAAGTGGAGATTGCTATCGCCAAAGGAAATAAGCATGCTCAAAATGGGGGCATACGAATAGGTGTGTAAACAACTGATTTTTAATTGATTAAACTATTTCATAATTAACGTATTGAATTTTTAAAAACATGAAAAAAATCTTCTTAGTATTATTGGCGTTAAGCGCCTTTTGCAGACTGTCGGCTACTCCTGTCGATTCGCTTCTCAACCGCGTGGGCGGAGACGGAACTTCCGACCGCTTTATTACTTCTGTTGTGGCATCCGGAGACGGGTCGGACTACTTTACAATCGCCGCCGAAAATGGGAAACCCAAAATTACAGGCAATTCCTTCCTTTCAATCGCTACCGGTATCGGCTGGTATTTAAAATACCATGCGGGAGTATGCATTACGTGGAACAACCTTGCGCCCGATTTGACCGCGGTTAACTTACCATTGCCTCAAGACGAGGAAACGCATCGTACAAACCTGCAGTACCGGTACTACCTCAATTACTGTACGTATTCCTACTCTATGGCTTTCTGGGATTGGGATCGCTGGCAGAAAGAGATAGACTGGATGGCGCTGCACGGCGTCAATATGCCGCTGGCGTTGACCGGTACGGAAGTGGTTTGGCGCAATATACTTGTCGACAGTCTGGGCTATACGAAAGCGGAAGCCAACAGCTTTATTGCCGGTCCTGCTTATCAGGCATGGTTTTTAATGAATAACCTGGAAGGCTGGGGAGGCCCCAATCCCGATAGCTGGTACGACAGGCAGCAAAACCTGCAGGAAAATATCGTGGAGCGTATGCGCGAGCTGAATATGACGCCTGTACTGGCCGGATATTCCGGAATGGTTCCGCATGACATCGGAACAAAAAAAGGATGGAGTATCACTTCATCCGACAAATGGTGTAATTTTACCCGTCCGGAATTTATCAA
>JAISGH010000074.1 GCA_031263185.1 Prevotellaceae bacterium | reverse complement strand
CTCCATAGTAGTGGGGATCAGCAGCTGCAGCTGCTTCGTCGTCGTCGTCGTCGTCGTCGTCGTCCCCTTGGCGCCGTCATTCCGAGCGCAGCGAGGAATCTCCCGCCGCCGAGCTACCCAAGTGCAGTGGAAGAGTTGCACTCGAAATGACGGCGCAGGCGGGGGACAATTGGGACAGTGGGTGTGAAGAGGAGATTCCTCGCTGCGCTCGGAATGACGGCGCTAAAAGGGGGGAAGAGTTGCGGCGGCGCTGCTCCCCTCTCCTTTGGAGGCTGTGTGAAAAGAAGATCATTCTTAACGCCGGAGGCGTTCCCCGTGAATAACCCCCAGATTTATCTGGGGGTGCGAAGATGAGGGCGCTACGAACAACCCTGTAGGGGTTGCCCGTGAATCCGGAGGGAAAAGCATACACGGTATATAGGGCAACCCCTACGGGGTTGAGGGGCAGAGACATCGGCCTCTCCCCCAGCTAAAGCTGGGGGTTATTTACGGAAAACGCCTCCGGCGTTAAGAGCGACAAGCGACCACCTTTTTTACACAGCCTCCTTTGGAGAGGGGCCGGAGGTGAGGTCTCTATGGGGCCTGGAGTGAGATCTCCGTAAGTAGCTGTAGGTGAGATTTCTATAAATTTTGTGCATTGTCCGTCTAACGGGGAAGGCATAAAAATAGCTTGCGTACAGCATAAATCTCACAAATTTCAGTCAATAATTATTTTTAAACAATTAAAAATCAGAGCATTATGAAAATATGCAAAAAGAAAGCGGGGAGCATTTTCCTCTCCGTGCTTGCGCTCGCGAGCGCCGTAGCGGTAGCCTTTGCAGCCTGCACCAAAAAAGATGAGGCGGCAAAGCCCGAGCCTGCCCCTGCCGCGAGCGCCAAGGCAAAGGCCATACCGCTAAGGGGCAACACGTGGATTACGAGCGGAAGCGGCGCCATAGACAGGAACAGCGCCACCATTACGTGGCAAAACCCGGAAACGGTGTACTCCGTTTACTTTAGGGTAAACGAGGGCGGCGACCTGCAGCTGTACCTGCGGTACGCCACCCCCAAAGGCAGCCGCGAGTCCGCCGACAACAGCGTGGTAACGGCCACGGTTGGGGCGGCGCCCTACGCGGGGGAGGCGTTTACCGGCGCAGGCTACACGATTACGCTGCCCAAGTCGCCAACGCCAACAAAGGATACCACGGTGTTCATCTGCCGGATAGACGGCTGCCAGCCCGGCTACCTGCGCGTTGACCTCAAGGGCGAGAAGCGCGTTGGGGAGGCATTTGCCATCCTCTCGGCGCTGGTGGCCGACGGCGACGGCGCAAAAAGCCTGGCCTTCTCGCCCAGCGACCGCACCAACGCGCCCTCGGTGCACATGGGCTACACGCTCCCCAAAAGCACGGACGTAGAGTGGTTCTACAACGAGGTTACCGTCCCCGACGGCATGGACCACCCCGCCTCCTACTTCATGGTGAACGGCTTCAAGGAGGGGTACTCCGGCATACAGCCCTCGCGCGATAACGGGACGGTGCGGGCGCTGTTCTCGGTGTGGGCGCCTTACGCCACAGACGATCCCAGCAAAATCCCCGACAGCCTGCGGGTGCCCTGCCTCGCCATCGGCGACGGCGTTTGCTACCAAATGTTTGGCGGCGAAGGCTCCGGAACGCAAACGTTTTATCAGGCGGTGCCGGGGTGGCAAACGGGCGCAACCTACAAGTTCCTCGTCCGCGTTTGCCCCGCAACAACGTTTGGCTTTACGGACTACCCCGCCGCCGACCACATAGCCTACTTCTACGACCCTGCCGCTGACGCCGGCGCCGGCAAGTGGAAGCTCATAGCGCACCTCCGCCGACCAAAGCCCACCAACGGCTGGGTGTGGTACCACGACGCCTACTCGTTTTTGGAGGACTTTGGCGGGCTGGGCAGCCTGATGCGCAAGGTTCACTTCGGCAACCAGTGGGCGCGCACCGCCGGCGGAGAGTGGGTAGAGGTTACGGAGGGTGGCTTCACTACCGACGCCTCCGGCAGCGCCGGGCACCGCCTCGACTACAGGGGCGGCGTGGAGGACGGCAAGTTCTTCCTCCAAAACGGCGGCTTCTTTAGCGACAACGTAAAGCCCGGCAGCAAGTTCACAAGGGAGCCAATCGGCGTACAGCCGGATATAGACTTCGACGCGCTCGAGCAGCTGCGGGTAGAAGGCATGGCAAGGATAACCGGCGCTACAAAAGGAGGAACGTGCAATTAATAATTAATAATTAATAATTAATAATTAATAATTAATAATTAATAATTAATAATTGACAGTTGTAGCGTAACCTCATTACCTCATTTTGCTTCACAACGCTGCTACCCAAGCGAAAAAATGAGGTAATGCTATACATATATTAATCTGCTGCTACTGAGGTTGTTTTTGTTAGAAAAATTAGGTTGAAATGAGGTTGCGCAGAAATTTCAAAAATTCAAGAATTCAAAAATTCAAGAATTCAAACATCCGGAGCGGATAGTAGCAGCTTCCTGTTCTGCTAAAAAAACAGGGAACGTTCTTTGACATATTTTGGTTTACACGAAAAAAGATTTGGGTACAGTTTTTCATGAATTGGCCTGATTTTCGGGTACAGAAAATTGCATTTTATCCTGATTTTTGGGTACAGATTTTTCTGTTTCAAAAAAAAGTATTACCTTTATACCTGATTTTCAATCAGTCAAAATAAAAAGATAGTAATGGAAGAAAAAAGCTATTTTTCGCGAAAAATTGACGCCGAATTAGCAGCGTGGGCAAAGGCGTGGAACCGTAAAGTTCTTTTACTTCGCGGAGCGCGTCAGGTAGGCAAAACTGAGGCAGTCAGGCAGCTTGGCAAGTCGTTTAAAAATTATGTTGAGGTAGATTTGGCCGACCGCAAAGACCTGCATGTTTACTTTGAACGCTCGCTTTCGCCGCAAAAGATCTGCGAACAGCTCTCGTATGCTTTGCAGCAACCGATTGTGGCTGGCGAAACGCTGCTTTTCCTCGACGAAATTCAGGCATGTATTCCTGGAATTTCAAAGTTGCGATATTTTAAAGAAAAATATCCCGAATTGCACGTTGTCGCAGCCGGTTCGTTGCTCGAATTTGCGCTCGAAGAAATTCCTTCTTTTGGCGTTGGCCGCATTACGTCAATGTTTATGTATCCGTTTTCGTTTGAGGAATTTATGCTTGCGCTCGGAAATACAATGCAGGTTGAAGCATACCGCAAGGCAGGCCCCGCAGAGCCGCTCAACGATGTCCTGAATGATTTGATTACAAATCACTTAAAAACATTTTTGGTTGTCGGCGGAATGCCCGAAGCAGTATCTACATACGTCAGAACTAACGACTTGCTGCAAACACAGACGGTTTTAAGCAGCTTGATGGTGGCGTTGAAAAATGATTTTGCCAAGTACCGTAAACGAGCTCCGCTCACGCGGTTGAGCGAAGTTTTTGAGTCGGTGGCAAATCAGGCGGAAGGAAAATTTGTGTACGAAAAAGCAGCGGTGCAGGCAAGCAACGCGCAGGTTAAACAGGCCCTGGAAATGCTTGTAATGGCGGGCTTGGTTATACCGGTTACGCATACGGCAGCAAACGGCATTCCGCTTGGCGCAGAGGTAAATCACAAATTTCAGCGAATGTTTTTGCTCGATACCGGCATTTTACAGCAAGTTTTGGGGCTTGACATGTCGCAGATTTTCGCTACAAGCGATTTTAAAACAGTCAACCGCGGCGCTGTTGCTGAAATTTTTGTCGGGTTGGAGCTGCTAAAAAATTCGTCTTGCTACAATCCAAGTTCGCTATACTACTGGCAGCGAGGCAAAAGTAAAGGAGACGCACAGGTTGATTTTCTGCTTCAAAAAAGCGAGAAAATCATTCCGATAGAGGTAAAAGCAGGCACACAGGGCGCGATGCAAAGCTTGCGGCTGTTTATGAAAGAAAAGAAAATTCAGCGTGGCGTGCGCACTTCGCTCGAAAATTTTGGACAGCTGCCCGATATTGACATTTACCCAATGTATGCTATTTCAAATCTTTACGGATAGCTTTTTTCATAGCTTTTCAAGAAAGTTAGACAACAAAAAGCGTGTAAACCAATATCAAAAAAGTTTACACGCTTTTTGTATGTAAACAGCTACCCACCATCAGCAAAAATAGCGTGGTGAGTTGGTTTCTCTAACAAAACAACCTCGCAGGCGGGGCACAATTGGGGCGGTGGATGTGAAGAGGAGATTCCTCGCTGCGCTCGGAATGACGGCGCTAAGGGAAGAGTGGAGGGGTGGAAGAGCTGCGGCGCTGCTGCTCCCCTCTCCTTCGGAGGCTGCGTGAAAAAGCGGTCGCTCCCAACGCCGGAGGCGTTCTCCGTGCATAACCTCCAGATTTATCTGCCCCAGATTTATCTGGGGGTGCGAAGATGAGGGTACTGCGAACAACCCTGTAGGGGTTGCCCGTGAATTCGGGGAAAAAACATACACGGCATGTGGGGGCAACCCCTACGGGGTTGAGTGCCAGAGGTGTCGACCTCTCCCCCAGCTAAAGCTGGGGGTTATTTACGGAAAACGCCTCCGGCGTTGGAAGCAACAGGCGGTCGCCTTTTCAC
>JAISGH010000043.1 GCA_031263185.1 Prevotellaceae bacterium | reverse complement strand
CACACACACACACACACACACACACACACACACACACACACACACACACACACACACACACACACACACACACACACACACACACACACACTGCTCAGCGAGTTACGTAATGCAGCGTTCCGCGTTACATGTAATTTTTTCGATATTTGCAATGTTTTATTCCTTTTTATTTTGAAGAGCAAGCAAATAATATTATGGTTGCTCACTTTTAGCTTTCATCGGTGCAAAGCTATCTTTATGCCTGTACGCAGTACAGAAAGTATTGATTGGGCGTTGAGCAGCCCGAAATTTATGCTGTACGCGGGATGGTTTTGTGCATTGTTCTCAGGCCATCCGGCATCATTTTTTTTTGAATGGCTTTGCTGCACCGGTGAAGGGCGCCAAATGGGGCGCTATCTGACGGGACGGCGGAGAAACGGGGGGATAATAGGGTTTTCTACCAACATTCCGTCCCTAACAGGCAATGTCATTAAGCTAAGCTGCGACAGACCGAAAGGCAACTTGCGAATTTTATAGAGACCTCACCCCCGGCCCCTCTCGCCCCTCTCGCAAGAAGAGGGGAGCAGAGCCGCAGCAGCTACCCTCGTGTACCGACTCTCCTCTTCTTCGGAGAGGGGCCGGGAGTGAGGCCTCAACAACGAAAAGCTTAGCTTAATAGCATTGCCCTAACGGGACGGCAAACGCGCACCCGACGTTGCAATTATACTTCGCACGGCATGGTTTTGTGTATTGCTTCCTGCTTGCAAGTTACAGGAAGGTTGCAGCAATTCGTAGAGACGGGGCGCGCCCCGTCTCTACATGATGATGCACAAAACCATCTCGCGCACAGTATAAAAGCGTTTTGAATTTTGAATTGGCCTGCGCCGTCAAAAATTCAAAATTCAGAATTCAGAATTCAAAATTCAGAATTCAGAATTTAAGAGTTTATTTGCTCATGTAATTTTTAGCTGTTTTACCTTGCAATCCTGATGGCGCAGGCGCAAAACTGGAGTGGCTATTTGTGCAGCTGAAAATGTGATTTACAGAAGAAAGTGGATAGCAAATATTCACTTTTACGCCACGATGGCAAAACTTATTAACAAAAAAAGTCCAACGTGCCTGTGGCTTTTTTGTTAGTAATGAAAAAATGCATACCTTTGCGCTGTTAGTTTAGTACCAAAGTCTTTAAAATGACTTGTTGACGAGGTGTTGATGAATTGTTCAAAACAAGGGCTACCCTTTATTTTATGCGGTATGTACGAGGCATTACGCTCCTGCTACAGCACGTTCATTATACACGCACTGCTGCATCATGAGTAGCCGAATAGCCGGTAAGCGAGTTTAGACGCAGAAAAACTTGAAAACAGCTTCGGAATGAAGCTTATTCGCTGTATATGGTGAAATTAGGATGATTACCAATTGTAATTAGCTTCGGAGTAGAGTGCTCAAGATAGAAATCTTAAAAAAAAATAAAATGTTTAAAACCTCAAAGTCTCAAAATTTAGAGCTGTCAGGCAGCTTGATACGGTTGAGTTTAGTAAGTGATAAGTTATGATTTTTCTCAAAAGAATAATTTTTTTCGGGTTTATACCGCTGCTTGGGAGCGCTTCCGCTGCTGCTGCTGGCAAGTACTACCACGAATGGGGGGGCAGCATTAACATGTTATCCTCAAGTTTGGCGCCGGTGCCATCGCAGGACAATCGCTTCGGTATGGGTTTTGGCGGAGGAGTAGGGTATTCCTTACACTTCAACGAAAACATGAGCATTCGTACAGGGCTACAGGGCAACTACTACCGGAGCACAACGGGATCGTCAGAGCTCAGCGAAACTTCAAGGGTACCTTATCCCGAAGCGTGGGAGTGGGGCGCAGAAGATAAAGCTTACGACTATTTTGACTTCACAAGCAAAGTGGAAAGCTACACTGCTCAGCAGTCCGCGTTCTACCTTCAGGTGCCGGTGCTGTTCGAGTATGCGGGAGCATTATTTCCCGCCAACGATTACTTAGGTTGGTACGCTTCTGCAGGCTTCAAAGTGGGATATGCGGTTATGGGAAGTAGCGATGCCAGCCTCAAAAAAGTGACAACCAGCGCGCTGTTGGCCGAGGAAAATGTACCGATAGACGCTGGGGCGCCTATAGAGAATTACGGCTGGGGAATTGAAATAGATAATAACATCACCTCCGTGTTGAACTTGGGTTTTAGCAGCGTTGCCTACCTTGAAGCCGGGGTTACGCAGCAGCTAACACCCCGGCATGTATTGTATGCAGGAATTTTTGGAGAGTATAGCATCCACAGCGTCATTGGTAGCGTTTCCCCCGTTATGCTGGAGTATGAGCCGCTGCCGAATCCGGAGAGGCCTTACCAGCTACGCTACAACCCTGCGGCAAACGTATCGGCCAATAGCGTCAAATCGAACTATTTTCTCTCATTTGGCGTTACGGTGCGGATAGGTTTGACGTTCAATAAGAGAGTTACCAAGCGAAACGAACGTATGTTCAACGTGCACTATTTTCAGTACTAATGTCATGTCATTCATCACCCCCCAATCGGATTTGAGAGTTATCCGACGCTTGGTGAGTGATGCAACGCTAAATCAGAATTTGAATATCTTTGTTGTAATTTTATAGATTATGATTATGAAAAAATTTTTTCTTGCCAAGCAAACTATTTTACAGTTGATTTTGCTTTCGAGTAGCATATGCCTTGTCGCGCAACCGTTAGACTCTGAGCAGTCCCTAAGCGCTACCTTCAAAAAAGCAGTAGGCCTCCACCAGCAGGGGCAGTACAAAGAGGCGTTGATTTTGTATCGAGAATCGCTGAAAGATCCGGGGCAGGGCAGCGGAGGGGCAGCCGCGCTCATTGACAAGCAGATAAGGTCCTGCGAGTACGCTATTAAGCGAAAATCCGCTCCCGATCCGGTAATCATAACCAAATTAGGCGGAGATGTCAATGGAACCAACTACTCAAACATCAACGTTTATCCTAACAATACCGAAGATGTGATCTACTTTACCTCGCCTCGCCCCGAGAAAGGTGGAAGTACAAAGGGAGAGACTCAAATGGACCGTGTCTGCATAGCTCAGTACCGCAACAACCGATGGGATGTCAAGGTCATGACCGGCGACAAGCGCTACCATGAAAGCGTATTGGGGCTATCATCCGACGGAAAAGATGTTTTCGTCTTCCGCGGCAGCAAGGATATCTTTCTGTTTGACGCTGCTACCTCTGCGCAGATGTCGATGAGTGGAAAAGCGAACTATACACCCATGGAGAAACGCTACAAGCTGGATTTGATGAAAGACCATCCTGTCTCCTCGCTGGCAATAACCAGAGATAAAAAAACTATTTACCTGAGCATGAACGATTATGGAGAAAGAGGAGGGCATGGAGGATACGACATTTGGCAAACTCGCTACGATGTTGGAACAGGAGTTTGGAGTAAGCTGACCAACTTAGGCCCCACAGTTAATACTGAAAATGACGAAATTTCCGTTTCGATACTTCCCGACGGCGCTACAATCTTCTTTTCTTCCAACGGACATAAGGGCTTTGGTAAGTTTGATATCTACCGCTCGGAGTACGTAGATGCGCTTGCAGACTGGGGCAAACCTGTAAATTTGGGCTACCCCATCAACACGGCAAACGACGATATTTACTACAGCCCGGTGCAGGGTAATCCAAGTCATGCCTACTATTCTTCCGAAAGGGAAACCGAGCCGGGCGTATATGATATCTTGTTCGTCAACTACTACGGTAAAATTCTGAGCGATGAGGAGAAAGATAAGCTGCGCAAGGAATACCTGAAAGCTGTAGCAGAGGCCCAAAAAGGTATTAAACCTAAATCAAAAGAAGCCAAATTACTGGCCAAGAAAGGGTACGATGCCTTCCCTACGGATAGCGTAAGGGTGGGAATGAAAACTTACCTCCGGAATATCCTGTTTGCTAACGCCAAAGCGACGTTGAAGTCAAAATCTTACAAGCAGTTGGAGCCGCTCTACCGCCTGATGATCTACCATCCTACGCTGCAAATTGAAGTATCCGGCCACACGGACGACACCGGTAAGAAGGCAACTAACCAGCGGCTTTCGCAGGAGCGCGCCCAAAGCGTGGTAGATTATCTCGTAGGTAGAGGAATTGAGCAAAACAGGCTGGTTGCCAAAGGCTACGGAGATACGCAACCTATTACTCCCAATAAAACTACTGGAGGTAAGAAGCTCAACCGGAGGGTGGAGTTTAAGGTGATTTCCTTGGGAGGAGAAAGTCCAAGTGAAACCCCAAGCGTAGAATAAATAGCTATACTTTGCACGGCATAGAAGCTACTAGAATGTAGGGCAACCTTTCGCGGGAATGACGATAGGAGGGAGGGAAAGACTCAAAATGAAATTTTCATAGCGCCTCAAAAAAAGATTTAGCCGATTTTTTCGGGTGCATTTCAAATTGTCGCTTTTGCTCATTCCGTAGAAATGAATCGCTCGGTAGAAAAGGCAACGTTCCGGTGGCTGTTGGCATCCCGTAGGGATGCATCCCTACGGGATGCCAAAGAGGAACGCCATTCGTGTTTTCTACCGAGCGAATAATCCCTACGGGATTATTTAAAGCGACAATTTGAAATGCACCCACATAGCGGGCGCTTTTTGTGGAGTGGAATAAAGTTTTATATATTTGCAGAGAAATAGCGGTAACTTTGACAGCAGACAACTCTTTTAGATTGACTTTTTCTTGGAATTTGAACTAATCTCCGAATATCAGCCCACCGGCGACCAGCCAACAGCTATTGCAGAGCTTGTGGAGGCGCTGCGCAGCGGTACGCCCTACAACACGCTGCTGGGGGTTACCGGCTCGGGCAAAACGTTTACCATAGCCAACGTAATAGCGCAGCTCCGGCGGCCTGCGCTGGTGCTGAGCCACAACAAAACGCTGGCGGCGCAGCTCTACGGCGAGTTCAAAGGATTTTTTCCGCGCAACGCCGTGGAGTACTTCGTGTCGTACTACGACTACTACCAGCCCGAGGCTTACCTCCCCACCACCGATACGTACATCGAAAAAGACCTCGCCATAAACGACGAAATCGAAAAGCTGCGCCTGAGCGCAACCTCGTCGCTGCTGTCGGGGCGGCGCGACGTGATTGTTGTTTCGAGCGTGTCGTGCCTCTACGGCATTGGCAACCCCGACGATTTTCACAGCAACACCATCTCCGTGAAGGTGGGGCAAAAGCTGAGCCGGCAAAAGCTGCTCTACTCGCTGGTGGACAGCCTCTACTCGCGCAACGAGGTTGAGCTCAAGCGCGGCACCTTTCGCGTAAAGGGCGATACGGTGGATGTACACGCCGCGCAGGGCGACTTTGCCTACCGCTTCGTTTTTTTCGGAAACGAGGTGGAAAAAATCGAAATGTTTGAGCCTGTCAACGGCGGGCTGATTGAGCGCCTTGAGGAGGTGAGGGTCTACCCCGCCAACATTTTCATAACCACCAAGGAGCGCCTGTACGCTGCCATCAACAACATTCAGGATGACCTGATGAAGCAGTGCAAGTTTTTTGAATCCATAGGGAAAACGCTGGAGGCAAAAAGGCTCAAGCAGCGCGTGGAGTACGATATGGAAATGATGAGGGAGCTGGGATACTGCTCCGGCATAGAAAACTATTCGCGCTACTTTGACGGACGCAGCGCCGGCTCGCGGCCCTTTTGCCTCATTGACTACTTCCCAAAAGATTTCCTGCTCGTGGTGGACGAGAGCCACGTTACCATGCCGCAGGTGCACGCCATGTACGGCGGAGACCACTCGCGCAAGCAAAATCTGGTGGAGTACGGCTTTCGCCTGCCATCGGCGATAGACAACCGCCCGCTCAAGTTCGAGGAGTTCGAAACGCTCATTCGGCAGTCGGTATTTATCAGCGCCACGCCCGCCGATTACGAGCTGAAAAAAAGCAACGGCGTAATTATCGAGCAGCTCATACGCCCAACCGGCTTGCTCGACCCGGTTATAGAGGTGCGCCCAAGCTACAATCAGGTTGACAACCTGATTGGAGAAATTCTGATTCGCGCCGAAAAAGACGAGCGCGTGCTGGTTACTACGCTCACCAAGCGCATGGCGGAGGAGCTGACCAAATTTTTGGAAAAGGCGCAAATTCGCTGCCGCTACATCCACTCCGACGTTGATACGCTGGAGCGCGTGCAGATTATGGAGAACCTGCGCAAGGGGATGTTCGACGTGCTGGTGGGGGTAAACCTGCTGCGCGAAGGGCTGGACCTGCCCGAGGTGTCGCTGGTGGCCATTCTCGACGCCGACAAGGAGGGATTTCTGCGCAACACGCGCTCGCTTACGCAAACCGCCGGACGCGCTGCGCGCAACGTGAACGGCTTAGTCATCATGTACGCCGACAAGGTGACGCAGTCTATGGAGCAGACAATTGGCGAAACCAACCGACGCCGGGAAAAGCAGCTGGCGTATAACGAAAAAAATAACATCACACCCAAGCAGGTAATTAAGAGCAACCGCGCCATTCTTTCGGGCGAAGAGTTCAAGCCCGCCACAAATTACTACGCCGAGCCGGTGGAGATCAGCGTTGCCGCCGACCCCGTGCTGCAGTACATGAACGTGCCCGAGCTGCAAAAAGCAGTAAGCCGCGAAAAAAACGCTATGGAGGCCGCCGCCAAAGCCCTCGACTTTGTTGCCGCCGCCTCGCATCGCGACGAAATGTATGCCCTGCAAAAGCTCATAGAGCAAAGCGGCAGCGGCAAAAAGCAGGAGGCGGGCAGCCGCTGAAATCGCTACCTGAAATGGGGTGTATTTCAAATTGTCGTATCACGCCGCAGGCGTAGTGTCGTGTCGTTCATCAAATGTCGGATAAATTTGGGTGTTAAACCTGAAAGGTTGAATATGAATAACCCCCAATCCTCCCCCCAAT
>JAISGH010000061.1 GCA_031263185.1 Prevotellaceae bacterium | reverse complement strand
CGACGCTAAAGCGTCGGGCTACCAAGATTGCATCCGTTCCGGATGCCCTGCTACTCTGCGAATTATGCTTCTTTTTGCAGCAAAAATCAGCAGAAGAAATTACGTAGGTTTGCACACCCGTCCCGTAGAGCCTGCCCCGAGCGTAGTCGAGGGGGACGGAATATGGGTAAAAAATGACGTGCAACGTGTTGTTAATCGATGTTCCGTCCCCCTCGGCTACGCTCGGGACAGGCTCTACGGGACGGCGCATAAACTCTACTACTTGAGCCAGTCGTAGCCTTTTTCTTCCAGCTCAGCCACCAGCTCTTTGCCGCCTGTTTTTATGATTTTTCCCTGATAAAGCACGTGCACCCAATCGGGCACAACGTAGTCCAGCAACCGCTGGTAGTGGGTAATGAGAATTACGGCGTTATCCTTATTTTTGAGTACATTAATGCCATTTGCCACGATGCGCAGCGCGTCAATATCGAGGCCGCTGTCGGTTTCGTCCAGTATGGCGAGGGTTGGCTCAAGCATGGCCATTTGGAAAATTTCGTTGCGCTTTCTTTCGCCGCCCGAAAATCCTGTGTTTACGCCGCGCGAGGCAAAAGCGCTGTCCATTTCTACCAGCGCCATTTTTTGGCGCATGAGCTGCAAAAACTCCGACGGCGAGAGCTCCGGCAAGCCTTGATGCTTGCGCCTTTCCGCCAGCGCGACCTTCATGAAGTTGGCGTTGCTCACGCCGGCAATCTCTACCGGGTACTGAAAGCTGAGAAAAAACCCCTCGCGGGCGCGCACTTCGGGCGGCATGTCGAGCAGATTTTTTCCGTTGAGCGTTGCCGCTCCCTGCGTAACCTCGTAGCTGGGGTTACCCGCCAGCGCCGCCGCCAGCGTGCTCTTGCCCGACCCGTTAGGCCCCATACTGGCGTGCACCTCGCCGGCGTTCACCGCAAGGTTTACTCCCTTGAGAATTTCTTTACCGCCGGTGGCAGCGTGAAGGTTTGTTACCTGTAAAAGCATAGTATGTTAGAGAAATACAGAAATACAGAATTAGAGAATTAGAGAAATAGAGAAATACAGAAATACAGAATTAGAGAGAATGTTATGTTGTAGTTTGCCTTAGCCCACGCTTCCTTCTAAGGTTATCTGCAGGAGCTTTTGCGCCTCTACGGCAAATTCCATGGGCAGGCGGTTAAGCACCTCGCGGGCGTATCCGTTCACGATTAGTCCCACGGCGTCTTCGGTGGGTATACCGCGCTGGCTGCAGTAGAACAGCTGGTCTTCGCTGATTTTGGAGGTAGTAGCCTCGTGCTCTACCATCGCCGACGAATTGTCCGCCTCAATGCGTGGAAAGGTATGCGCACCGCACTTGTCGCCAATCAGCAGGCTGTCGCACTGCGAAAAGTTGCGCGCTCCGACAGCGTTTTTGCTCACCTTCACCATGCCGCGGTACGAGTTTTGGCTATATCCGGCCGATATGCCCTTGCTCACGATGCGGCTGTTGGTATTCTTGCCCAGGTGAATCATTTTAGTACCCGTGTCGGCCTGCTGGTAGCTGTTGGTTACTGCTACCGAGTAGAACTCCGACGACGAGTTGTCGCCCAAAAGGATAGTGCTGGGGTACTTCCACGTGATGGCCGACCCCGTTTCGACCTGCGCCCACGAGAGCTTGGCGCTGCTGCCCTTGCAGATGCCGCGCTTGGTGACAAAGTTGAAGATGCCGCCGCGCCCCTGCTTGTCGCCCGGGTACCAGTTCTGCACGGTAGAGTACTTTACCTCCGCGTCTTTCATCACCACAATCTCAACGACGGCGGCGTGGAGCTGGTTTTCGTCGCGCTGCGGGGCGGTGCAGCCCTCAAGGTACGACACGTAGCTGCCCTCCTCCGCCACGATAAGCGTCCGCTCGAACTGCCCCGTGCCTCTGGCGTTAATGCGAAAGTAGCTCGACAGCTCCATAGGGCACCTTACGCCGGCAGGAATGTAGCAGAATGAGCCATCGCTGAAAACGGCAGAGTTGAGCGCCGCAAAAAAGTTATCGCCCACGGGCACTACCGAAGCCAGGTACTTTTGCACCAGCTCAGGGTACTTCTGCACAGCTTCGCCGAACGAGCAAAAAATAATGCCCTTTTCGGCCAGCGCGGCGCTAAACGTAGTCTTGACCGACACGCTGTCCATTATCGCGTCAAACGCCACGCCTGCCAGCGCCTTTTGTTCTTCAAGAGGAATGCCCAGCTTGTTGAACGTAGCGCGCAGCTCGGGGTCAACCTCGTCCATTGATTTTTTTGTTACGGTGGGCTTGGGCGCCGCGTAGTAGATGATGTCCTGATAGTCGATTTCGGGAATTTGCAGGTGCGCCCACTCGGGCATTTGCATACCCAGCCAGCGCCGGTAGGCGTCGAGGCGAAAGCGAAGCAGCCATTCCGGCTCATTTTTTTTAGCCGAAATAAGCCGCACAACCTCTTCGCTCAACCCCTTGGGAATAACTTCGCTCTCGATGTCAGAAGTAAATCCATATTTGTAATCGCTTGATGTAATATCTTTTATGATGTCTTCGGATGCCATTTCATGTTTTTTTTCGGGTACGAAAACACAAAGATACAAAAAATATGCCTGCAAGGCGCACAGGGGGCGCATTTCAGGCTGTAATTTTTTTGTGCCTTTGTGATGTTCCGAAAATACGGTTTGGCAGCCAAAAGCGGGGAAGGTTGCCGGGGAAGGTTGCCGGAAAAAAGTTGCCGGAGAAGGCTCATGCTCAGCTCGCATGAAAAATTTCCTCCATCGAAGCCCACCACTCGCCGTCGGCGCAGGTCTCGAGCGGCTGCTGGCACGGCTCGCACACGTCCCACCAGCGCCGGGTTTCGGGGTCTGAGGCCATTTTTGACATATCGGCGCTGTAGTCGCTGCCTACGTACTCGTAGTAGCTGAACAAAAGGCCGTCTTTGTAGTAAATGCTGTAGTTGCGCAGGTTGCAATCGTAAATCACTTTCAGCACGCCGGGCCATACTGCGGCGTGCAGCTTCCTGTACTCCTCCAACTTTTCCGGACGTATCCTGATAACGCTTCCGTAGCGTGTCATAGTAGCTTAAAATTTAAATGTGATTTAGTACATGCCGTTCATCTCCCCCCAATCGCTTCGCTTCATTGGGGGTTAATCACCTTCAACCCTGCGGGTTGAATGCCCAATTTTATCCGACACTTGATGAGTGATGTGGCATTAGTACATAACAAAAATTTATAACATTCTAATTTCCTTTACATCATGTCAACGTCCGGAATAATTTCTACCTGCCGGAACTCGTCTACCTGCCGGATTAGGTCGCACTGCGCCTTTAGCAGCTCCTTTGCCTTTTCGGTAGATTTTTCGC
>JAISGH010000034.1 GCA_031263185.1 Prevotellaceae bacterium | reverse complement strand
TAGTAGAAAACACGTCCATTTTCTGCCGGAGGAAGCGTAACCAAATCTTTCATGTTAATGCCGCCAAGGCAGAGCATGATCATCAGCATATCTTTGGCTATTTGTTCCGGTTTATACTTCGGAATAATCTTTTGTATTGCCTGTATGTTCTCAGCAGTAAGAGCTACTTCGCGCTTCCTCCCTTTCGGAATTTTAATGCCTTTAAACGGATGCGTGTCCACCAGGGCAAGCTGCTCATCACCTACAGCCATGTTGTATATTGCTCTTATCTCTCGGAGGTACATACCTATACTTGTGTCGCATATTGTTTTTTGCATGTCTTCCATCACTTTCATGATGGTTGCCTTGGTTATCAATTCAAGCGGCAAATTTCCATGTGTGGCCGTGAATTTGTTCAACGCTTGTTCTTTTACGCTCCAGCTCCCTTTACCTTGCGATTTGTAGCGGTCTATAATTTTCTGTGCATACTCGCGAAATGAAAGCGTATTTGCCTTGGGAGTTCTTAGCGCGCTCACGATGGTATCGAGCTTAGCATGCTTGAGATGTAACGGCAAATTATCATATACCTTCTGGAAATCTATCAGCTGCTGGTTGAGCTTTGCGTTTTTGTAGCTGGCGTTAGGTTCGCCTGTGATTTGCCCATTCTTGAAGTTTTTGGGCGTTAATATTGTTACGCCAGAGGCAAGATAGCGAGTCTTGCCGCCATCGGCAAAAGAAAAGTAGAGAGAGTAGCTCCCATCTGTCCGCTTTTTGGCTCGGCGTATGCAAAGTTTGATTACCATTTTCGGCTTGAATACAGGTACATTTTCGGTACATTATTTGGCCTCAAATTTAGAATAAATTCTCCAAATTTGAAAAATAATTTTCAAATTTGGGCACAAAAAAAGCGGGATACTTTTGCTGCATCCCGCTTGAGCGTTGGCATCGAAAGGCTCTTACGCCGGTGACCCCGGAGAGGCTCGAACTCTCGACCCAATGATTAAGAGTCATTTGCTCTACCAACTGAGCTACGGAGTCAGAATTTACTTCTGAAGTAATAAAGGGTGCAAAGGTAATCATTTCTGCTAATAATACTTTGTTACATCTGTTATTTTATGAAAAAATAGCAGATCTTGATTTTTTATAGCGCATCATACAAATCATAATAGGCTAACTATAAATCATCTAAAAATAAAAAAGTTAAAAATGAGGGTAAGTAAACAAGTTGTGAACATCGCACCAATAGATTTTGTATATTTGTAGGTAGGTGAAAAAAAAACGTCGGCAAGCCTGTAAGGCGCTTATAGCCTCAATGTATGCAAAAAAACAGCAATCTTTTACCATAGATAAACCGAATTATTTGCCATGATTGGGTTTTGAAATCTCCGTGAAACCGACCAAAGACGGTTGCCACGGAGATTTTTTTGCCCTATGGCAGCCTCGCAAACCGAGTAAATACGCTCAGCGGAAGCCGCTTTCCGAACCTATCTTTCAGCGCCAGCTCTCCGCTCTCGCGCTGCGCCGGACGGCCAAAAACGCTACTCACCAGCGTATCGCAAACCACCGAAGAGAAGCCCAAGGCGTAAAGGTTTAGCACCAAAAATGAACTCCTGCTTTCGAGTATTTTTTCTACTCCGCTCAGCAGCTCCAAAATACCTTCGGCCAGCAGCCAGCGCTCTCCGTCGGGGCCGCGGCCGTACGCCGGCGGGTCGAGTATAACGCCGCTGTACTTTGCGCCGCGCCGCGCCTGCCGCTGCACGTACTTCAGCGCGTCGTCCACCAGCCAGCGGATACCGTCGAGGCGGCTTGCCTGCATGTTGTCGTTTGCCCACGTTACCGTTTGCCTTACCGAGTCGAGGTGGGTAACGTCGGCGCCTGCTGCGCGCGCCGCAAGCGAGGCGCCGCCGGTGTAGGCAAACAGGTTGAGCACCTTTGCTTCCTTCTTTAGCCGGCTACATGCGCCGTAAATAAAATCCCAGTTGACCGCCTGCTCGGGGAACACTCCTACATGCTTGAACGAGGTAAGCCCAAGCCTCAGCGTCATGTTCAATCCGTTGTGCCGGTAGCTCACCGGCCAGCGGTCGGGCATGCCCGCTTTTTTTGTCCACGCTCCGCGCTCGTCGGGGTTGCTCCTTGCGCCTTTTTCGTGCCGGAAGGTGGCGTGCGCCAGCGCCCTCCACTCGCTCTCGGGCATTGTTGGCGCCCACACCGCCTTTGGCTCCGGTCGCCGCGTAACGTACTGCCCAAAGCGCTCCAGCTTCTCAAAGCTGCCGCAATCTATCAGCTCGTAATCTTTAAAATTATCGGGCGAAAGAACGCAAAGGCGGCTGCTATATGGTGGTTCGGTTGGCTTCAACAATCTCTAAAATTTTGTATGGTGGCTTACAAATGGTGGCTTACAAATGGTGGCTTATAAATTTATAAATTATGGTGACTTACAAGTTATGGCTTCGCTCAAAAGTTCAATCCCTGCTCGCGGCTCAAAACGTATCCTCTATCTGCCGGCAGGCGCTCTCCCTTGCTGGCGGCAACGGCCAAGTTGTCGCAGCGCTCGTTGTTGGGGTTGTTGGCGTGCCCCTTGACCCACACAAGCCGCACCGTGTGCCGGCGGTAAGATTTCAAAAAGCGCAGCCACAGGTCGGGATTTTTTTTCCCTTTAAAGTCAGCTGTAGCAGCCCACGCAAACACCCATTTGTTCTCCACCGCATCTACCAGATACTTGGAGTCGGAGTAGATGGTAACTTCGCAGCCGTCGGTTTTTAGCGCCTCCAGGCCTGCAATTGCCGCCAGCAGCTCCATACGGTTGTTGGTGGTGAGCGCGTAGCCTTGCGACAGCTCCTTGCGGTGAACGCCGGAAATCAAAACAACGCCGTAGCCTCCCGGGCCGGGATTGCCGCGCGCCGCGCCATCGGTATAAATCACAACTTTTGCCAAAGCTTCTCCTGCATTTTAGATTTTCAAATTCTCGGGTTGCCTGCCATGCCGCCGTTTGTCATGTTCAGCGACTCCTGCGTGCTGCTGCGGCGGATAAACTTTTGCCGGATAATTTCCTGCACCGATACGTTTTTCATCTTACTCTCAAGCCACGAGGTGAGGTCAAGGTAAAGAAACGGGCGCTTCTCGTAGGGCATGCTTTCGTACAGCAGCAGCTTCTCGTGCAGCGCGCGAAACTGCTCGTTGATGTCGTTGCGGTAGAACGTATCGAGCTTCCCCAAAAAGGCCAGCATTTCGCGCTGTACGATGTTAAGGTCGTTCATTTTTACCAAAAACCGGTGGGTTGACTTTATTTGGTACTCTATCATCAAATCGTCGCCGCTCTCGTACGTGGCAATGAGGCACAGGATGCGGGCAAAGCACTGCAAGTCGGAGCGCACATCCTCGTCGCGCGTGTCGATAATCTTGTTGAGCAACGATATTGACCGCTTAAAATTGCCGCAGCCAAAGTAAAGGCATGCCACCTTGTAGTAGAATACAAGGATGTGGTGCTGGTCGATTTTGTTTTCGTTTTCCTTGATAAACTCAAGCAGATCGGGGACAATTTCCAGCCCGTCGGAGAAGTTGCCGTCCATGAAGTGCAGGTTCATGCGGTTGGCGTAGTAAAACGAGCGCGCCAGAATTTCGGCATTTTGGTTGACGATGTTCTCTCTTTTGACTATTTCCACATGAACAGCCTCCAGCACTTCCTTAAAGCGCGAGTAGTGGCGCAGGTAAAAAAGGCTTTCGAGCAGGTAGTTGAACGATTTGAAGTACAGGCTCGACATGCTCTGCTTGAGCATGGGGTATTCGGCAAACATATCTACGTTGCGCTGCGTGTGGCGGTAGCACGCCAGGAAGTCTTGCAGGATGTAGCTGTACCAGTAGTTCGACAGGTTCATGTACAGCTGCTCGTACACACCCTGCTGGCGCGCGTCGAACTTGGGGCGATGCTTGGCAAAGTAGTCCTCCACAAACATGATGTCGTTGCGGTTGCGCACGTGGCCGCGCTTGAGGTACAGCGCGTACAGCTGGATGGCGAGGTTGGAAAATTCGCTGGCTTTTTGTATGGTGTGGCTCAGGTTTTGCACCTCTGTAGTAAGGTCGTCGGCGCGGGTTGTTGAGCTGCGCGTTATGAACTGCGACTCTATAAGCTTTTCAAACTCTACTATCTCCAGCGCTATGGTGAACTGCTGCCTGCCTATGGCCTGATGCTTGGCGCGGTCCAAAATTTTGAGGCTTTGCCGGTACATCCCCTTGGCGTAAAGGATGCGCGCAAAATCCAGCTGCTCGTGCAGCGAAATGTCGTCGTAGCCATCCACACCGCTTTGGCGCAGGCTGGTAAGCAGCTGGTGGTAGAGGTAAACTTTTACGTTGGCCAGCTGCGATTTCGGGACGCCGCTTTTTTTCAAAATTTTTGCCTCGTCAAATGCGGCAACTTCGTCCATAGCGTCAAAAAGCGCAATAAACTTGGCGTTTTTGCTGTCGCTAATGCGCGTTGCGTACAGCCGGAATGAGCGCTTTTCGGCCTTAGTCATCGACTTGATGAGCTCTAAAACGGGGTCGGGTTTTATTTTGGAGGTTAAAGCCACTGCTTTGCATTTTTCTGAATAAATCGTTCGTCGCACTTTCGGCAAAACGTATGCGAGCGCTTACCGTTTTTTTTAGCTAACTTATCAACATAAGCTATTCAACATAAGCTTCGGCAAAGGTAAGTGAATTTTTCATGGGTTGCACAGAACAAGCATTAAATTACACAAAATGACATGATAAATCTTTGGGCTAAATTTTTTTTGAGGTGCTACGAAAATAGCTTGCAGCGCGGTAAGCTAGCATACAGGTAGAATGTGGGTCAGCTGAAGACCTCATTTTCACCTAATTTTTTAACAAAACAACCTCAGTAGCAATGAATTAATACGTATACCAGCAACCTCATTACCTTACCAAAACAACGGTTATTGAAAAATGAGGTAATGAGGTTAGAAAATTCTATATAATTATTTGCTACTGAGGTTGTTTTGTTAGAAAAATGGTAGTGTCATGGATTATCAGAATAAATAATTATCTTTGTGGGTAAAAAAAAGTAATCATGATACATACGACAGCGATTGAGTGTCCACATTGTGGGAGCAAAAACTTGGTTAAGCAGGGCAAGACAAGCAACGGTACGCAAAAATGGCAATGCAGCAGCTGCAAAAAACATTTTCGCTTGGCATACCGCTATCGGGCATGGCAGGCCGGAACAAAAGAGAAAATAATCGAAATGACGCTCAACAATAGCGGCGTTCGCGATATAGGCAGAGTGTTAAAAATAAGTAAGGATACGGTTTGCTCCGTATTAAAAAAAACGGTCAATACAAATCCTTACTTTCTGACAGTAAGCGAGTTATGTAAATTCACACAGCTGGAGGTCGAGATACGTTTTTCAGCAAAAATGGACGAGTTTTGGAGTTTTGTTCAAAGCAAGAGTAATCAGCGGTGGACATGGTATGCGATAGAGCGTCGGTCGGGTGTCATTTTAGCGTAGCACAACGGGAATACGATTTTTTAGATATGCAAAAGCGTCCATTAGCGTATCAAATCTACATTTTCCCCCCATTTCCCCCCCCCCATTTTCCCATTCTTTCTTAATCGCTTCGCTTACGCCATGGCCGACACCACTTCGGCGTACATTTGCTCGTTCGAAAATCCTTGTATATCTATAGATTTTGAGCGGCAGAAGGATACGCAGGTGCCGCATCCCTGGCAAAGCCCGGGGTTGACTTTTGCAACGGTTTTGATGACGTTGCCGGCCCTATCCTTGATTTCTTCGCGCCCGATGGCCTGGTAGGGGCACGCCGCTTCGCACATGAAGCAGCCCACGCACGTAGAAAATTCCGGTGGCGCGGTGCGGTTTACCGCGGCAACCAGCGGCTCGCGCGTCAGCTCGCTGTTCGAGAACAGCCCGATGACCTTGGCTGCCGCACCCGACGCCATGCCTACGGTTTCGGGGATGTCCCTGGGCGCTTGGCAGGCTCCGCAGAGGTATATGCCGGCGGTGTTTGTTTCCACAGGCTTGAGCTTTGGGTGCGCCTCCGCAAAAAATTTGTAGGCGTCGTACGATACGTGCATTTTTTGGGCTAGCTCTTCCGACCCTTGGCTGGCAACGCCTGCGCTGGCCAGCACTACCATGTCGGCCTCTACCTCCACGGGCTTGCCGCCCAGCAGCGTATCTGCCCCGCAAGCTATCAGCTTGCCGTTTTTTTCGTAAACGCGCGCCACCCGTCCGCGAATGTAGTTGGCGCCGTCTTCCTCGATGGCGCGGCGAACAAACTCTTCGTAGTTTTTTCCGCCGGCCCTGATGTCCATGTAGAATACGTACGACTCGCCGTCGTGCACCTTGTGCTGGTAGAGCATGGCGTGCTTGGCGGTGTACATGCAGCATATTTTTGAGCAGTACGGAATACCTTTGGCAGGGTCGCGCGAGCCGGCGCAGGCGATAAACACAACTTTTTTGGGTACCGTCCCGTCCGACGGGCGGCGGATTTCGCCCAGCGTAGGCCCCGAGGCCGAGGCTAGCCGCTCAAACTGCAGGCCGGTGATAACGTCCTTGTACTTTCCGTAGCCGTATTCGGGGAAAAAATCGGGCTTGAGCACGTTGAAGCCCGTGGCTACCACAATGGCGCCCACGTCTTCGGTGATGAGCTCATCCTCACGGTCAAATTCTACTGCACCCGTGGGGCAAACCTTTTCGCACACCTTGCACTTGCCTTTTTTGTAGTAAAGGCAGCTGGCTCTGTCAATAATCGGCTTGTTGGGCACTGCCTGCGGAAACGGCGTGTAGATGGCGCTGCGCAGCCCCAGCCCCTCGTTAAATTCGCTCGGTATTTTTCGCGAAGCGCACTTGGTAGAGCACAGGCCGCAGCCGGTACACTTCTTGTGATCTACGCCTTTTGACTTCAGGCGAATGGTTGCCTTGAAGTTCCCGATAAAGCCATCCAGCTTTTCCAGCTCGGCGTAGGTGAGCAGCGTGATGTTGGGGTTTTGCGCTACGTCCACCATGCGCGGCGTGAGGATGCACTGCGAGCAGTCGAGCGTAGGGAAAGTTTCCGAGAGCTGCGACATGTGCCCGCCAATGGACGGCTCTTTCTCTACCAGAATTACTTTTTGTCCGGCGTTGGCTATATCCAGCGCCGCCTGAATGCCGGCAATGCCGCCGCCAATCACCAGCGCCTTTTTTGCAACGGGCACCTTGATAGCGTCCAGCGGCTTGTTGCGCTTCACCTTCTCGACCAGCATGCGGACAAGGCCAAGCGCTTTTTCGGTGGTAGCCTCGCCCTTTTCGTGCACCCACGAGCAGTGCTCGCGGAGGTTTGTCATTTCGCACATGTAGGGGTTCAATCCGGCTTCGGCGCAGGCTTTGCGAAAGGTAGGCTCGTGCATGCGCGGCGAGCAGGCGGCAACCACCACGCCCGTCAGCCCTTTCTCCTTGATGGCTTCCTTGATGAGCGTTTGGCCAGGGTCGGAGCACATGTACTTGTAGTCGGCGCTGACGGCCACGCCGTCAATTTTTGCCGCTTCTGCCGCCACCCGGGCACATTCAACGGTGGCGCCGATGTTCTCGCCGCAATGGCAGACGAATACTCCTATTTTTGACATAATTTTTTTAGCTTACGAATTTTCTATCCAAACCATGCTCGATGAACTTAAATTGGGTGTATTTCAAATTGTTGCTTTTGCTCATTCCGTAGGAATTATTTAAAGCGACAATTTGAAATGCACCCGCTTAAATTTCATTCGGCAGCAAATGTACAATAAATCTTTTATAGATGAAAGAACCCACAATCTGGGGGTGTATTTCAAATTGTCGCTTTTGCTCATTCCGCAGGAATGAATTGCTCGGTAGAAAAGGCAACGTTCCGGCGGTTGTTGTCATCCCGTTAGGGATGCATCCCTAACGGAATGACAAAGAGGGACACCATTCGTGCTTTCTACCGAGCGATAATCCCTACAGGATTATTTAAAGCGACAATTTGCAATACACCCCAATCAGGATACATTCCGAGTTAGGGTTTAGGGCAAAAAAAATACCACAAGCGCGGTATTTTTTACATTCGCTGCGCCCCTTTTACTTCTCCTCGCCAAAAATGCTTCCGTAGCGGTGGTATTCGTAGGCAATGCTTTGCTCCTTGAGGTAGTGCAGCAGCTCCAGCCGCCCCTCTGCAAGCGGCCTGCTGCCGGCTATGTGCTTGCCGAGGTCGGCGGCTTTTCGGTAGGCCGCGTCGGACAGGTTGGGCGAGGCAGCGCGAATGCGCTCGTACCGGTCCATTTCGGCAACAAACGCCGGCTCGTCCTGCACAACGATTTTTACGCCGGAGGGTAGCAGCTTGGCAGCACTTTCAACGGATTTCCTGTTTTTGTTGTCGCCCGAAATGCTGACGAACAGGGGCGTTCTTGTTGTGCTTGCCGCCAGCAGCGTCAGCAGGATGTCGGTCAGGCTGTCGCTTTCCTGTACGCGAAAGCCAACGCTTTTGAGCGGCAGGTAGCGAAAAATGTTTTCTTCGCCGTAGATGTTGCTGACATCCTTTGCCTGCGAAAATTCTTCGTCCCAGCTTTTCCGGTAGCTTGCCTGCGCAAAGTTCAGGCGGTTTTTATCCTTCTCGTCCGCGAGCAGAGCGCTCAGGGGCGCTGTGTGCTCGGCCTTGGGGAGGTCGTTTTCGGTGAACTCCACGAAGCACGAAACGTAGCTTGGCCCTCCGGCCTTGATACCTCCGCCAAAAGCCGACCGCTTCATCCCGCCAAAAGGCTGGCGGCGTACAATGGCGCCCGTAATGCCACGATTGATGTACAGGTTGCCCGCCTCAATGCTGTTTTTCCAGCGCGCCTGCTCCTCCTCGTTCAGGCTTTGCAGGCCGGCGGTGAGGCCGTACTCCGAGGAGTTGGCGTACGCAATGCCCTGCTCCAAATCGTCAATGCACACCACCGAGAGGAGCGGCGCAAACAGCTCGTTCCGGAAGGTGTAGCTTGTTGGCTTCACGCCCCACTTTACCGAAGGCTTGAGGATGTACTTCTTTTCGTCGACAAATTCGGGGGCAACTAACCACGACTCGCCCTCCTCAAGGCGCTCGATGGCGTGTAGCAGCTTTTCGTTGCTGTTGTCTATCATTGGCCCCACGTAAGTCATGGTATCCCACACGCTCCCCGCGTGAAGGCTGGTAACGGCGTCCTTGAGCTTCGATTTGAAAGTTTCGTCGTGGTAGGTTTTTTTGTCCACCAGCAGCAGCGAGCAGGCCGAGCATTTTTGCCCTGCGTTGCTGAAAGCCGACGATACAACGTTCAGTATGGCGTGGTCTTGGTCGGCATTGGCGGTGACGATAATCGCGTTTTTGCCGCCCGTTTCGGCCGAAAGCGGCGTACGCGGGCTGTTGGCCAGCAGGCGAAAAGCGGTGTCGGTTCCGCCGGTCAAAATGACGTGCTTCACCGAGGGGTGCGCCGCAAGGTAGCCCAGCGTGTCGCGGTCGGCGGGGCAAACCACCTGCAGGGCATCCTTGGGAACGCCTGCCTCCCAAAAGCACTTGGCAAACTCCCACGCCACCGGCAGGGCAACGGTGGCGGGCTTCAGGATAACCGTGTTGCCGCCCGAAAGCGCCGCAGCTACGCCGCCAACAGGTATTGCCAGCGGAAAGTTCCACGGCGGGATAACCAGAATAATGCCCTTTGGCGAGTACGATACCGTTTTCAGCGCTTCGAGTTGCTTCATGGAGATAGGGTAGAAGCGGCAAAAGTCAATGGCCTCCGAAACCTCCACGTCGCCCTCGGTAAAGGTTTTGCCGGTAATTGCCGACATGCAGCCTATCAGGTCGCCGCGCTTGGCGCCCAGGTTCTCGGCCACTCGGCGCAGTACTTCGTGGCGCTTGCCGAGCGGCGTTTTTCGCCAGCCCGACGCGTCTTTTTCGGCAACGGCAATAATCTCCTTTACCTGCTTCGGTGACGAAAGGTTGGCTTCGCAAAGCGTGAACTCGTCGTTGCGGCTACGGTCGCGGTACAATTTTTTGTGCTCGGTAATCACCTCCCTGTTGCCGATTTGAACGGGCACAACAAAGTTTTTTTCGTTCACCTCGCCGCTCCACTTGTGCAGGATGTTCAGCGCCCAGCGGCGGTTTTGCGGCAGGTCTAAGTCCGTGTCCGGCTCGTTGGCAAAAGTATTGACGTCTTTTGGCGCAGCAGGCTTTTGGTTCCTGTCCTGCGTACGGTAGGGCGCGGTGTTGACCGTATCCTTCAGCTTGTACGCTTCGAGGAACTGGTTGGCAAGAAAATTCCACTGCGGGCTGTCCATCTTCAGGTTGAACGTGTAGCTCAAGAAGTTGTTTTTTCCGGTATTCTCGTCCAAGCGGCGCACGAGGTACGATATGGCGTTGAGGAAGTGGTTGGATTTTACCACCGGCGTGTAGAGGATGATTTGCTTTTGCAGCTTCCGCATTACGCGCGGCAGGTTGTTGGCCATGCCTTCGAGCATTTCGAAGGTAACGTACTTCGCAACCTTGTTTTTTTCGGCAAGCAGGTGGGCGTAGGCAATGCTGAAGTAGTTGTGCGACGCCACACCGATGCGGCAAGCCTCAACGTTTTCGGGCTGCAGGGCGGTATCAAGAATGTGGAGGTAGCTGGCGTCCACCTCCACCTTTGAGGGGTAAACCGGCGCCGGCCACCCGCGCAGCGACGACACAATGCTTTCCATTTGCAGGTTGGCGCCTTTCACCAAGCGCATTTTCAGCGGAGCGCCGCCATCGGCGTAGCGCTTTTTGGCAAAGTCGAGCAGGCGTTTTTGGAAGTTCGAGGCATCGGGGAGGTAAGCCTGCACTACAATTCCCGCCGAGTAATGCTTAAACTCCGGGCGGCTCAGAACTTCGGTAAATACCTCAAACGTCAGCTCGGCATCCTTATATTCCTCCATGTCGAGGTTGACGAACTTGGCGTGCTCCTTGCCGTCACCGCCAATGTACGAGTTGTCTATCGCCTTTTGGTACACGGCAGCCACCATATCGGCAAGCTCCTTTTTGTTGCGCTCGTAGCTCAGCGGGTGGATTTGGGCGTAAATGCCCGACAGCTTGATGGAAATGTAGCTGATGTCCGGCTCCTCCAGCGCTTCGAGGTAGTGGCTGTAGCGCCGGCTTGCCTCGCCGTCGCCCAGAACGACTTCGCCCAGCAGGTTGACGTTTTGCCCGATGTTGCTCCTCCAGCGGCCTTCGAGGTGCTTGGTCAGCTTTGGCCGCTCCTCGGCGATGATGATTTTGTTGGTTTCGCTGCGCAGCTTTGCCTTGAAAATCGGCATGGCAATGCTCGGAAACAGGAAGCCTCCCGACATGTACAGCCTAATCAGCGCGCGGTCGGAGGCGCTGAAAAAATCGGGGATACCATATTCCCTGATGATTTGCCTGACGCGCCTGTTGAGCTTGCGGTTGTCGCGTATTTGCGACGATTCGTCCAACATTCGCGAGAGGAATGTTTTGTATTCGGGCGTTTGTACTAAGGAGGCAAACTTTTTTTGCTCCTTCACCTCGTCGGGCGTTAGCTCTGAGGTGGCTTTGGCAAGAAATTGCTTAGCCCACTCAATAACCTCTGTGGTAGAAACCTGTGTCATACTGCGCTAATTCGAGAATTTAAAAATTAAAAAAGGTGGGAAAGTTACAAAAAGGTTGTGAGAAAAGCAAAAAAGGAGTGTTTTTTGGGTGTATTTGGCTACGTCGATTTTCAATTCAGATTGCTGCGCTCGTAGAGACGGGGCGCGCCCCGTCTCTACATGCCCTGCGCACGTCGGTAAGGTCAATATTTTTTAGGGAATTAGCGTTATCCGAGCGTAGCCAACACCGCTGTTGCCGGTCATGGTGCCGCCCGCAGGGTTTGGCATGGTGCCGGAAGTAGCGGCCTTTGGGTGGGGTGTCAAGAATTAGGGTGCAATTTTTTAAATTTACGTCCATTATTTGTTGTTCGTCATGTCTCTACATGGAGGACAATGTTGGCAGAAAAATATACATTTCGTACCTGACGGCACGAAAAACCGATCATACAGCTATCTATTTCTACCAACATTTTGTGCCTAACGGCACAAAAATAGAACGAAA
>JAISGH010000192.1 GCA_031263185.1 Prevotellaceae bacterium | reverse complement strand
GCCGAAAAGGTAGGCGTTACGGAGGCTACCATGAGCAAGTGGGCCAACGGCGACGAAAAGTGGGATTTGCTAAAGGTCTCCATTACCGCCACCCGCGAAGAGCAATTGCGCCGGCTGTACCTCCAGCTGGCAGAGTACAACACGGACGTGGAGAGCCGCGAAAAGGGCAAGCGCTACCCCTCCGCTAAGGAGGCCGACGCCATGAACAAAATCGCCGCTACCATTGAGAAGCTGGAGCGCGAGACGGGCGCCGTGGAGATTTTGAACGTCAGCAAAAAGTTGCTCGACTGGCTGCGCTCATTTGACCTTGCTAAGGCGCAAGAGCTATCCGATTTATTCGACGCATTTTTAAAGGACAATTTAAGGTAATGGAAAAGTACAGCAAGCGGCAAATTGAAGATATATGGGGGCGAGTACCGGCGGCAGCTCAAAGCCGAAACGGCGCTTACCGTCTCCCTGTCGGAGGCCGATAAGCTTAAGCACCGGCGGCAGCTGGAGGCCAACGTGGAGGAGTGGGTTAAGTTCTTTTTCCCAGCCTCCGCAAAGTGCCCATTTGCCCCGTTCCACAAAAAATTTTTTAAGCGCGTTGTGGGCAACCCTGAATGGTATGAGGTGCTGTCGTGGAGCCGCGAGTTGAGTAAGACTACCTGTACTATGTTCGTAGTGATTTACCTTGCCCTCACAGGCAGGAAAAAAAACGTACTGCTTATATCCAGCTCTTACGACAATGCGCAGCGGCTGCTGGAGCCCTACCGCGCTAACTTGGACGCCAACCAGCGCATTGCCCTGTACTACGGCGAGCAAAAAAATATTGGCAGCTGGGAGGCCGGCGAGTTCCGAACCCGCGGCGGCGCAACCTTTCGCGCCTGCGGCGCCCTCCAAAGCCCCCGCGGCACAAAAACGATAGATGACGTGCGCCCCGACTGCATTTTGATGGATGACTTCGACACCGATGAGGAGGTGCGCAACCCCGCCACCATTGCCCACAAGTGGGATTGGTTTGAGCAGGCCGTGTACGGTACGCGCTCCATCTCTAACGATTGCCTCATACTGTGGTGCGGCAACATCATTGCGCAGGATTGCTGCATTACCCGCGCCGGCGCTATGGCCGACAGCTGGGACGTGGTGAACATTCGCGACAGCGAGGGCCGCAGCGCGTGGCCCGAAAAAAACAGCGAGGAGCGAATAGACAGGGCGCTCAGCAAGATAACTACCCGGTCGCAGCAGCAAGAATACTTTAACAACCCGCTATCGGAGGGCGAAATTTTCAAAGAAATAACGTGGGGCAAGTGCCCCCCGCTGGGTAAGCTGGACTTCGCCGTATGCTACTTAGACCCATCGCCCAGCAATAAGGATAAGCCAAAAAAAGGAGTGTCCTACAAAGCCACATTCTTGGTAGGACACTACGAGGGCAAGTTTTACATATACTACGGATTTTTGGAGCAGGCAAAAACGGCTGATTTCATCATGTGGTGCTACGCAGTCCGCGAGTACGTGCGCGAGCGCACACAAGTGTTTTACTACATCGAAAACAACACGCTGCAAAATCCATTCTACGAGCAGGTTTATATTCCAAAATTTCAGGAAGTAGGAGCAGCACAGGGCTACATACCCATCACGCCGGATACGCGTGATAAGGCCGACAAAGCGGCGCGTATTGAGGGTAACCTGGAGGGGCTTAACCATAACGGGATGCTCGTTTTTAACGAGGCTGAAAAAGACAATCCGCACATGAAACGCCTCGCTGAGCAGTTCCTGCTATTTATTCCGCAGCTCAAAGCCCCCGCCGACGGCCCCGACTGCATTGAGGGTGCCGTGTGGATACTTAACCAAAAAATACAGAGCTACGCATTTAAACCAAGTTATGGAAAAATTCAACACAAAAATTTATATTAAAAATCAATTAAAAATGAACAAAGTAGAGAGATACATTCGCACAGCATTACTGCACGTTTTTGGCGTGTTCTACGCCGCCTGGCTGCTTACCCGCAACCTCATTGGCCGCGCCGCATACCGCCTTATTCACGGCGGATTTGAGCGCCAAACGCTCCACGCCGTAAAAAAAGCAAACGCCCTGGCGCAAGCTACCGGCTACACCTACTACGTGCTCAGCGCAGGGGGGCGCGTGGTCATTAAGCCTAAGCGACTTATCAAGAACATGCTTGCCTGCAAGGGCAAGTACTTTAAGCGCGGCACCACCATTCAGGATATTGAGCGCATCGCGCTGTACATCGCCAAAAAAAGTCTGAAATCTGAAATCTAACATGTACATTTCAATTGACGAACTAAAGACCGCGCTCTACGCTTACCAGGCGCAGGAGATTGCGAATGATGACAGCGATATTCTGCTGATGAATATTGCCGCCGCCGAGGGCGAGGTGCGCAGCTACCTTGCCGGGCGCTACGACGTGAACGCCATATTCGCCGCGCAGGGCGCTGAGCGCAACCCGCTGCTGCTGGAGCTGACAAAGAACATTGCCGTGTGGTACATCGTGCGGCTCAGCAACGTGGACTTGATTTATAAGCATGCCAAAGAGCGCTACGACGCTGCCGTGGATTGGCTAAACCGCGTGGCCGACGGCAAGCTAAACCCCGACCTGCCGCCCGCCGCCGCTGCCGACGGCGTACCCGACGGCAGCGCCATCAGCTGGGGCAGCAGCGAACCGCGAAACAACAACGATTATTAATTGTCAATTATTAATTATTAATTAAAAATGGGCTACACCGTAACGTACACAGCGCCGCAGGCAGCGGCAAAAAATGACGGCAGCGCGCAGCTGGTAGAGCGCGCCCGGCAGGTGATTACTGAGCTGGAGGTGAAAACCGCAATGTTAGTCAAGAACGATATTTCGCAGTGGAGGGCCGCCCACCAGCAGGCCCTCAACGTGGAAAATCCAAAGCGGATTAACCTGTACAACATCTACGATTTTACTGTAGAAATTGACACCCACACCTCCGGCGTAGTGGAGCGCACTAAGCTGGGCGTAATGCAGAGCCGCTTTAAGCTGGTTACCAAGGAGGGTAAGGAGTGCCCCGAAGTTACCGCCATCTTTGAGTCGCCGTGGTTTTGGCAGCTCATGGGCCTCGCGCTCGACGCTGAGTACTACGGCAACAGCGTTATTCAGCTGGGCAACGTGGTGATGCAGGACGGCAAGCGGTATTTTGACGGCGTAAGGCTCGTGCCCCGCGCCAACGTGTGCCCCGAATACGGCGTTATCCTCCGCAACCAGGCCGACGAACCCGGCGTAGGCATACCCTACCGCTCCGGCCCGTTTGCGCTGTGGACGGTGGAGGCGGGTGAGCCTGCCGACCTGGGACGGTACCTAAAGGTTGCGCCCCACGTCATCAGTAAGAAGCACGTGCAGATTTTTTGGGATAACTTCGCGGAGCGCTTCGGCATACCTATCATCTACGCTACCACCGAAACCCGCAACGATAGCGACCGCGCTAAAGTGGAAAACATGCTGTCGAATTTTGGAAACAACACGTGGGGATTTTTCCCCGCCGGCGTGAAGCTTGACCTGCTGGAGACCGCCAAAGGAGACACCTTTAAAGTTTTTGACGAGCGCATTGTTCGCGCCAACAAGGAGATTTCTATTGGGCTGGCGGGGCAAACTATGTCCTTTGAGGACGGCAGCAGCCGCGCCCAGGGTGAGGTGCACGAGCGCGGGTTTGAGGAGGTGAAAGCGGCGTTTGCAACCCGTTTAAAATTTCTCATCAACTTCCAGCTGCTGCCCAAAATGCTGCTGCACGGCTTCCCCCTGCAAGGCTACAGCTTCGAGTGGGACAACAGCACCGAGTACACACCTGAGCAAATGCGGGACATTGAGCAGATGTTGCTTGACAACTATGAGATAAACCCGCAGTACTTTATTGATAAGTACAACATAGATATCACTGGCGTAAGGCAGCGCGAGCCAGACCCTTTCGGGGCGGGGGAGGCGTAGCGGGCGCGGGGGCAAAAGATTTTTTGGCCTCGCATATCCTCCCCCACATACAAGCCCTGACAGCGCTGTACGCGCAGCCTTGCGCCCACGGACACGCTCACGCCCATACGTGCGCCCACAGCGCCGCCCCGTTCCTTGCCCTCAAAGGCGACAACGAGCTGGCCGAAAAAATATACGAGCAAGGCGCCGGCGGCGTGAACGACCAGCTGCTAAGCCGATACGCAGGGGGCTTCGATAAGGCCGTAAACACAGTGTTTGGCGCTGGCCGGCAGCACCCAGAGCTGGCCGAAAAGTTACGAATTAATGCCGGGCGCTTCGGAACGTACAAAACTTACGACCTCTGCCGCCGGCTGGAGGCTGCCCGCAATAGCGGTATCTCAAAGGAGGACTTCGTGAAGCTGGCCAAAGCCGGCATTAGCGTTTACAACGGGCACCAGCAAACCGAGTACAACACGCTCGTAGCCCGCAGCCGAACCGCTAAGCAGTGGGAACGGTTTAAGGATGAAAAATTTCTGTACCCCAACATTGAGTGGCTGCCCTCCGTAAGCGCCAATCCGCGTCCGGAACATGTAGAGTTTGCGGGGCTGATACTGCCGCAGGACGACCCGTTTTGGCAGCGCAACCAGCCCGGCAACGAGTACAACTGCAAGTGCGACTGGCGCACCACCGATAAGCCCGCCTCAACAGGCGACTTGCCAAAAGAGATACCGCCCGCCAGGGGGCTGGAGGGCAATCCCGCCGAAACAGGCAAGCTGGTAACAGGCCAACATCCCTACTTTGCCCGAAACCCAAAGGCGCCGGGATGGGTAGAAGACAAGGCAATATTGCAGCTGCCGGATGAGGTGGCGTTTGTGCAGCGAACTACCGAAACTGGCAAAAAATACCGTGAGCACCGGCTGGTAGATAGGGCAGGCGAGGCTGTAGGAAACAGGGAAATTGCAGAGCTGCTGCTGGAGAATGGGTATAAGGATGTGAGGCTACTGCCGATAATCAATTTTAACGAAAAGAGGTTGAGAGCGCGATATTACGGTGAAAAATTTCTTTCGGATAGCAAATGCCCGGATAGCGCAATAGGCAGCGTGATGGTGGAATTTAAGGAGTCGAAGCGAAAGAACATCAGCCACAACATAGGGCAGGCGGCTTTAAAATCTACCGTTGCGGTAATAAAAACAAAATCTAATGTTTCCGAAGATGAGGTTAAGAACATTGTTAGCAAACAGTGGAATATTGAGAATAGAAAGCATCTTACAGAGATAATCATTATTAACGAGGGGAAAGTACTTGTGTTTAAGAGGCCATAAAAAAGGCATTGCTTACGCAATGCCTTATTCGAGTGCCCTACTAACCACGCAAGCGCTCAGGTCTTCTCGACACCACAAAGGTACAAAAAACATTTTAAACGCCAAATAAATCGCATTTAAACCGTAAAAAAATGACACCGGAGCAATTCACCAAAAGCCTCACAAAGATGTCGGTAGACGTGAAAAAGTTTGTACACGCTGCCGCCCCTAAGATCGCCGGCAAAACCGCCGCCGAATTTTTTACCGAAAACTTCGCGCAGCGGCAGGGCTTCCTTAACCGCAGCGTAACGCCCTGGCAGGAGGTTGACCGCCGCCGGCCGAAAGCCAACGGCCTGCCCAGAACGCCGCGGCAGCAAACGGAGGCAGGGCGCAAAATCCTCTTCGGAAAAACCCGCAACCTGAGCCGCAGCATTGACTACGAGGTGCACGAGGGCGGCGCTACCGTGTTTAGCGACGTAGCCTACGCCGCCTACCACAACGACGGCGACGGCGCTATCCCCCAGCGGCAATTCATAGGCGACAGCGCGGAGCTGGATAAGCTCGTAATGGCAGAGATTGAGCGTAAACTTAAAAACATTATCAAATGAAGCAGCTGTTAGACGATATTCAGCGCCGCCTCGCCGCGGCAACCCTGCCCGACGGCAGCCCCTTGTTCGCTCACGTGGACGTTGACTGGGGGCAGGTAGATTTCTGCGAGGGGCCGCCCCCCGTGAAGTTCCCCTGCGCCCTCATCGACCTCCAAAGCGCGGAGTTCAGCAACCTGGGGCAGCGGGCGCAAGTGGGGAGAGTAGCCGTGCAAATTCGCGTGGTAGATATGATTTTGGGCCGCACGTCGGCAGGCGCACCCGAAGCGCAGCGCGAAAAGGCCGCCCGCGTGTTCGACCTCCTGCGCGAGGCTCACCGCCTGCTGCACGGCTGGACGGGTACCCCCGCCCTGTACGGGCGGCTATCCCGAAAAGCCGTTGCCCGCGCCCGCCGCCGCGACGGCCTCCACGAGTACACCCTTACCTTTGAAGCCGCCGTTACCGACAGCAGCGCCCAACCGCAGTACGTGCTCGCGAACCTCACGCCGGTGGTTACGGCGTAAAAATAACGATTTGTCGAAAAAATGATGGTATTACCACCACATTTGGGTTGCCAAATTTTGGCGTACTAAAGATTGATTTCATAGCGTGTTTTTTTGCCACAAATTTACAAAAAAAAACGAAAAATCCGTTTTTCAGCTATTCCGGACATTGCAGCGCCCCCGCCACGTCAATTTTCAAATATCGCAAAAACGTCTTGTATGCTATTCGGTACTCAGGCCACACGTGGTGCAGCCACACCGCGTAGTAGCTTCTATCCTGCCGTCCCTGCTCGTAATGCGCCCGCGCAATGGTTTGCAGCTGCTCTGCAAGCTGTAGGGTATGTAGGTAGTTGAACGCCATTTGTTATTGCTATTTTTAAGATTTATTTTTGCGCCTTGCGCTTGCTGCCTCTGTAATCCCATGGAGCTACCCACGTTGGCTGCGACCAAAGGCCCACCTTAGCGGCCTTTGCCTGCCGCTCAAGCGCCTGATAGCGTTCCCTGTGCAGTTTGTTATACTCATCATACGACCACGCCAGCCCGTTTAAAAGCAAAATTTCATTCAGCGTGGAGTCGGCGCAAACGTACACTATGCCTACCTTGCGCCCGTACCGGTCAACGTTTACCACGTCCACGCGCACCTCTTTGCCGGCGATGTACTCAGCCGCCTTTAGCTGCGCGTGGCGGCCAAAATCCTGCTTCTTTTCGGGACAGTCAACGCCGTAAAGCCGCACCTTAACTTCATTGTAAGCGGTGTCAATCATGGTAAACGTGTCCCCATCGGCCACGCTTACCACCCTGCCGGTTAGCTGCTGTGCGCCAAGTCCAAGCGA